>CAZGCB010000063.1:0-16034 GCA_964524065.1 uncultured Caulobacterales bacterium | reverse complement strand
CCGCTTGCAACAGCTTGAGGATGATGTTCTCCACATCCTCGCCCACATAGCCCGCCTCGGTCAGCGTCGTGGCGTCCGCCATAGTGAAGGGCACGTCCAAGATGCGCGCCAGCGTCTGAGCCAACAGCGTCTTGCCGCAACCGGTGGGACCGATCAGCAGAATGTTGGACTTTGCGAGCTCCACATCGCCATTTTGGGACGCGTGGTTCAGCCGCTTATAGTGATTGTGCACCGCCACCGACAGCACACGCTTGGCGTGGCCTTGGCCGATCACATAATCGTCGAGCACATCGCAAATCTCGCGCGGCGTCGGCACGCCCTCGCGCGATTTCACCAGCGAGGATTTTGTCTCCTCGCGAATGATGTCCATGCACAGCTCAACACATTCATCGCAGATGAACACGGTGGGGCCCGCGATCAGCTTGCGCACTTCGTGTTGGCTTTTTCCACAGAAAGAGCAATAGAGCGTGCTCTTGCCGTCGCCGCCGGTCTTTTGGGGTGTGTTCGCCATAATCACTCCTGTCGGCCACGTGGAAAGACGCCGCCGCAGCTCACATCTGTGACGCGCACCACGCGCCACGAACCCGCATTGCAAGAGCCGCGCCGCGGCGCGGCGTTAACCGACACTGCGCCCATACGATCATGAACGCGGGGCGCCGATCAACCCACTGCGCAAAGCCGCGACCCTTACTCGCCCAACGTGTCGGCGCTGTCGGCACGCGTTTCATACACATGGTCAACCAGACCAAAGTCCTTCGCTTCGTCCGCGGTCATGAAAAAATCGCGATCCAACGTGCGCTCGATCACCTCATAGTCCTGTTTGGTGTGCTTCACATAAATCTCGTTCAGCCGGCGCTTCAGCTTCACAATATCTTGAGCGTGGCGTTCGATGTCGGAGGCTTGACCCCTGAACCCGCCCGAAGGCTGGTGCACCATGATACGGGCGTTCGGCAATGCGATCCGCATCCCCGGCTCACCGGCGTTCAGCAGCAACGAGCCCATGGACGCCGCCTGACCGACGCACACCGTCGTCACGGGCGATTTGATGTATTGCATGGTGTCATAAATGGACAGACCCGAGGTGACGACGCCGCCAGGGCTGTTGATGTACATGGCGATGTCTTTTTTCGGGCTTTCTGACTCCAGATAAAGCAGCTGAGCGACCACCAAGCTGGCCATCCCGTCCTCCACCGGACCGGTGAGGAAGATGATCCGCTCCTTCAGCAGGCGCGAGAAAATATCGTAGGCGCGCTCGCCGCGGCTGGTTTGCTCCACCACCATCGGCACGAGATTCATCATGGTTTCAACGCGCTGAGACATGATTGCTCCTTCAAAAACCGATGAAAGCGCGCCGCCACAGACACGGGCGAAGGCGCGGACCCGCACAGACAGCGCGGAGATAACAGTGAAACCCTGATATTTCGTCAGTCGCGCTTTCGCGCAACCCCGCAGCGGCGGATTTCCGCCGCCTTGCATGGCTCCAGCCCGAACCGGCCTCACAAAATCATGCGTGTGCGGGCGCGCCGCGGCGCCAGCGCGGACCGCTAATCGTCTTGAAACAGCGTCTCGCGATCAACGACCACATCTTCCACCGTCGCCAGCTCCAAGATGTAGTCCACCACCCGCTCTTCAAACAGCGGGGCGCGTAACTGGGCGCGGGCCTGGGCGTTCTTCTGGTAGAACTCCGCCACCTCCCGCTCGCGCCCCGGATAGCGGCGCGCCTCCAGATTCACCGCGCGGGCCACGTCTTCGTCGGGCACTTGCACGCCGGCGGCGTTGCCGATTTCCGCCAGAACAAGGCCCAAGCGCACACGGCGCTGGGCGATCGCCTCATATTCGGCCTTCAGCTCCTCCGGCGTTTTGTCCGCATCCTCGGGCGCCACCTCATTGCGCTCCAAATCCCCTTCGACTTGCCGCCAAATCTGCTCGAATTCCGCCTCCACCATGCGGCCAGGCAGCGCAAACGTGTGTGCGGCGTCCAGCGCATCCAGCAAGCGCCGCTTCACGCGATGGCGCGATTGCTGAGCGTGTTCGCGCTCCAGATTGCCGCGAACCGCGTCGGTCAGAGCACCAAGATCATCAAAGCCCATTTGGGTCGCAAGCTCGTCCGACACCTCCACCGGCTTGCGCGCTTGCACCTGGTGCACCGTGACTTCAAACACCGCATCGCGGCCTTGGAACTCCTCGCGCGCATAGTCGCCCGGGAAGGTGACCTGCAGGCTCGGCGTATCGCCGGGCCGCGCGCCCACCAGTTGCTCCTCAAAACCGGGGATCAAGCGGCCCTCGCCAAGGACGATTTGCGCCCCCTCTGCGGCGCCCCCCTCAAAGGCCTCACCATCCATAAAGCCCGTGAAATCGAGCGTCACCGCATCGCCATTCTCGGCCACGGGATCGTCTTTATCTTCGAACACTTTTTGATTTTCGGCGAGTTCAGCCAGCGTTTTATTCACGTCCACATCGCTCACCGGCGAAATGGGGCGCTCCAGCGTCAGCCCGCGCGGATCGGCCGGTTCAAACTCGGGCATCACCTCAACGCGCATCTCAAAAGCGAGATCCACATCGCCCTTGGACACCGCATCGGCATCGCTCGACAGGGCGATCTCCGGCGTCCCGGCCGCACGCAAGGAGCGTTCGTCGAGGGTTTTTTGCGTCGACTCGCTGACCGCCGCCTCCACGATTTCCTGCATCATGGAGGAACCGAACATTTTGCGGATATGGCTCGCCGGCACCTTGCCCGGACGAAAGCCCTTCAAGCGCACTTGCGGCTGGATCTCCGCAATACGCGCGTCCAAGCGGGCGGCGAGATCATCACGGGGGATGGTGACGGTGAAGCTGCGGCTTAATCCGTCTGTGGCGGTTTCTTCAACGAGCATGGGGCGTGCGGGGTTCACTTGTTTAGGGAAAAATCGCAGTGGGCGCTTATGTCACGCCGCTGGCGGGCTGGCAACACGCGCACGGGGCTGGACTGCGTTTGGTCTAGCGCGCGGCGGCGCAGCGCGCTAGCACTCACTCTGATGCGGATGTGGCGGAACTGGTAGACGCACCAGGTTTAGGTCCTGGCGGGGCGACCCGTGGGGGTTCGAGTCCCTCCATCCGCACCATTTTGGTTGCACATCGCCGCCGACCACCGCCAATCCGCCGGCGCATCACCCGTCAGCAGCCCCAGCGCCCGCACGCTGTTATGCGCACACATCGTCCAACCAGCTCATGAAACGTTGGCGCATGCCCGCATCGGCGAAGGCCGCCACATGCCGCCCCCCTTCCGGCGACCAAAACGCTTTGGGCGGCTGAGCCGCCTCGAACAGCCGCTCGCCATGGTGCACCGGCGCGACGCGATCGGCATCGCCATGGATGATCAGCACCGGGGCGCCGGCGAGCGCGCCCACCGCATCCAACGGCTTGAAGCGATCCGTGATGGTCAGGCCCAAAGGACCGCGCAGCCAAGCCGTCAGCCACGACTCGCTGAGCTTCTCGCGCGCGATGTCCCGATAATCGGAAAACGCTCCCTCCACGGCCACAGCGCGCAACCGCGACCGCTCGGGAAGCTTCGCCACCGTGACAAGTCCGATGGCCCCGCCCAAGCTCTGGCCAAACAGCACCACCCGGTCGGGATCAATGACCGGATCCAGGGGCGCATCCGCCAGCACGGCCTGCAACACCGCCGCAGTGTCATTGTGTGCGCCCGCAAGGTCCAACGTCCCGCCGGAGCGGCCATAGCCGCGATAATCGAACATCACCACATGCACGCCCTGCTGGGCCATCCAGAGCACAAACGGCAAATGCGCGCCCACATGACCGCCATTGCCATGGGCGTGCACGATCGTGCAGCCCTGCGCTGGGCGGCTCGCCTCCGCTGGCGCGGCCTGCCCTGGGATAAACCAGCCGTGCAACGGCACGCCATCAAGGCTGACGAGGCTCAGATCGCGATAGCTCAGCGACGCATCCGCCGGCGTCCATGGCGGGTGATTGGAGGGTTGAAAAAACAAATTGGTGCACGCGCCCGCGACAAGGGCGAGCGCCATGACCAAAGCCCCACGCATGCAAGTGCTCACACACATCAGAAGTACCGCGCCAGGCCCACACGCGCATCAAGACGCGCGTCCCCGCGCCAATCATCCAGCGGCGCATCGCGCACGGCGAGATCAAGACGCATCAACGTCTCCGGCGCCAGCTGCAGCGATTGGCGCACATGGAAGGCGCCGAAATGGAAATCGGGATCCTGCGGCGTGAACTCCTGGCGCGCCTCCAACTCCACCCGCCAGCGCGGCTGCGGAGTCATCCGCAAGGCCACCGAACCGCCGAGGCCGGCCAACACACTGTCGTCAAAGGGCGCCTCGCCATCCACATCGCCGTAAAGCGCCCCCTCCGCATAGGCGGACACGATGCCCAGCGGCGTGACCCAGCTGAGCCCGTAACCGCCCTGCACGTCCGCAACGAGGGACGCGTCCACCTCCGCCGTACGAAAGCGACTGAGCCCCGTTCCCACCCGCCAGCTGGCGGGCTTGAACACCGCCGTCCGCTCGCCGACGGAATGGATCTCCGCAACGCGGAACGTCTCCAAGCGCGGCCCCTCACCGTCGATCCAGCGCGCGCTCGTCTCAAAAATCGACACCTCAGCGCCAGAAACATAGCCATGCTGCGGGTCGAGCAAGTCGTGGTACGCCGGGCGCAGATGCACCTCCATAAACCCGCGCCGATCCGCAATCCCGCCCGCCACCAACAGGCGCCCGGCCCCATGGCCTTCATCGGGGCGGGCCGGCGGCGCCGCCGTGGCATCCAGCGGCGGAGCGTCCATCCGGGCCCGCTGACGCAACAAAGCGTAGAGTTGTGGCGCCGCTTCCTCCCGCGGCGTCTGACCCACGCGCAGACGATACTCCAACAACGCCATCGCCGCGTCGGCGGCGGCCGCCGCCTCCGTCGCGTCCAACGCCGCCAAGGTGGGCTCAACCGGCGCCCCGCCGGCTAAGGCTTTGGCCTGATCGATTTCGTTTGGCTCGAGTGTATCGAGAATACGATCGAGGCTCACCCGCGCCGAGGGACGGTAGGACCACGACGCCACCAAGCCCGGCGCATCCATCAGCACCCGCGCCACATCAGCCGGAATGGCGTACAAGTCAAAGTCGCTGTGTTCACGCAGTGAGGGTCGGCCCACTTCAATCAAATCGAGGATGCGCGAGCCGCAGTTTTCCGAAAAATAAAAATAATCCGCGTGGATATCCTGCATCTCCCACAAATGGGCGACGATCAAAGCCACCTCATCGGGGGTGAGAGCCAGCTCATACTCGAAAATGTCACGATTTTGATGACGGCTGTACTGCGTGACTTTGGCCGCATAAGGGATCAACTCGTAGCGTGCCGGATACCCGCCAGCCAATCCCCTCAGAGCGTATAGCGCCGCGCCATCCTGATCCGTGACGGCGGAATCGGCGCCGTAATTCACTGCATAGGACGCCAAATGGGGACGGCTTTGCGGATCAGGGCCATCCAACCGCAACAGGGTATGGCCAAACATGGAAGAGGGCTGGCTCACGAACGCGGAGGAGAACACAAAGGTGGCGCTATGGGCGTCAACGGTGTCGCGAAACTCTTCATAGCCAGGGCACGCATGGGCCGGCACCCCGGCCGCATCCAATGCAAGCTGTTCGCGCAACCAGCTGTAGCGGGCGGGAAAGGCGCACTGCCCATGCGCATCGCGCGCCGCCGCGTCCGCGTTAGCATCCAGCGGCGCGACCATGGCGGCGATGGTCGCGTTGAGCTCCGCCGCGGCGTCGCGCTTACCCCTGGGATCGAGGAAAAAGGCGGGGCTGTCGACCACGCTGCGCGCGCCGCGCAACATGTCGCGATAATGCAGTAGCGCCAGCCATTGCGCCTGCTGCGCTAAACCGGCCGCCTCAGCCCGCTGTTGCAACGTCACGGCCAGGGCGGAAAGTGGTTCAGCCTGCGCCGTGTCGGCGTCGCTATGCGCCGCCGCCCGATCGCCAGGCCAAACGCTGACAACCACAAGCGCCGCCACACTGAGCAAGGCGGGCCAGGCTTGCATCATCAGGCTTCCCCCGGGGCGGAGCGTCCGCCGCATGTCGAAACGACAAGCGGGACGGCGCCGCAGCGCCGCCCCGTCTTCTGCTTACGCTTCAACCAGGTACTTTTGCAGCACCACATCGGCGACCATCACTTCGGTCATGCCGGCCACAACGTCGTCCGCCGTCACGTCCGCGGACGCGAACACGGTGTCGAAGTTGTTTTTCATGGCCGTTTTGAAGTGGGCGCGATCGGCTTCTTCCACACCGAAGAGCACCCCGATGGCGTCTAAGGTTTCACCTTCGCCTTGGGCCACTTCCGCCGACAACACGTCGAGGCTCGAAGCGGTCACCAAACGCACCGCAGCCGGAGACGCCACGACACCGTCGCTGTTGCAGCCCAGTGTGCCGGACGTGATGCCGAAGGTGCCGTTGCCGTAGATGCCGTTGGTGGTCACGGCGAGCACTTGCGGCGCCACACCCTGTTGGCCTTCAAACAGGATCGTGCCCACGCCGCAGCCGGAGCTGTCAGCGGTGCTTTGGGCCATGGCGGGAGCGGCGATCAGCGCCAAAGCGCCAGCCAAAAACATATTCTTCATCATAAAAATCCCTATGAGAGCAGCCGTAAAACGGAGCGACAAATCGCGGCGCTTACGCCTCGACCACGTATTTCGCCAGGATCGGATCGGCGCTCATCACGGCGAGCATGCCGCTCACCACATCTTCGGCGCTGGCGTTCGCAGACGGGAACACCACGTCGAAATTCTCTTTCATCGCCGCGTTGAAGTGGGCGCGATCAGCCTCGCCGACGCCATACACAACCGCGATCGCCTCAAGGGTCTCACCCTCGCCTTGCGCGATTTCCGCGGACAGGCTGTCCAAGCTCGACACCGCGATCATGCGCACTTTCGCCGGAGAGGCGACGATGCCATCGCTGTTGCAGCCCAGCGTACCAAAGGTGATGCCGAAAGTGCCGTTGCCCGAGGTGCCGTTGGTGGTGACGGCGAGGACTTGCGGGCCCACACCCTGCTGGCCTTCGAACAAGGTGGTGCCAAGGCCGCAGCCGGAGCTGTCAGCCGTGTTTTGCGCCAAAGCAGGCAAAGACGCCGCCACGACCGCAGCCGCAGCAAATGCAACGATTTTCATGAGAAACCCCTCATACCGAATAGGCGGAACCGCCTACGCCCAATTCACGGTTAATGCGCCGCCGGTGTCAATGTCAGAGCTGCGCGAATGTGCACGCTTTGCGTGTGGAGCCTTGCGGTCCATTCACCTAAAGGCCGGGGCTGTTTGAGCAGCAATTGTTTAAGCATCACTTGCCGCCATGCCGATGGCGCGCCCGGCGTGTCCGCGCTGCGGCGCTAGCCCCGATCGCGCAACAAGCGCGCCTTGTCGCGCGCCCAGTCGCGATCGCGTTGAACGTCTCGTTTGTCATGGGCTTTGCGGCCCTTCGCCAAGCCAAGCAGCAGCTTCGCGATGCCGCGCTGATTGAAGTACAGTTTCAGCGGCACCAGTGTGCGTCCCTCGCGTTGCACCGCGCCGGTCAGCCGCGCAATTTCGCGCCGATGCAGCAGCAGCTTGCGCGGCCGCGTCGGGGGGTGGTTCTGGCGATTGGCATGAGCGTATTCGGGAATGTTGGCGTTGATCAAATAGATGTCGCCCTTCTCCGCACTGGCGTAGCTTTCCGCAATATTGGCGCGCCCCAAACGCAACGCCTTCACCTCCGAACCGGATAACACCAGCCCGGCCTCCAGCGTGTCCTCAATCTCATAATCATGCCGCGCCCGGCGGTTTTCGGCCACGACGCCGTCGCTGCGTCCTTTGCTGTGCGCCATGGCTGCGGCAATCCTTTACCCATCAGGCCCGTCACAGGCCGGGCGCGGGTTATGCGCCCGCCATAGCCGTTTGCGCAAGTCTCAGCGCGGCGTCCACCGCCTCACACGCGGCGGGCGGCGGCGGCGTCAGGGGGAGCCGCAACTCGGCGCTGCAGCGGCCCAGGGTGCTGAGCGCGTATTTGGTCGGGCCCGGGCTCGCGGCGGCGAACAACGCATCATGCAACGGGGCGAGCGCGAGGTTCAGCGCCCGCGCCTGGGCGATATCCCCGGCTAAGGCCGCCGCGCACATCCGCGCCATGGGGCCCGGCGTCACATTGCCCGTGACCGACACCACGCCATGGCCCCCCGCCGCCATGAAACCGAGCGCTGAGGGATCATCACCGGACAACAACGCAAAGTCGGGCCCGCAGACGCCGATCATGCGCGCCACGCGCCCCACATCGCAGCTGGCGTCCTTCACAGCGACAATGTTGGGGTGAGACGACAAGCGGCCCAACGTCTGCACGCTGAGATCGACCGCCGTGCGGCGCGGCACGTTATACACGATCAGCGGCAACTCCACCGCATCGGCGATGGCGCTGAAATGCGCGTAGAGCCCCTCTTGATCCGGGCGATTGTAATAGGGCGTCACCACCAGGCCGGCATGGGCGCCCTCGGCTTTGGCGTGACGCGCTTTCTCAAGGGTCGCCGATGTGGAAGGCCCGCCAATGCCCGCGATCACCGGGATGCGGCCCTCCGCTTCGTCCACAACGATTTCCACAAGTTTGCGACGCTCCGCCTCGGTCAGCGTCGCCGATTCGCCCGTCGTGCCCGCCGGCGCCAACGCAGACGTGCCTTCGCCCACATGCCAAGCCACCAAAGCCCGCAGCGCGCTTTCATCAAGCGCCCCGTCCCGCAAGGGGCTGACCAGGGCCACGATGGATCCCGAAAAAACTGAAGTTACCATGATCGCGTGATGCTCTTGCGTCCTGAAGAAACGCCGTAAAGACTTTCATCGTAGAAAGCTTCGCGTGCGGCGCCAATGGCGGCGGCACGCAAGATTCTTGAGGCCGGGGGCTGAGCCTGCCAAGCTGAGCTTAGACGAATCAGGAGCGCTTATGGGTCGCGGATCGAGCCGTCTTATCGCTGTGTGTGCTGCTTTGGCGGCGACGCTTGGGATCGCCGCAAACACGGCGAGCGCCGCGCCGCCCGCGCCACGCCTGAAGCCTGAGCGCCCCGCCCTGCATCTGGATCTGCTGTCCAGCGCCGATATGACGCAGTTGCGCGCCGGATTACGCGCAGCCTCGCGCGGCGATTGGGAGAGCGTGCGGCGCCACCGCGCCGCCATCAATGACGCCACGGCCTCAAAAATCCTCCTCTGGCGCACGGCCCAATCGAACTCGGATGCGGATTTCGCCACACTCGCGGAGGCCGTACGCACGCTGGAAGGTTGGCCTCGCAACATCACCATGCGCGATCAGGCCGAAGCCGCCATTGGTGAATCGGGATTATCGGCGAGCCAACGCCTGGCCTGGTTCGGCGCCCACCCGCCGGTGAGCGGGGAAGGCAAAATCGCCCATGCCGAAGCCCTGCTGATCGCGGGACGCACGCGTGACGGCGTCGCGCTGTTGCGTGAGGCATGGCGCACCAGCCTGTTGTCCAAGAGTGTGCAAACCGACATAGAGCGCCGCTATCGCAGCCGCTTGCGCCGGGTGGACCATGAAGCGCGCGTCGACTTCCTGCTTTGGCATGGCTATCGCAGCTCCGCCTCGGCGCTGCTGTCGCGCTTGTCCACAGGTCAGCGTCGTCTGGCGGAAGCGCGCATCGCCCTGATGGCCCGCCGACGCGGGGTGGACCGCGCGGTGGCCGCCGTGCCGTCCAGCCTGCGCAACAATCCCGGCTTGCTGTATGAGCGCGCGCGCTGGCGACGGCGCTCCGGCCAAGGGGCGAACGCTTTGCCGCTGATGCTCAAACTGACCGATGAGGTGCCCCATTTCGCGGCGCTGAAGATCTGGACGGAGCGGCGGATCCATATCGGTCGCGCGCTGAAAGCCGGCGCCTATGACGACGCCTATACCTTGGCCACAGCCCACGGCCTGCGGCCCGGGGGTCTGCAATATGCCGATGCCGAATGGCTGTCTGGCTGGCTGGCCCTGCGCAAGCTGGACGACCCAACCCAGGCGCGTCGGCATTTTGACGCGCTGGCCGCCCATGTCTCCACCCCCATTTCCCGCGCGCGGGCTTTATATTGGCAGGGCCGCACGGCCGAAACCCGACAGGATGTGGAGAGCGCGCGGGCCTATTACGCGCAAGCCGCCGCCTTGGTCATGACTTATTATGGTCAGCTGGCGCGCGAACGCTTTGACGCCATGGCCCCCGGGGCGCCGCCCTTCACCTTGCCGGCGGCCACACGCCCCAGCGCCGGCCAACGCTTGGCGTTCCACGCCCGTGAGGATGTGCGCGCCTTGCGGATGTTGGCGGCTTTAGACGAGCCGGCGCTCTTCCGCGCCATGTCCTTCCATCTGGACGATCGCATCACGGACCCGGCGGAGGTGGCTCTGCTGGCGGAAATCGCCCGCGCCTATGGCGAACCCGACATTGCGGTGCGCGGGGGCAAGGCCGGCGTGGCGCGCGGGGCGTTGCATCCTGACATCGCCTACCCGGTGATCGCCTTGCCGCGCCTGCCGCGCACGGCGCCGGAGAAAGCCTTCCTCCTCGCGCTGATGCGCCAGGAAAGCGAGTTTGAACCGCGCGCCATCAGCCGCGCCGGCGCGCGTGGCGTGATGCAGCTTATGCCCTCCACGGCGCGTCTCACCGCCCGCTCGATTGGGGAAAGCTACCGGCGCAATTGGCTCACCGATGATCCCGATTACAACATCACCATCGGCGCGGCGCATTTGGAGGAATTGTCCGAGGAATTCGACGGCTCCTATGTGCTGATGGCCGCCGCCTACAATGCGGGCGCCGGGAGAGCCTGGCGCTGGGTGCGCGATTATGGCGATCCGCGCGATGAGGACGTGGATGTGGTGGACTGGGTGGAGAGCATCCCCTTCAGCGAAACGCGCAATTACGTTCAGCGCGTGATGGAGGCGATGACGATTTACCGGGCGCGTCTGAATGGCGGCAAGGTGATGGTGCGCTTGTCGCAGGATCTCTCCCGCGGCCAGCCAGGCTGACGCCGGCGCGCCGCAGGAGCCTTCCCGGCCGCCGCAACGCCCATAAAGGCTAAGCCGTCGCAGCCGCGTCCTGCTCCGGCGTCAGCGCTTCGATGGCGAGGGCGTGCAGGCCGGTATCAAACTCCGCCGCGAGCGCGCTGTTCACCGCCCGGTGGCGCGCGATTCGGTTCATGGCGGTAAAATCCGTCGCCACGACGCGCACGCGAAAATGGGTTTCCCCAGCGCCGGAGGCGCCGGCATGACCTTCATGCAGAGCCGATTCGTCCTCAAGCCTTAGAGATTGAACGTCAAATGCGGCCCGCAGAGCGGCCTCAATCCGCGCCGCACGTGTGGCGTGAGATAAACTTGGCGTGTCAACCATTGTTCCGCTCCTCAACCCGACCCATAGTCGCGCCCCATGCAAGAGGCCTACAAATATAAGCCGCGTTTTGTCGACATCCGCATCAAGCCGCCGGGCGCCCGGCGGCCCAAGGATGAGCCGCAGCGCTGTGACTGGGCCGAATGCAACGCGCCCGGCGTCTGCCGCGCCCCCAAAGGGCCTGACAATCTCGGCGAGTTTTACATGTTCTGTCCTGCCCATGCGGCGGAGTACAACCGCAACTGGGATTTCTTCGCGGGCATGAAGGAAGCCGATGTGGTGGCCTTTCAGCGCGAAGCCGCCCATGGCCACCGTCCCACCTGGGGCATGGGCGTGCAGGGCGACAAAGCGCGCGTGCGCGAGGCGGCGGCGCGCTCCAAATCGCGCTGGCGCGACGCCTTCGCCGATCCGCTTGGTTTGTTCCGCGGCGCCCGCGGTGAGCAGCCCGAAGCGCCTAAGCGCAAGCGCCGTGGCCGTTTGGAGACCCAAGCGCTGGAAACGCTGGGCTTGCCCGAAGACACCACGCCCGAGGACATCCGCGCCCGCTATAAAACGCTGGTGAAGCAGCTGCACCCCGACTCCAATGGCGGCGATCGCTCCAATGAGGATCGGCTGCGCAAGGTGATCCGCGCTTACAAGGTGCTGCGCAAAAACGGCGCGGCGTAATCCCCGCCAGGCCCCGCACTCGGCGGGCGCCGCCCTTGCGTCCATTCCCCGGCAACATCGCCAGCGTCGCGCGGAGGGGGTATAGTGCCGTCCGTCGCCGCTTCAGACGCGATGCAAGGGGGCGTGATGGGGGTTGTGTTCAGAATTTTTGCGCTCCTCGGCGCGCCCTTTCGCTGGGTCGCACGCCTGTTCACGCGCCAGGGCGGCGCGGCGCTGAAGAAGTCCGCCACCGCCGGATACGCCCGCGGGAAATCCGCCACATTGGCTTACGCACAAGGAAAAATCGCCGAGATGGACGCGCAATTGAGCGGCGGCGGAGCATCGCGCGCCGCCAACGAAGACGATGTGGCTCCGCAAGGCGCGGAGGGCTACACTCAGCGGACGCTGTTTTTCAAAGCCGCGCCGCATTTCCAGCTGCGTCACAAGGCGTCCGCCGGCTACAGCCTCAACGCCGCCTCCGAAGAACTGGCCATCGCCAAGGCGTATTTCGATAACGGATTTGACCTGTTTCCTGGCGAAGAATTTTTCTATGAAGATATCGAGCGCGATTTCCTGGCCCATGCGCTGAACCCTTTTCGCGCCAAGCCCGAAACCATCAGCCTGCTGCGCACGGATGGCGAGGGCCGTAAAGCCCATGGGGACGTCACCATTGGCGAGAGCGTGGACGAGAACTTCCTCCACAATATTGAGAGTTTTCGCGCCATCACCGACGCCAATTCGCGCCGCCTGCTGTTGATCATCACCCCCTTGATCATCGCCGCAGCCTTGATCGGGGCTATCGGCGCCATGTTTGTGGGCCCCGTCGGCGCGCTGAGCGAAACCGTGGCCGAAGCGCTGATGCTGGGCGGGCTCGCCATTCTGGCCTGGGCGGCCATCGGCATGTTCTACCTCGTCTCCTACAACAGCCAGCAGCGCTATAACGTCGTCGCGCTGCGGGCGTATGTGTCCGATAAGTTCAACCGCATCCAGCAGAACATTTTGCGCGTCAAGGACACGCTCATCCAGCTGCATCTCAACAAAACCATTCGCGATGAAAAGCTCGTGCGCGAGGAGGTTGAGGTCTGGAGCGGCGCGCTCTTATGGCTGATCACGCGTTTGACGTTTTGCGAATTCACCATCCGCAACACGGTGTTCCGCATTTGGCGCGATGCGTTTTTGATGCATGTGGCCGGTCAGCTGGCCTGTTTCGTCTTGCTGTTGTTAGTCCTGGCGTGTGCGCCCTTCATCGCCGCAGCGGCGGGCGCGAGCCAGGCGGACCTCTCCATCGCGGTGCTGAAGTTATCGGCCATGGCTGTGGTTATGATCGGCGTCGCCTATTGGGGAATCATGCGCCGACCGATCCGGTTGGTGGCCGCGATTTTGGCCTCCAACAATTGGACCCGGCTCAGCGATGTGAAGGTGCTGGACATCCTGACTGAGGTGATTTCTGTCGATAAGCTGGAGATTATCCGCACGCGCAGCAAACAAATCTACGGTTCCGGCGGCGATGATTCCGCCTGAAGCCCGATGGCGCCGCGACCCCACGCGGGGGAGCGGCGCCGCCCGGCTTGCCTTCCGCCCCTGTGCGCGGGATGGTGGCCAGCCTAAATCATAGCGCACCCCTACACTGCGAGCGATCACGCCTATGGATTCCGCTTTTCCGCTTGAAACTCCGGACATGACCGTCTCCGCGCACCAGACCTTTGGGCTGGAACCGGATTTCGATGTCCCGGCCTTCTCTGAAACGAATGAGTACACGCCGGACATGGACGAGGCGTATCGCTTCGACCCCCAAACCACACGTGCCATTCTCGCAGGTTTCGCGCACAATCGCCGTGTCATGGTTCAGGGCTATCACGGCACGGGCAAGTCCACCCATATCGAGCAGGTGGCCGCGCGGCTGAATTGGCCCTTGGTGCGGGTCAATCTCGACAGCCATGTCAGCCGCATCGATTTGGTCGGCAAGGACGCCATCGTTCTGAAAGACGGTAAGCAAGTGACCGAGTTCCGCGAGGGCATTCTGCCCTGGGCGCTGCAGCGTCCAGTGGCCCTCGTGTTCGACGAATATGATGCGGGCCGCCCCGATGTGATGTTTGTCATCCAGCGGGTGTTGGAAACATCTGGCCGTTTGACGCTGCTGGATCAGAGCAAAGTCATCCAACCGCACCCGTGGTTTCGCCTGTTCGCGACCACCACCACCGTGGGCCTGGGCGACACAACCGGTCTCTATCACGGCACCGCTGGTCGATCGTCACCACCTTGAATTATCTCGAGCATGATGTGGAGGTGGACATCGTGCTCGCCAAAGCCCCCGGCTTCAACACGCCGGAAGGGCGCGAGGCCATCGCCGCCATGGTGCGCGTGGCGGATATGACCCGCAATGGCTTCATGAATGGGGACATCTCCACCGTTATGAGCCCACGCACCGTCATCACCTGGGCCGAGAACGCTGAAATCTTCGGCGATCAAGCCATGGCGTTCCGCCTCACCTTCCTCAACAAATGTGATGAGTTGGAGCGCCCGCTGATCGCGGAGTTCTACCAACGCGCCTTTGGCGAGGATCTGCCCGAAGCCGCCACCCAGGTGAAAGTAGCGTAGGTCCTCGTGCGCACCGCGCCCTCCGGCCCGCGACCCCGGATCATGTTCGTTTGAAACAGCGTCCTTAAGCCAGTCCCCCTTTGAGCCAGCCCCTTTGAGCCAGCCCCTTTGAGCCAGCCATGAGCAGCGACGACGGCGACTCCAGTTCCGAGTTTAAGCGTGCCGTCGCCGCGGCCGCGCGCGCCTTGGCGGGGCGCGGGCCGCTGGAAGTCCGCTATGGCGGCGACAGCGCCATGCTGCAGGGCGATCGCATCGCTCTGCCCCATCCCCCGCGCGCGCTGACGGCCAAGGCGGCCGCGCGCGCCCGCGGCCAGGCCGACGCGTTGGCGCTGCGCCTGGCCCATCATGATGCACGCGCACACGCCCAAGATCGGCCGGATTCAGCCGACGCCCGCGCCGTCTATGACGCCGCCGAACAAGCACGGGTGGAAGCGCTCGGCGCCAAAGCGCTGACAGGCGTCGGTGACAACCTCGACGCCGCGCTGCAAGAACGCTGCGAACGGCGCGGTTTCCAACGCATGGAAGATCGCCAAGACGCCCCCTTGTCCGAAGCGGTGGCCTTTTTGGTGCGCGAACGCATCAGCGGTCGTCGGCTCCCCAAAGCAGCCCGCGGCGTCGCGGATCTGTGGCGCGAGGATGTCATGGCCAAAGCCAGCGCCAGCTTCGACGCGCTGTGCGACCAGTCCGCCGACCAGTCCGCTTTCGCCGAAGCGCTGCGGGCGCTGATCGCCGATTTGGACCTGGGCGAAGAACGCGGCCGCGATCGCGAGCCCGAAGACGGCGAGGACGACGCGGATGACGATAAGGGCGGTGACGACCCTTCCGAAGAAGAGGAGCAAAACGCCGCCGACGAGCCCGCCGGCGGTGAGGGCGATGATGCGCCCCAAGGCGCGGAAGCGCTGGCGGAGTTGGCCGAAGACGTCGCCCCGGCGCAGGCGTCCGACCTCGAGCAAGCCCCCGATATGGACCATGGCGACCTAACGCCCATGGAGGCGATGGCCCAGCCCCGCGGCGCCAATGAGCCGGCCGCAAGCCGCTACGACATTTTCACCACGGAGTTCGATGAGGAAACCACCGCCGAAGCGCTGTGCGACGCCGAGGAATTGGAGCGTCTGCGGGCCTATCTGGATCAACAGCTCGCGCCGCTTCAAGGCGTGGTGGCGCGCCTGGCCAACCGGCTTCAACGCAAATTGCTCGCCAAGCAAACGCGCGGCTGGAATTTCGATTTGGAAGAAGGCGTGCTCGACACCGCGCGTCTCACCCGTGTCATCACCGATCCGCTGGGCGCCCTCAGCTTCAAGGAGGAGACTGAAGCCCCCTTCCGCGACACGGTGGTGACGCTGCTGCTGGACAATTCCGGCTCGATGCGGGGCCGGCCGATCTCCATCGCCGCGATCACGGCGGATGTGCTGGCGCGCACGCTAGA
>CAZGCB010000062.1:0-16581 GCA_964524065.1 uncultured Caulobacterales bacterium | reverse complement strand
ATGAGCCTCGACGGCGTGTATGACCCCGATAACATCTTCGCCAAAATCCTGCGCGGCGAGGCCCCCTGTCACAAAGTGTTCGAGGATGACGCCGCCTTCGCCTTTCTCGACATTTTTCCGCAATCGCGCGGTCACACGCTGGTGCTGCCCAAAACTGCCGCGCGCAACAGCCTCGACATCGCGCCAGCCGATCTCGCCGCCCTGATCACCCGCGTGCAGACTGTGGCCCACGCCGTGCGGGCGGAGCTGGAGCCTGACGGCGTCACGCTCGCGCAATTCAATGGAGCCCCGGCGGGCCAGACGGTGTTTCACTTGCACGTCCACATCATCCCGCGCTGGGAAGGCGCCGAACTCGCCGGCCATGGCCAATCCGGCCGCGCCGATGACGCCGAACTCGCCCGCTTAGCGGCCGCGCTACAGCGACGATTAACCGCATAGCGCCACACTCGCGTTGCACGCGTGTCACAAGGGGGCGACATTGTGGCGCTCAGTCCTAACCACCATGACCGAAGCGCCCGGGCGACACCCGCCGATTCGCCTGACGCAGCGCCTTTTACACCGCTCTCTCCCCCAAGAGGCGAACACCCCCAATTGTGGCGCCCCGCCCTGCGAGCGCCCTCTCGCGCCCCAATGCCGAGCGGAAAGGCCGCAAAACTTAACCGAGAAATGCCCCATTCCGAGCCTTTGGTGCGCGTCGGGGAGCGGCGCGCGACGTCGCGGGCTGTGCGACCAGAGTTAAGGGGTATGCACGCCATGCGTTCATGGATTGAAAGCCTGCAAACCATCATGGCCACGGCCAGCGTCAGCCTGGGCGCCCTCGCCGTGGCCGGGTGTGCAGATGACTGGATTCACACCGGCGAAGCGGCGCTCGGCCCGATCGCAACGGGCGGCGACACACCTATCGTCAACCCGGACGTCAACAACGACCCCGACGACGGTGACGAAGGCGGCGGCGGCGGCGGTGGCGGCGGCGGGGGCGGTGGCGGAGCTGTCAGCGCCGAGCACAATTGGGGCGGGATCGATCCCCGCTACTATCGCGGCGGCGGTTATGGCGGCCCATCGCGCACCCCCGGCGGCGACCCCAACACCAAAACCACAGTCGTGCTCAACCCCGGCATGTCCACCGGCGAGTTGGAGCGCGCTATCGACACCGCACCCGCCGGCGCGCAAATCAGCCTGACGGCCGGGCGCTATGTGCTGGACAGCCAACTGAACATTCACCGCGGCGACGTCACCATCCGCGGCTCCGGCGTCAACGAAACGGTGTTCGACGTCTCCGGCGGCGCCTTCCGAGGGCAAAACGCCATTCGGATCAACCCCCGTGGCGTTACAAGCTTCGGCTCCTGGACCGCGAACAATCGCGAATACAAAGACATCACCAACACCACCGGGGCCGTGGGCCCCAATGAAACGAAGGTGACTTTGCGCGACGCCAGTCAGGTGGAGCCCGGCGACTTCCTCTTCTTCTACAGCGAACGCAGCGGGCCCAACGTCACCAAATTTGCCGATTACTATTATAACGCCATGGTGGAAGTCGCGTCCGTCAGTGGCAACACAGTCAATTTGCGCCATAAAGTGGGGATCAATTACAGCCCGGGGGGCGGGCAGGTCACAAAAGCTGAAGTCCACGTCGTCGATAGAAACACGCAGATGATCCACAACCTGATCCTGGCGGATTTCTCCGTAGACTATGGCACGCCGCGACAAGCCTCCGACCCGCACCGCTTCTACAATCACGCCGATGAATACATCGGCAATGAGTTAGCGGGCGATGGCGTACGCGCCATCTACATGAGCAACACGCATGAAAGCGAAATTCACAATGTTGTGGTGCGCAATGCCGGCGCCAACGGCGTGACCGTCGCCAATTCCGTTGAAACATACATCACAAACTTTGTATTTGACGGCGCGCAAAATCTGGGCGCCGGCGGTGTCGGTTATGGTGTGGAGATGCTCAATTCCTACTATGGTACTTTTGAAAACTTACGCACCACGGACGCACCCAGCCGCCATTTCATCGTGTACAATATGGCCGGCACCAGCGCCTTCAACAATGTTCATGTGGCCTACACTATCGCCAATGTAGATTGGCATGGCGGCCCCTGTCACAGCAATATTTACTATATTGAAGAAGCGTATCTCTACGCCAAAGATGATTATTCCTCGCCCGTTGTGGACTATCGCGATCCCGATAATGAAGGCCAAAACATCGCGGTGGTGGACACAGCCTACGCCGCCCGTGATGGTTTCATTGACTACCCAGCCCAGTCCTATGGACCCGCATTCGGCTTTTCTGGTGAAGACAACGGCCATGGCTATGCGGTCGACAAACGGGCCAACCCGGCCGCCAACCGCATCTATGCCAGCAACAACGGGGCGGACATCAAAACCTATGGCAAGAATGACGTCCTGCACGGCGGTCGCGGCAACGATCGGCTGGAAAGCGGCGGCGGCCAGGACCGCCTCTACATCTACGCCAATGGCGGAACTGACCGGGTGCTGGACTTCGACATCGGCGAGGACACCCTCGGTGTCCAACGCGAGATGAACGGGCTGCGCTTTTCCAGCGGATCGGACGTGCTGGCCCGCGCCTCCCAAGACGGGGACGATGTGCGCATCGATCTGGGCGAGGGCCATGCGGTCGTGCTCGCCAACACCACCCGAAGCCGCCTGGCGCCACGGGATTTCTTCGTGTTTTAACCCCATCCCCGTCGTTGAGCGCCGCCAGGCGCGTCAGCGACGGGGAAACAGCCGCGCATCCGTCGGCGGGGCGAGGGCCGTCGCGCCGGCGCGCTCCGCGATGGCGAGGGCCTCTCCAATCAGGTCGCTGAGCAGTTCAGGATAAAGCACGGGCTTGTGCGCCGCCTCCCACAAAAAGAACCCCAAAGAACCGGGGGTCGGGTTCACTTCATTGAACCAAATCTCGCCCGTCGCGCCATTGGAGATAAAGTCCAGCCGCGGCGCGCCCGTCCCGCCGAGACTGTCAAAAAACCGCACCGCAAACTCGCGCAGCGCACGCTCCTGCGCCTCCGGCAAATCGGGATTGATATCCCGCGTCAGCGCCAACATGCCCTGCTGCGTCATGCCGCTCTGCTTGAGGCCGCCGCCGGCGTTGGCCTGGTATTTTTCCTGAAAATCCAACAGCTCCGCATGGGAAAGCGGGCGCTCAATCGCCGATGTCTGCGTTATGCCGTCGGGCCCGCGTCGCACGGCGATGTTGTACTCCACCAAGGGCGCGACGAAGGGCTCGATGATCGCTTCATCATCCAGCTTAAACAACGGAATCAGCAGCGAGCGCACCTGGCCGACATCCGCCGCCTTGGCCACACCGATGCTGCTGCCCAGATGCGCCGGCTTGACGATGACGGGAAAGCTCAGCCCTGCCAGCGCCGCCTCCAGCGCGTCCTGGGGAACCAGCAATCCCTTGGCCGGCTTGCGAATGACCCGGTAGGGCAGAATGGGAATGCCCTGGCCCAGCGCCCAAGCCTTGGATTTGGGCTTGTCCATGCACAGCGCCGCCGCCCCAGAACGCATGCCGGCATAGGGCACGCCCGCCCAGTCCAACAGGCTGGCGATGCGTCCGTCCTCGCCCGGCCCGCCATGCAGCGCCAAAATCGCCGCATCCAGCTTGGTGATCGCGGCCGGCTCGGCCGCCGATTGCAGCCCGCCGCGGACAAACCGCACCTCTTCGCAAGCCGATAACGCGTCCGCGGAAGGGATATAAAAGCCTTCCTCGCGTAGACCGTCCCCAATCACCGCCGCGCCCCCTTGCGTGATGTAGACGGGAATGGGATGGAACCGGCGCGAATCCAACGCGTCCATGGCCTGCAGACCGGTCACGATGCTCACATCATGTTCCGGCGAAGGGCCGCCAAACAAAACGGCGATGGTGCGATGGGCGGAAGTGCTCATGGGGCGGGTCTCGGTGCAAAGGCGCGATAGCGGGCGGAACGGGCGGGCGCGGCGCGAACGCCGAACCAGGAGAGACTAAACGCCTGATGGCTGAATATCGACTTCATCCGCGCCCCATTGCGCCCACAAACACAGATGGCGGGACGATCGCCGCGGACGCCGCCCCCCGGCCTTTGTTTGTCTGGGGCCATGGCTGGGGCCAAAATGGCGCGGCCATGATGGCGCTGGCCTCGCGCCTCAGCTTTCTGGGCGAACATGTCTGCGTGGACTTTCCCGGCTTTGGCGAGGCGGCGGAGCCGCAGGCCCATTGGTCGGTGCCCGATTATGTCGCGGATCTGCAGCGCTATCTCGACGCCGCCCATCCCGGCCAGCCCATCATCTATGCCGGCCATTCCTTCGGCGCGCGGGTCGGCGTGCGGCTCGCCGCGGCCGATCCCCAGCGGGTGGCGGGGCTGATTCTATTGGGTGCGGCCGGCCTCAAGCCGCGCCGCAGCCTCGCCGATCGCCTGCGGGTGCAAGCCC
Organism: uncultured Caulobacterales bacterium; assembly: GCA_964524065.1. GTDB lineage: Bacteria > Pseudomonadota > Alphaproteobacteria > Caulobacterales > Maricaulaceae > CAZADA01. The sequence goes on along the minus strand of CAZGCB010000062.1, from coordinate 12,147 downwards.
GCATCGCCAGCTTCAAAGCCCTGCGCGCCCTCGCCCCGAACGAGAAGGCGCGCGAAGCGCTGCGCCGCCGCTTCGGCAGCGCCGATTACGCCGCCGCCAGTGCGTTGATGCGCCAGGTCCTCGCCCGCGTGGTGGCCGATGATGTCAGCCAGGCCGCCCGCGCCATGGCCGCGCCGACGCTGATCCTCTGCGGTGAGCACGACACCGAAACCCCGCCGGCGATGTCCCGCCGCCTGCACGCGCTGATCGCCGGCAGCCAGCTGCATGTGCTGCCGGAATTCGGGCATTGGGACCTGCTCACCCGCGGCGCCGCGCAACTCAGCCAGATGATCCGTGAGTTTACAGCGGGCTTAGACGCAAACGACGCCGCTCCGCCGGCGGCCGACACGACGCAGACACCAGCCTCGACGGCGCTGGCTCCCCCCTCCGGCGGGACACACACGGGGGCGGCCCATGCCTGAGATGGCGCTTTGGCTCACCGCCGCCGGCGGCGCATACTTTCTGTGGCGACGGCTGCTCACCTTCCTGCACATCGCCCAGCAGGAGGAATACCACCCGCGCCGTTTCCTCAACTGGTGGATCAGCCAAAGGGCCTTTGACCGGCGGGCCAGCCTCGTCCTTCTGTTGGCGCTCATCGCCCGTGTCGCAGCGCCGGAGCATGGCGTCGCCATCGCCGCGCTGGCGGGCGTCGCGCTGATCGGGCTGGGCTTTATCGAAACCGATCCGCGCACGCGCGCCAAAAAGCGCTTGGTCATGACCAAGCGCGCCACGCGCATTCACACGGTTTCCTGGGGCCTCAGCCTCGCCGCGCTGGCGGGCGCGGCCATCAGCGGCCAGCTCTGGAGCGTCATCCTGGTGGCGCAGGCCGCGCCGCTCTTCATCGCGTTGGCCATCCTGGTGCTGAGCCCGGTGGAAAAACGCGTCGCCCACCGCTTCCAACGCGAAGCCATGGCGAAGATCCGCACGCTGGATCCCATGGTGGTGGCCATGACCGGCTCGTTCGGCAAGACCTCCATCAAGCACATTCTCGGGCATGTGCTGGCGGCGCGCGACCACACCCTCATCACCCCCGGCAGCGTCAACTCCCCCCTCGGCGTGACGCGCATCATTCGCGAGCGGCTGACATCCAAGCATGTCTATTTCGTTGCGGAGATGGGCGCCTATGGCGTCGGCTCCATCCGGCGTGTGTGCCAAATCGCGCCACCCAAACTGTCCATGCTGTCCACCATCGGCCCAGCCCACTATGAGCGCTTCAAATCCCTGGAGGAGGTGGCCCGCGCCAAAATCGAAATCGCTGAGGAGGCGATCAAGAATGGCGGGCGCTTCATCACCCCGGCGGCGCTGATGCAGTACGAAGCGGTGAAGGCGTTTGTCGCGGCCCACCCTGATCGCGTCATTCTGTGCGGGCCTGGCGCGCCCTATGAAATGCTGGCCAAGCGCATGACCCGCACCGGGGTGGAGGCGGACATCCGTGCCGGCGAGCAAACCGCCACGCTGGCGGCGCCGATTTATGGGCTGCACCAGGCGGATAATGTCTTCCTCGCCGCCGTGGCCGCCCTGGAGGTGGGCATGCCGCTGGCGGATGTGGTGAGCGCCCTGGCCTCCACGCCGCAAATCACCCATCGCTGCGAGGTGAAACCCTCCCCGGCGGGCCCCATCATCATCGACGATTCCTACAACGCCAATCCGTCCGGCTTCCTCGCGGCGCTGGAGGTGTTGGACAGCCTCAAGCGCGAGGGCGGGCGGCGCATCGTGCTTACCCCCGGCATGGTGGAGCTCGGTGCGCTCCACGATGCGGAGCATCGACGCTTGGGCGAGGCCGTCGCGCGCCGGGCCGACCTGTTGGTGGCGGTGACGCCGGAGCGCATCGCTGCGCTGATTGAGGGGTATGAAGCCGCCCTTGACGCGCCGCCGGATGAGACACGCTTGCGCACTTTCGCCAGCTTTTCCGCCGCGCGCGCCTGGCTGGATCGCGACTTGCATCCCGAGGATGTGGTGCTGATCGAAAACGACTTGCCGGATCTCTACGAAATGCGCGTGGCGCTTTAGCGATGACATCCGCGTCCGGATAACGAGCTGAAATTTGGGCGTGACAGCGAACCAGGCCCCGATTTCGCCCGTAACTGTAGTCAGTGTATGCTCTACAAGGCGTTGCGGCGCTCGCCGACCAGTACGCGGGCCCAAACAGCGGGGAAGCCTCATGATGAATGGTGGTGTCAGGACACACAAGGCGATCAGCGTGCGACTGGCGATGATGGGCGCGGCGCTGTCGGTCTTGGCGGCCTGCGGTTCAGGCGGCGGAAGCGACGACGACTCCCAACCCGTCATCGATGAGCCGTTGGATCCGGGCACGCTGTCCGGGGTTCTGAACATCCGCGCTGGCATCCAACTCGACAGCGACATCAACGACCCAGACGCCCCCTTCGCAGCCAATGACAGCCGCTCCTTTCCACAGCAGCTCACCAACGCCACGGGAGAAGCGCCGCTAATCGTCGCCGGTTACGTCACCTCGGCGCCCACCGCCGGCTCCGATGACCGCTTCGCCACCAGCAGCGACGCGTTCGATTATTTCCGTTTCGACGCTCTTGACGGCCAGGTGTTGTCGCTACGCTTCACGCCCGATGGCGCCAACGCCGCGACGCCGCCGGACCTCGACTTGTTGCTGTACGATGCCGATGGCCAGCTTGTCGCCGTCGCAGGCAGCGCCGTCGATACGGTCGAGCAGGTCCTCATCCCCGAGGACGGCGTCTACATCGCTGAAGTCAACGCCTTTGACGGCGCCTCGGCGTACACGCTGACTTTGAGTTCCGAGCCCCCGGCGCCGACGCGTTTGTTCCAATTCGAGCTGGAGTTCGTGCTCGCAAACACACTGACCCTACAAACGCCCCCCAGCACCGCCTTGGGCGAAAGCCTGCTGGCGAGCCATGCCAGCGGCGACTGGCGCGATGCATTCGGCGCTCCTGCACGCGGAGCCTTGATGCAGGGCTTTTCCAGCGATCGGCTCCTCCCGCTTTTGGAGCTGGACGCGAAATCCGACCGCACGCCGGTGCGCATGCGCGCCATGCTGGACACCGCCCGCTTCCCCACCACGGCCGCGCGAGACGCCTATCGCGATAAGCTGGCGCTGATGGATGTGATCAAGGCCGTCAACGCCCATGAGGGGCGTGACGTTTTCGCGCCGGTGCATATGCGTGAAACGCTCCAAGTATCGTCAGACCCTGTGCCGAACGAAGACTTGCAATGGAACGTCTACGCGGTGGGCTGGGACGATGCGGACGCCGAACAAGTCTTTGACATCTTAAGCCCGCCGCTGATCGCTGTTTTGGACGACGGTTTCTTCACAAGCCACCGGGAGTTCGACGGACTGTTGGTGGATCAGCGCGATTTCGTCCCCGCAGGGCTGATCGGCGACGGCTTCGAGGACGGCTTTGATGACAGCGCCGAGGACGAGGTTGATGTGGACCAACCGGTCGACCCCGATAGTGGAAACGGCTGCCACGGTTTCCACGGCACCCATGTGGCGTCGACGGCGCTCGCACCGCGCGGCAATGGCGGTATCGTCGGCGTCTATCCTGGCGCCGAACTCATGGCCATCCGCTTAGGGCGCAACATACCGCCCACATGCCGCCTAATTTTTTCACCGGACGACGCCCTCCGTTATGTGGCCGATTTGCCCAACGCCAGTGGCGCCCGCCCCGCCCAAGCCGCTGATGTGGTGAACATGTCCTTTGGCGGGTCCGGCTTTTCCGCCTCGGAAAACGCCGCCATCCAAGCGGCCTTGGACGAGGGCTTGATCCTCGTCGCCTCGGCCGGCAATGATGGCGACCGACGCGCCGCCGGCCAGTTTCCAAGCTATCCCGCCGCGTATGATGGCGTGATCGCCGTGGCCTCGACCACCATTCTCGATGAGCGTGCGTTTTACAGCTCCGCCTATCCGCAAGTGGACATTGCAGCGCCCGGCGGCGCTACCGGTGATGTGAACGGCGATGGCGTCACGGACGCAGTGGTGGCCGCTGTCGCGGAACTCAACAGCACCGCCACGGCCTTTGAGGAAAGCTTCGGTCTGAAGATCGGCACCTCGATGGCCGCGCCCCATGCCAGCGCGGGCTTTGCTCTGATGAAAGCCATCGCGCCCGACATCACCGGGCGGGACATCCAAGCTTTCTTGGCCAATGGCGATCTGACCGTCGATCTGGGGCCGGCCGGCAAAGACAACACGTTTGGCTATGGGCTCATGTCCCTTTCAAAGATGATCGATGCGGCCCAGAGCTTCACGATCAATGGCGCGCCAACGGCGCCGCCCACCATCGTCACCACGCCCAACGCATTGGATTTCGGCCGCGGCCTCACCGCCATTGTCATGGAAATCCGCCGCGAGGGCGCCGGCTCCCTCGCCATCACTGGGCTCAGCGGAGCTGGCCTGGATGAACCGCAGCCCTGGGCGGCGTTCACCCCGCTGGACGTGGATGCGGACGGATTTGGCGCCTACGGTTTTTATCTTGATCGCTCATCAGCTCCTTTCGGCGCCTTGAGCGGCGATGTGATTGTCAGCCTGTCCGACGGATCCAACCGCACCATTCCCGTCACCGCCAACATCACCGATCCAGCCGGTGTCCTCGATGCACCCGTGATCGTGCAGCTGCAGCGGCTGCAAGACAACACCTTCACCACGGTCGCGAGCCAAACCTTCCCCGCTGGCGTGCCCGTGACCGGCCAGCCGGTGACCTTTGAAAACATCGCACCGGACAATTATCGCCTGGTCTTCGGCGTCGATTTGGATAATGACGGCGCGCTGTGCGGCACTGGCGAGATTTGCGGCCGCTTCCCGTCGGCGTTCAGCGGACAAGACAGCGTGTTCATCTCCAGCGTCGACAGCATTGAGAATGCGTCTTTCCGTTTGAATTATCTTGAAGCGCCGGCGGGCTCGACGCCGCTCGGCGACTGAACCGGTGGCGTTTACAACGCGTGGGCGGAGGGCGGCGCGTAAAGCACCGCGCTGAGATACAAACCCGCCGCCGGCGCCACCGGCGCGCAGGCGGCCCGGTCACGCGCCTCGAGCGCGCACTGGACATCGGCGGGCGTCCATTTGCCGCGCCCCACCTCGGCCAACGCCCCCACCATGGAGCGCACCTGGCGATGCAAAAACGAACGCGCGCGGCAGCGTATGTGAATCGCGCCCGCGTCTAACGCATCCCACGCGCCCGCGTTCGGCGATGCCGGACGCGCCCCGGCGTCGACAGCCCGCCCCCAGGCCCCAGGAACGCGCTCGACGTTGAACGCATCCAATGTCCGCACCGGGCTGTCCGCCTGGCACTGGCTGTCGCGAAACGTCGTAAAATCATGCCGCCCCACCAGGACGTGCGCCGCCGCCTGCATGGCGGCCACATCCAGTTTCTGCGGCGTGCGCCATGCATGCCCAGCCGCCAAGGCCAGGGGCGCGCGCCGATCCACGATACGGTATAGATACTGGCGTTCCACCGCGCTGAAGCGGGCGTGGAAATCGGTGGGAACCGCCTCGGCCCTCAACACCGCAATGGGTGCGGGCCGCAGGTGATGGTTCAGCGCATCACGCACCACATCCTCGCCATAACGCTGCGGCGCATCCCAATGCGCCACCTGCCCCAAGGCGTGCACGCCCGCATCCGTGCGTCCCGCGCCATGGATGACGCAGGCCGCCCCCGTCAAAGCCGCCGCAGCCGCCTCCAACGCGCCCTGTACGCTGGGCCCGTTGTTCTGGCGTTGCCAGCCCACAAAGGGCCCGCCGTCGTATTCCACCGTGAGTTTGTAGCGCGTCACGCCGCGGGTTTGCCCGTGCGTCGCCGCGGCGTCAAATCGCGGCGAGCGCGACACACTCCCAGCCCCCTACCGGCAGATGCGAACAGGCCGGCGCGTCACCGACGCTGCGGGCCCGCGCCGCGGATCGCAGCCGCATCAGCTTAACCGGACACCGCCGCCGCGAGAGCGGCATCCACTTGGATTCCGGCGGGCGCCGGCACGCCGCACAGAAAATCCGCCGCCGTTTGCGGCCGCTTGCCCTCCCGTTGCACCTGTGTCAGGCGCACGGCCCCATCGCCGCACGCGATCAACAGAGCATCATCCAAGGTGAGCCCCGGCGCACAAGCGCGCAGCGCCGGCTCTTCCACACGACAGCCCAACACTTTCACGCGCGCGCGACAGCGTTCCACATCCAAATCAAACCACGCGCCTGGAAACGGGGCGAGACCACGGATTTGCCGATCCACCTCCGCCGCCGGACGCGTCCAATCGATGCGGACCTCCGCCTTGTCAATTTTGCGAGCGTAGGTCACACCCTCAGCAGCCTGCGGCGTGGCCTGCAAGCTGCCGCGCTCCAGCGCTGCAAGCGCCCGTGGCAGGAGCTGCGCGCTGATCGGCGCCAACCGATCGTGGAGTGTTCCGGCGGTATCCGTCGCGGCGATCGACGTCGTTTCCGACAGTAAGATGGGCCCCGTATCGAGCCCCGCTTCCATCTGCATAATGTGCACGCCCGTGACCGTATCACCCGCCATGATCGCGCGCTGGATCGGCGCGGCGCCGCGCCAGCGCGGCAAGAGCGACGCGTGCGCGTTAATGCAGCCCAAGCGCGGCGTCGCCAACACCTCGGGGGGGAGGATTTGCCCGTAAGCCACCACCACCGCCACATCGAGATCAAGAGCCGCGAACGCCGTTTGCTGATCGGCGTCCTTCAAACTCTCTGGGGTGCGGACAGGAAGGTTAAGCGCTTGCGCCTGTTGGTGCACCGGGCTGAGACGCGGCGCTTGGCCGCGGCCGGCAGGGCGCGGCGGCTGCGTGTAGACGGCCGCGATATCGTGGCCTGCGGCGACAATCTCCGTCAGCGCCGGAACCGCAAAATCGGGCGTACCCATGAAGGCGAGGCGCAAAGTCATGGAGGCGATGGCCTTTCCTGCATGTCGGCGCGGGGCGGCTTACACAAACCGATCAAGCATACGCCTTGGCGATACTAAGCCCGCACCTTGTCTGTTTTCGCCTTTTGCACACGCTTGACCGCGCGCTCACGCTTTAACCGCGACAAATAATCGATGAACAAGACACCTTCCAGATGATCCATCTCATGCTGGATGCATACGGCATACAGCCCCTCGGCCCACTCCACCACTTCCTCACCCTGATAGTTGAGGTAGCGGATTTTGGCGCGCACGGGCCGATCCACCTCATCGAACACCTCCGGCACCGAGAGACAGCCTTCTTCATAAGGCGCGCATTGCCCTTCGGTTTCCAAGATCTCGGGATTGGCGAAATAGCGGGGCTGCGGCGCCTCGTCCTTACCGGCCAAATCCATGACGATCACCCGCTTAGGCACACCGATCTGGATCGCCGCCAACCCAATGCCCGGGGCCGCGTACATCGTCTCCAGCATATCGTCCATAAGCGCGCGGACCGCGTCGTCCACCTCCGCGACCGGCTCAGATACTTGCTTCAGCCGCGGGTCCGGCACTGTCAAAATGTCTCTCACCGCCATGCTCGATAGCTAAGAACCACCGCGATCGCGGTCAAGCACCGCATGGCGCGACACGCTCGGCGGCATCCGCGCCGCGTCCCGCATCGTCTTCCGCCGTTTGCGCAATCCGCGCCTGCACTCCCACACGCGCTCCCCCGGGCGCGTCGCTAACTGGCCTTGAGCGCTGAGGCGTCCAGCCTCGTCGTGTGCGCGTCATCACCGTCGATCTCAACGGCGTCAAGGCGCAAGTCCCGTCCCGGCGCAGGCAGACGGGGCGCGGTCTCCACAGCCGTCAGCTCCGGCGGCGTCGCAGCGCTGTCAAACACCTGCAGTTCGGCGAAACGCCGCGCCCCCGGCATAACTTTGGCCTCCAGCGAGCCCACGGCCTGATTGTAACTCTTCACACCGCGCTCCAACGCTTTGCCAAGCCCCTCCATATGGCCGCCAAAGGCCGCCAGGCGCTCGTACAACGTCTTGCCCAACCGGGCGACGTCCTGCGCGCGTTTGGCCGCCTCCTCCTGACGCCAGCCAAAGGCGGCCGCCTTCGCCAACGCCACCAGAGTCGCCGGCGTCACGATGATCACCCGGTTCTCCACCGCTTTTTGGAACAGGTCCGGATCGCGCTCGGCCGCGGCGGCGAAGAAATTCTCGCCCGGGATGAACATGGCGACAAAATCTGGGCTGTCGTCAAACCGCGACCAATAGGCTTTTGACGCCAAGAGCCGCGCATGCTCGCGCACTTGCTTGGCGTGACGCACCAGCGCCGCCTCGCGCGCGGCGTCATCGGCCGCATCAACGGCGTCCAAATACGCCTCCATGGGCGCTTTGGCGTCGATCACCAACGTGCCGCCGCCCGGCAAGCGCACGGTCACATCGGGCCGTTGCAGGCGGTCCTCATCATCACGCACGCCGACTTCCGTGTGGAAATCGCAATGGGCGGACATGCCCGCCAATTCGAGGATATTGCGCAGCTGCTCTTCCCCCCAACGCCCCCGGGTTTTGGGTTGAGCGCGCAAGGCGGTGGCGAGTTTTCCCGTCTCCGCCCGCGTCGCCTCCAGGGATTCGCCGATTTTGCGGATTTGCTCCCCCAGCACGCTGTGATCGCGCAGGCGCGTCTCCTCCAGCGCTTTGACCTGGGAGCGGAACGAATCAAACGTCTCCCCAATGGGCTTGAGAAGCGCGCGCATCGCTTCCTCACGCGCCTTCAAACCGCCCTCGGCGTTGATTTGTTGCTTAGCCAGGGTTTCGCCCGCGAGCTTCAAAAACGCATCATGACTTTTGCTCAGCGCCTCCTGGGCCAGCCCAGCAAATTTGCCCTCCAGCTCGGCCTGGAGTTTGCCCACGGCCTCCCGCTCCCGCGCAAAAGCCGCTTCGCGTTCGCTAAGGCGACCAATCTGACTTTGCGCCTCCGTAAGTTCGCGGCGCGCCTGGTCCAAGTCGCGCGTTAAATCCTCAGCACGCGCCGCCGCCACCTGCCCCGCCGCGGCCTCAGCGCGGGCATGTTCGCGCGCCGCCTCCGCCGCGCGGCGCGCCCGCCATTCCTGACGCCAGCGCCAGCTGACATACATCAAGCCGACGGCGCATAAAGCCGCGATGCTGGGCGCGATATCCATGGGGCTCTCCTCTGATCGCGAGCGAGAATATATCAGGAACAAAAGGAACACAAGCGCAATTCTGCGGGGGTTCCTATAAAGTCTGAAACACCTGGCGGGATTCGCGCGATCGGGGCAGACTTTGATACGCAGTGAGCGCAAGGGCGGTCGAACCGCCGCCCGCCGCCGCACACCCCGCAGCGTCGCCAGTGTTCTAGGGAGGCGAGCATCGCCCGGCAGGATGAAAGGACTGAGGCGTCTCCTCGCAGCGCCCAAAAGGGCGCGCACAATACGTTTGTGGCTTTCACGCTGCGCCGATCAAAGCGGCGCACCTTGGGGATCACCATCAAGCCGGACGGTTCCGTGTTGGTGGCCGCGCCGCTGCAGGCGCCCTTGGCGCGCATTGAGGCGCTCGTCGCGGCGAAATCCGACTGGATCGCGAAAAAGCAACACGAGATCGCCACCCTGCGCCCGCCGTCACCGCCCAAAACCTACACCGCAGGTGAGCGGCATCGTCATTTGGGGCGCGATTACGCGCTTTCGCCCCAAACCGGTGCGCGGGAAAGCGTCACCCTGAACGACAATCAACTGATCATCACCACGCCGACGCCCGACGATCGCGACCGGCTGCGCGTGTTGCTGCGCCGCTGGCGCCGAACGGAGGCCGCGCGGGTGCTGCAAGAGCGGTTCGACGCCCATCTGCCGCTGGTGGACAAATTGGGGTATCCACGCCCACATCTCGTGCTGCGGGATATGCGCCGCAGCTGGGGCAATTGCCGCCCGGCCACCGGGCGCATCACGCTCAACCGTGATGTGATCCGCGCCCCGCAGGACTGCATCGACTACGTCATTGTGCATGAGATCTGCCATCTGCCGCACCCCAACCACTCCAAGGCGTTCTACGCACTGATGGATGCGCTGCAGCCCGATTGGCGCAGCCGCAAGGCGGTGCTGGAGCGGGCCCTGGCGTGACGCGTCGAAAGCCGGCGCTCACGGGGCGCCCGTCGCCACGCCCGCGGGCCGGCCCCGCGCCCAAGTCCACACGCTGTGAATGGGATTGAGGGGGCGGCGGTTCCCGTGCCACGGGTGGAGCCACGCCGCCGGCGCAGCGTTCAGTGCGGGCGGGTTCATGCAGGAGGACGCCGCCTGTGACGTCATCAGGCTCCCAAACGCCCCCAGACACGGGGCCCCCCTCGCGCCCGCACACGCCTTCAGCAGCGCCGCCACAGCGTGGAGCGGCGGTGTTCATCGTCGCCACCGTGCTCATTGACGGCATGGGCTTTGGGTTGATCATGCCGGTCCTGCCCAGCCTGCTCATGGAGCTCACCGGCTCAGACGTCGCCGTCGCCGCCAGTTGGGCCGGGCTGGCGACCTTTGTGTACGCCCTGATGCAGTTTCTGTTCTCACCCGTCATTGGCGGGCTGTCGGACCGCTTCGGACGCCGGCCAGTGTTGCTGATGTCCCTGGCGGCGCTGGCGGTGGACTATGTGCTGATGGGCCTCGCCCATGCGTTGTGGGTGTTTTTCATGGCCCGCACCGTGGCGGGCATTTTCGCCGCCACCCACTCCACCGCCAACGCCTATATCGCCGACACAACTCCGCCGGAGCAACGCGCCACACGCTTTGGCTGGATCGGCGCGGCCTTCGGCGTCGGCTTTATTCTCGGCCCCGCGCTGGGCGGTTTGCTAGGCGAGCTCAGCCCGCGCGCGCCCTTCTTCGCCGCCGCCGTCCTGGCCGGGCTCAATGCGCTCTACGGATTTTTTGTCGTGCCGGAATCCCTCGCCAAGGAGAACCGGCGGCCCTTCGATTGGGCGCGCGCCAACACCTTCAGCACCCTGCAGCGGCTTGTGCGCATGCGCCAATTGGGCGCGCTGAGCGGCGTCTATTTCCTCGCCGGGCTGTCATCCTTCGTCTACCCGGCGGTCTGGGCCTTTGTGGCCATCGCCAAATTCGGCTGGTCCGAGGCGCAAATCGGCGTCTCGCTCGCCTTTTACGGCGTGGTGTTCGCCCTCTCGCAAATGGCGGTGATTCCCGTTCTCTTACCGCGTTTAGGAGAGCGGCGGGCCATCTGGCTGGCGCTGGGCGTGGAGAGCATCTCGTTGGTGGGCATCGCCACCGCGCCCAACAGCTGGGTGGTTTACGCCTGGATCACCACAGCGCTGATCAGCGGCATGCAGACGCCGGCGCTACAAAAGCTCATGACCCAACGGGTGGGCCCCGACGCCCAAGGCGAGCTGCAGGGCGGCCTCTCAGCCTTGCAGGGGATCATGCTGATCATCGCGCCCTTGTTCTATACGCAACTCTTTTCCGTGTTTGATACGGGCGTGCTCGGCCTGAGATTCCCGGGCGCGCCCTTTGTGGTGGCTGCCGGATTGGCGTTGCTCGCCCTTGTGGTGTTTGTCGCGCGGTCCACATATCGCCAGCATGCGGATCAGGAGACACAGGCATGAAATTCTTTGCCGACACCGCCGATCACACGGACATCCGCGCTCTCGCCGAAGCGGGGCTGATCGACGGCGTGACCACCAACCCTTCGCTCATCAAAAAAAGCGGCGGCGATTTCAAAACCGTCATCCGTGAGATTTGCACGCTGGTGGAGGGCGATGTCAGCGCTGAAGTGGTGGCGTTGGAGGCGCCCGCCATGGTGGAGCAAGGCCGCGCCTTGGCCGCCCTTGCCGATAATGTGGTGGTGAAGCTGCCCATCACCTGGGACGGGTTGACCGCGTGCCGGGCATTAGCGCGCGAGGGCGTGCGCACGAACCTCACCCTCTGCTTCTCCGCCAATCAGGGCCTTCTGGCGGCCAAAGCCGGCGCGACGTATGTCTCGCCCTTCATCGGCCGGCTGGACGACATCCACGTGGAGGGCATGGCGCTGATCCGCGAGCTGCGCGCGATCTACGACAATTTCGACTTCGCAACGCAGGTCCTCGCCGCCTCGATCCGGTCACCCCTGCACATCAAGGACTGCGCCCTGGCCGGAGCCGATGTGGCTACGGCGCCTCCGGCGGTGCTGCGTGGCTTGGCGGCGCATGCCTTGCCCGACTGGGGCTTGGCCGGGTTGATGGGGGGCGCGCAGGC
>CAZGCB010000061.1:0-16699 GCA_964524065.1 uncultured Caulobacterales bacterium | reverse complement strand
GGTAAAAATCCCTTGAAAGTGGAGGCGCACACTCGCCCCTGCGACGTTAAGTCTCCGGGCCGGCCGCTTTCTGGATTTCGACCGAGTGCGGATAGGGGATTTCCACGCCGCGCTCGTCAAACACCTCTTTCACGCGGCGCAAGGTGGCGAAGCGCGCCTCCCAATAGTCGCTGGAGGCGACCCAGGCGCGCAGCTGCAAGTCCACCGAGCTGTCGCCCAGATTGGTCACACGCACCCAAGGCTCAGCCGGTTCTTGCAGGAAGCGGCCATCGGCCTTCACCACATCCAAAATGGCGTCAGTGGCCTTTTGGATGTCATCATCATAGGAAATGCCGAACACCAGGTCGACGCGCCGGGTCGGGTGCGCCGAGAAATTGGTGATGGAGCCGCCCCAGCATTCCCCATTGGGAATGATGATTTGCACATTATCCGGCGTCACCAGCTCTGTGGTGAAGATGTCGATTTGCTTCACCGTGCCGGCGTGGCCGGCCACCTCTACGAATTGGCCCATTTTATAAGGGCGGAACATGATCAGCATGACGCCTGCGGCGATGTTGCCCAGCGTACCTTGCAGCGCCAGGCCGATGGCGAAGCCCACCGCCGCCAGGACGCCGACAAAGGCGACAATGTCCACGCCGGCCTGTTGCGCCGCCGTCAGCACGGTCAAGGCCATAATGGCGTAGCGCGCGATGGAGGCGAAGAAATTGCCGAGCGTCGCGTCGATGCGTTCGTCGTTTTCGGTGCGCTTGCGGATGAGATTGCTGACAAAGCCGGACAGCCAATAGCCCGCCGCTAAAATGCCGACCGCAATGACGATGCGGAACAAAAGCTCGGTGATCTGCGCGCTGCTGCCGGCGTCCATGGCGATGTCTCCAAAGAATGTAAAAGGCGATGAAGGGCCAAGCGCTAAAATATCAGCAAAGATCCCCAGCACAGCTCTCATCTGCACATGGATGACAGTCCATGTTTTGGTTAAAATGGCGGCAACAAAGCTTCCAAAAGGTTAATGTCGTCGGCTTCGGCGGCGGGTTTGTCCCATCGGATGCGGTTGATTCGGGGAAATCTCATGGCGAGGCCGGATTTGTGCCGGGTAGAGCGGTTCAGACCTTCAAAGGCGATCTCCAACACCAGCCCCTGTTCTGCATTGGCGGTGACGGCGCGCACAGGCCCAAAGCGATCTATCGTGTTGTCGCGAACATACTTATCGAGCTGCTTCAATTCCTCATCGGTGAATCCGAAATACGCTTTGCCCACCGGCGTCAGTTCTTGACCTTCCGGACCCGGCCGCCAAACACCGAAGGTGAAGTCTGAGTAGAAACTGGAGCGCTTGCCGTGCCCGCGTTGGGCGTAGAGCAGCACCGCGTCCACCAGGAACGGATCGCGCTTCCATTTGAACCAGAGCCCTTTGGGCCGGCCGGGCGTGTAGGCGCTGTCCCAACGCTTGAGCATCAGCCCCTCAATCTCCGGCGCGGGCGGGGCGGCGCGTTGGGCGGCGAGGTCGGCGAAATCCGCGAAGGGCACAAGGGCGGAGACGTCGAAGCGATCCGGATCGAGTTGTGCGGCGAACGCTTCTAAGGCGGCGCGGCGCTCGCGGAAGCTTTGGGCGCGGTGATCGACGCCCTCGGCCGCCAGCAGATCATAGGCGCGGATAAAGGCCGGCCGCTCCTGCATCAGTTTTTTGCTGACGGTTTTGCGGTTCAGCCGCTGCTGCAAATCGTTAAAGGGCGCCGGGCCGCCATCGGGCTTGCGCACCAGCAACTCCCCATCGAGCGCACCGTCGAAGTCCATCGCCGCCAGCACATCGGGGAAGGTGTGGGAGATGTCATCGCCCGTTCGGGTGTAGAGCCGCCGCACCCCGTTCTCGCTGGCCGCCTGGACGCGTACGCCGTCCCATTTCCATTCCGCAGCGAAGGCCTGCGGCGTGATGCGGCTCTCATCCACCGCGTCGGGATCGGCGCGTTTGGATTTTTCAATCAGCGCATGGGCCAGCATCACCGGGCGGAAGGGCGCGTCCAGCGCCGGCTCGGGCTTGGGGCCGCGATCCTCGAGCCAGGCGAACAGATCCTCATAGGGCGGGGTGAGGCCGTGCCACAGCTCCTCAATGTCCGTGATCGGCTTGGCGCCGAAATCCGCCAGCGCTTGCTTGGCCAGCCGGGCCGAGACACCCACGCGCAAACCGCCGGTCACCAGCTTCAAAAGCGCCCAGCGGCCCGAGCCGTCCAGCACGTCCAGCCAGGCCTCCACCAAATGCGGGGCGTCGCGCCGATCCGCGTTTTGCAGCGCCTCCACCACCTCATGCAGCGCGGGCGGGGCGGCGTTGCGCGGCCGCGACGGCCAGGCAAGGGCGATGGTTTCGGCTAAATCCCCCACATAATCATAGGAGAGCGCGAACAATTCCGCGTCCATCCGCGCTTCGATCAAGCCGCGCAGCATGGCGGGCTTGGCGGCGGTGAACGTCAAATCGCGGGTGATGGCGGCGATGCCCCAGCCGCGATCGGGATCGGGCGTCGTCGCGCAATAATCGCCCAGCAAAGTCAGCTTGCCATTGCGGGCGGGGGTGAGGATCAGGCGATCCAAGAGGGCGGCGAAGGATTGCATGGGCCTAAAGCTGCGCGCTTTTCCGGCGAAGTCTAGGTCGGCGGCGAGCGCCGAATGGCGGGGCGGCGTTGGTCAGGGCTTCTCGCGGTGGGCGGTTCGCTCAATAGTGCGGGTGCGGACCGGTTGCGCGGGAGAGCTTGGATGGATCATGTGTTTATCGGCGGCGCCGGCGCCGACGGCGCGCAGGCCTTGCGGCTCGATCGCGCCAACCGCCATGGCATTGTCGCGGGGGCCACGGGCACGGGCAAAACCGTGACGCTGCAAATCCTGGCGGAGGGTTTTTCCAATGCCGGGGTTCCGGTGTTCGCCGCCGATGTGAAGGGCGATTTGTCGGGCCTGGCCTGTGCGGGAACCGAGAGCCACAAGCTGCATGACAAGCTGATGGCGCGGGCGCAGACCATAGGCTTTGCGGACTATGCCTATGGCGCGACGCCGACGGTGTTCTGGGATGTGTTCGGCCAGGACGGCCATCCGATCCGCGCGACGGTCCAGGAGATGGGCCCGATGCTGCTGTCGCGGCTGATGGGGCTCAATGACACGCAAGAAGGCGTCCTGACCATCGCCTTCGCCCTGGCGGATGATGAGGGCATGCTGCTGCTCGATCTGAAGGATTTGCGGGCGTTGCTCACGCATGTGGGCGAGCGGCGCCAGGAGATCGGCCTGCGTTATGGCAATGTCTCGCCCGCTTCCATCGGGGCGATCCAGCGACGGCTTTTGGTGTTGGAGCGCGAGGGGGCGGAGGCGTTTTTCGGCGAGCCGGAGCTGGAGTTGCGCGATTTCATGCGCACCGCGCGCGATGGGCGCGGCTATGTCAACATTCTGGCGGCCGATCAGCTCATCCAGGCGCCGCGGCTCTATTCCACATTTTTGTTGTGGTTGTTGTCAGAATTGTTTGAGGAGTTGCCGGAAATCGGCGATCCGGACAAGCCGGAGCTGGTGTTCTTTTTTGACGAGGCGCATTTGCTGTTCGACAGCGCGCCGCAGGCGTTGATCGACAAAATCGAACAAGTGGTGAAACTCGTTCGCTCCAAGGGCGTCGGGGTGTTTTTCGTGACGCAAAACCCGCGCGATGTGCCTGATGCGGTGCTGGCGCAGCTGGGCACGCGCATCCAGCATGCGCTGCGCGCCTACACGCCGTCGGAGCGCAAGGCGCTCAAGGCGGCGGCGGACTCCTTTCGTGAGAATCCGAGCTTTGACAGCGTGGAGGTCATTCCCGATCTCGGCGTGGGCGAGGCTTTGGTGTCCACCCTCGACGCCAAGGGCCGGCCGACCATGGCGGCGCGCACGCTGATTCGCCCGCCATCCTCGCGGCTTGGCCCGGCGGAGGTGGCGGAGAGGCGCGATATCATGCGAAGCAGTCCGGTGAAGGGCCGCTATGATGAGGCGCTGGATCGGGAGTCCGCCTATGAGCAGCTCGAGGCGCGCCGTCTAAAAGCGCAGGAGGCTGAGGCCGCCGCCGCCGAAGAGGCGCGGCGCGACAAGGACAGAGCCGCAGCGGAAAAGGAGCGCGCCCGTGCGAGCCGCTCGCGCCGTTCCTCGCGCTCGCGGCGTCAGGGCTATACGGAAACGGCGGTCAAATCGGCGCTGCGGACCGTCTCCACGCAAATCGCGCGGGCGGTGGTGCGCGGCCTGTTGGGTGGTTTGCGGCGGTAGAACGCTTAGTTTGTCGCGATATCCGCGTCATTGTGGATGATCATGATCTTTTGATAGATCTTCTGCGACAGCGTGCTCGTCAGTTGCTCCACATCATTGACGGTTTGGATGATCACCGGCTCGCGCACGTCTTCGGCGTAGAGGGCGGCGATTTTGCCGATCAGCGCCAGCATCTCGGTGCAATAATCGAGGTAGCGCGTCAGCTCGAAGGCGGACATGCGCCGCTCCGGTGAGGAGGCGGTGGGGCTGTAGGCGAGGGCGCCCCAGCGGCTTTGGCCCGCGCTTTGGCCTGCGTTTTGCGCCGCTTCAGCCTCGGCATTGAGGATTTTGACCGGATCCTTGGTGAGCTGGTGCATGTCAATGATGTGCGCCATGGAGCGCAGCTCGTGCAGATCCTTCAGCACGCCCGCCCGCACGCGCCGGCTGTCCAATGTCGCCAGCAAGTACGCCGCACCGACCCCAACCGCGAGGACGGCGACGAAGGCGTCAATGCCCTGCATCACCGCCAAACGATAGCCCTCGCCCATGGCGTCCAACTGGGTGAGCGAGGGCCACAGCATGACGCCCAAAAACACTAAGCCCGCTACCACCAAAACGGCGCTCAGCGTCTGCAAAAGCGGGGCGAGAAGGCGAAAGCCCGACAGCTTTTTGATCCGCACCATGTCGGCTTCCGCCACGGTCACCAGGCGCGCGCACACATGATGCAGGTTGCGATCGGGGAAGCGCTCCTGAATGCGCTTTTGCAGCCGCTTCAGCGTCTTCAGCACCAGGGCGGAGCGTAGCCGGCCATAGTCTTTGCCTTGTCCGCCCGGCTGCGGGGGCTTGGGCGCCTCAAGGTCGGGGGCGTCGAAGTGTGCGGCGTCGCTCATGGGCAAAACCTTGTATGGCGGTACGAGCCTGTGCGGATGGCTCGACGCTGGCGACCGTCGCCATTAGGCTTTGGCCGGCATGTTTCGCGTCGCAGGGGATCAGCATGGCAAACACCGCGCAAGCCGGCGAGCACCAGAGCGGGGTTCTGGGGCTGATTGAACGCGTTGGCAACCGCTTGCCCGACCCCGTGTTCATCTTTTTCTGGCTAATCGCCGGGTTGATGGTGCTGAGCGCCGTGTTGGCCGCGCTGGGCGTCAGCGTGGCGCACCCGACGCAGGTGGACGCGGAGGGCGCGCCGGTCGCCATCACCGCGCAAAGCTTGTTTTCGGCGCAAAACTTGGCGCGGCTCGTCACCGACATGCCCGCCACCTTCACGGGGTTTCACCCGTTGGGCTACGTCATTGTGGTGATGCTCGGGGCCGGTGTGGCGGAGCGTTCGGGCTTATTCGCCACCGCCATGCGCGCCAGCGTGCGCCACGCCCCCACGGCCCTGCTGACCCCGGTGGTGGCGCTCGTGGCGATCTTGTCCAATATGGCGGCCGATGCGGCCTATGTGGTCCTGATCCCGCTGGCGGGCGTGCTCTACGCCGCGGCGGGACGCCATCCCATCGCCGGCATTGCGGCGGCCTTCGCGGGCGTGTCGGGCGGCTTTTCCGCCAATCTCGCGCCCGGACAATTGGACGCCTTGTTGTTCGGCATCACCGAAGCGGCGGCCGAAACCCTTGATCCCAGCTGGGACGCCAATATCGCGGGCAATTGGTACTTCATGGCCGCGCTGACGCTGATTTATCTGCCCATCATTTGGTATGTGACCGATCGGGTGGTGGAGCCGCGTCTGGGCGCTTGGTCGCCGGCCGAGGGCGACGCTGACGCTGACGCTGGCGGCGGCGGTGACGAGGACGCCATGAGCGCGGCGCAAAAGCGCGGTTTGGCGTATGCGGGCGTGGCCGCTTTGGTGGTGTTGGCGGCATGGCTGGCGCTGGTGTTTGGACCGGGCACTCCGCTTATTAACGAAGACGCGCCGCCGCAGGCGCGGCTGTCACCCCTCTATAGTTCGCTGGTGGCGGCGTTTTTCATTCTGTTTCTCGCTTGTGGTTGGGCCTATGGCGCGGGGGCGGGCACCATCCGCTCGCACCGCGATGTGGTCCAAATGATGAGCGAGGCCATGGGCCAGCTGGGCTATTATCTGGTGCTGGCCTTCGCGGCGGCGCATTTCGTCGCCATGTTCGCCTGGTCCAATTTGGGACTGATCATCGCGGTGTCGGGCGCTGAAGCGATCCAGACCTCTGGCCTGCCTATCGCTGTGACCTTGGCGCTGCTTGTCCTGTTTTCCGGCGTCGCCAACCTGTTCATCGGCTCCGCCAGCGCCAAATGGGCGCTCCTGGCGCCCATCATGACGCCGATGTTCATGCTGTTGGGCGTTAGTCCTGAAATGGCCACCGCGGCGTACCGCGTGGGCGACAGTCCGACCAACATCATCACGCCCTTGATGCCCTATTTCCCGTTGGTGCTGGTGTTCGCGCAACGTTGGACCAAATCTTTCGGCATTGGCAGCCTCACCGCGATCATGGTGCCCTTTGCGCTGTGGATGTTGGTGAGCGGCTTAGCCATGACGGCGTTGTGGGCGGTCTTCGAGCTGCCTTTGGGCCCCGGCGCACCCATGGCGTTTGAACTGGCGCCGACCGCCGCGCCGTGACGGTTGCGCTGATCCTAATGGGATAGGGGATTATGCTGAGTATTCGTCGGAAGACGTTCGCCGTGGCGGGCGCGGTGCTTGCGGCGTCCCTTGTTTTGGCGGCGCTAACGATAACGCTGACGCGGATCTTCGCGCCGGGGGACGCTGGCGACGCTGCGGCTCTGCTCGATACCAATTTGGTGACGCTGGAGGTCACCACCACGGATTTCGCTCCCCATCGACGCAGCGTGCGCGGCGGCGCGACGACGACTTTGGATGCCCGTCGTGCGCTGGTGATATCGGGTGCGGGACGCATTTCGATTTATGATGTGGCCAGCACCCAGATCACGCCTACGGCCATGTCCGGTCCCTATTCGGGGCGCGAGCATGTGGTCCGCCTTGAGGACGAATTGGGCGTGCGGATCCGTGAGGACCGCATTCGGCATTTGGATGTGGCCTATCTGCAGCGTCCGGGCTCGTCCTTGCTGATTGCATCTCATCTCTTTGTCGACGGGGAGAAGGCGTGCTTTCGCATGCGCCTCAGCACCTTGGCGGTTCCCGATACGCCCGATGGCTTAGCGGCTTTCAGCGCCGAGCCGCAGGATTGGCGCTCGGTGTTTTCCTCGCAACCTTGCGTGGCCGTGAAAGATCGCGGCTATCCGACCGCGCTGCACCAGGCTGGCGGACGCTTCGTGCTGTTGGACGACACCCATGTGCTTTTGACGGTCGGCGATTTCGAACATGATGGCTTCAACAGCCACGCGCCTTGGCCGCAAATGCGCGATGTGGATTACGGCAAGGTGCACCGTATCGATGTGGATACGGGCCAGTCGCGCATCTACTCGCTGGGGCACCGCAACAATCAAGGTATCGCGCGGGACGCTCAAGGGCGCATCTGGGCGACGGAGCATGGCCCCCAGGGGGGCGATGAACTGAACCTGATCGTGGATGGCGGCGATTATGGCTGGCCGGCTGAAAGCTATGGCGTGCATTACGGCGCCAAGAATTGGCCCCTGTCGGCAACACCGGGGCGTCAGGACGGCGAAGGCTACCGTCGGCCGCATTATGCGTGGGTGCCGTCCTATGGCTTGTCCAATCTGGCGGTGATTGACGGGTTCCACCCCGCCTGGGATGGCGATCTGATGGTGGGGTCCATGAGCGGCAGGACGCTGTTTCGCGTGCATGTACGCCAGGACCGCGTCATCGTGGTGGAGCCGATCCCCATGGGCGCTCGAATCCGTCATGTGCATCAGCATGCCAGCGGGGCGTTGCTGCTATGGACGGATCGGGAAAAACTGATCCGGTTGCGCCCGGGTGTTGATGTGCGTGCGGCGCGTCTGGTGCAAGCGCGTGCGGCCCTAAGCCCTGCCGCGGAGGTGATCTTTGCTCAATGCATGGAGTGCCACGCCGCTGGCGGCGCGGGCGCGGTGGCGCCGAGCCTGGCTGGTATTGTCGGACGACGCGTGGCGCAATCGGGCTTTGAGGGATACTCGGACGCGTTGTCGCGCGTGGGCGGGCGGTGGACGCGGGATCGTCTGCGCGCGTACCTGATGGATCCCCAAGAGTTCGCACCCGGCGGCGCGATGGTTGATCTCGGCTTGAACGACGATCCACAGGCGCTGGAGGACATTCTGACGCTGTTGGACGCGTATGAATAAGCCAGGGCGCGCGCCCATAGCGTTTGATTTGGCGGCCCGTGTCGGCCGTTAGGCGTGCAGCAGAGCCCACGCTGCGCTGAGGCCGAGATAGGCCGCCATGGCGGTGAGCGACCAAAGCAGGCCGGCGCGAAACACCGGCTCAGGCAGCGCGCCCAGCAGCTTGGTGCCCGCCAATGTGCCCAAAAAGCCGGTCACGATCATCGCCGTGATCAGCAGCGCCCAGGGGCCGAAGGCAAAGCCCAGGACGCCGAAGGCGGCGATTTTCGCCACATGCTGCAGCGTCATGCAGGAGGAAAACGTCGCCACTTGCGTCCAGCGATCCAGCTGGCGCGCCGCCAACACCGCGGCGGTGAGCGGGCCTGTCGCGCCCAGATACATGGACAAAAACCCACCCACGGCGCCGCCGCCGGCCACCGCGGCGCGTCCCTGGCCGAGTGCGCGAGGCTTTGGCCCCCACAACATGATCAGCACGAAAACGGCGGCGGCGAGTTTGAGCACCGGGTCCGGCAGGTTCACCACGGTCGCGCCGCCCACCACCGCCCCGAGCGTGCCGCCGGCGGAGAACCAGCCGGTGAGCGCCCAATTGATATGGCGCCGTTGCACCACGGCGCGCCCGGCGTTGGAGCCGAACTGCACCAGCCCGTGCACGGGCACCACGGTGGTCATGGGCAGGCCCATGGCCATGACCGCCAACAGCGCCATGCCCCCGCCAATGCCGAAGGCGGCGGTTAGGGCGGACGTGAAAAAGCTCGCCAACACCAGCAGCACGGCGAAGGGGGACGACACCTCCGGCGGCAACAGGCTGACATTGCTCATGGCGAGAAGGACGCTGGGCGATACGCTCATCGCCGCTGCCTAGCAGGCTCTGGTTAAGGCTCCAATCCTGCACGGCGCGAGGGGCGTGCTAAATGTCATGCTCCAGCGCCTGTTTGAGGCGTTCGTGCAACTGGCGGTGCAGCTCTGCGGTGTCGCCGCCGCCAAACACCATCGCGCCGGAGGTGAAGCTGGTTCCGAATGTCTCGGCGGCCGTCACGGTTTGGGCGATGGCGGAGATCAGCTGATCCGCGTCCAGAGGGCTCAGGGGATGCAGAAAAAGGCTCCACACCAGTCCCTGCGCCACGGCGTAGCGCGCGTCCAGAACGGCGTCGAAATTGGCTTGCAGCATGCGTTTCATGAGCGCTGGCGGCAGATTCTCCGCCGGCATGACCGGGGTGAGGATGCGCATACGGTCGGCGCGGTCGTCATAGATGATGCTCACCGGCCGTTCCAGAATAGTCATCTCCACACCGGAAGGAAAAACCGTCGCCTCAGGATCGATGGCCCGCGCGATGGCTTGCAGCTGATCGGGCGTCATCGGGCCTTCAGCTTTGGGGGCGGGCTGCGCGGCTTCGGGGGCGTCGGGCTGGGCGGCGGTCTGGGCGTCCTGAGCGTTCGCTTGGGCGACGGCCGGCGGGATGGACATCAACCCCGCCAGCAGTGCGGCGGCGAGGACGCGATGGGGACGGATGAAGCGGCTCATGGGCGGGGCCTCCCGGAGGGTGTCCAAGACGTCCAGCGTTTCACGCTTGCCCCGGCGCGGCAAAGCACGCTGCGCGCACGCTTGCGTGAACGGCTCGGCCTCAGTCGCTGCGCTTGAAGGGCGTCATCTCGGCCATGAAGGCCATCTCCTGGGTGATGGCGGCGCGCTCGCGCTCCAAATAGTCAGCGACGGCCGCGCGAAAGCCGGCGTCGGCGATCCAGTGGTAGGAATAGACCGGCGCCGGCGCATAACCGCGCGCCATTTTGTGCGCGCCTTGCGCGCCGGCCTCCACGCGCTTGAGGCCGCGGGCGATGGCCGCGTCGATCGCTTGGTAGTAACAGAGCTCAAAATGCAGGAAGGGACGTTCTTCGGTGCGGCCCCAATAACGTCCGTAAAGCGTGTCGCCGCCGATGAAGTTGAGGGCGCCGGCGATCCACGCCCCGTCGCGGCGCGCGAGGATCATGAGGATTTGCTCGGCCATGCGCTCATGCAGCAGGGCGAAGGCGAAGCGGTTAAGATAGGGCCGGCCCCATTTGCGATCGCCGGTGTCGCGATAAAAGCGGTAAAACGCGTCCCAATGCTCGTCTTTCAGATCGGCGCCCTGCAGGTGGACGATCTCCACCCCTTCCTGGGCGGCGGCGCGCTCCTTGCGCAGGTTTTTGCGCTTGCGCGAGGCGAGATCGTTCAGGAAATCCTCAAACGTGGCATAGCCGCGATTGTCCCAGTGGAACTGGGAGTCTTGGCGTTGCAGCAAGCCCGCTTCGCCGGCCATGGCCCACTCGTCCGGTGTGGGGAAGGTGACATGCAGCGATGAGACGCCCATCTGACCCGCCAGCTGGGTCAGCCCCGCCAGCAGCGCTTGGCGCACCGCCGGCTCCGGGCTGAGCAGGCGCGGGCCGGGCGCCGGCGTAAAGGGGCTGCAGACCTGAAGCTTGGGGTAATAGCGCCCGCCGGCCCGCTCATAGGCGTCGGCCCAGGCATGGTCAAAGACGTATTCGCCCTGGCTGTGGCCCTTCAGATAAGCGGGCGCTGCGCCGCGCAGACGCCCGCCATCATCCTCCGCCAGTACATGCTGCGGGCCCCAGCCTTGCTCGGGCGCGGCGCATTCGGCGTGTTCCAGCGCCTCCAGAAAGTCCCACGAGACAAACGGGTTGTAGGGCTGGCCCGGCGGGTTCGCCACGGCGTCCCAGGCGGCCCGATCCACCTTCGCCAAAGCGTCGGTCACCCGCAGCGTCAACGCTTCGGAAGCGGAGGCCGGCGGGGACTGGGGCGCGGGAGCGGCGTCGTTCATGTTTGACAGTATAGGGCGCGGCGCGGGGTGCGGCGATGACGCATCTGTCCCGGCTAGGCGGCGGCGACTTGCAAGTTTAACCACTCCGCTGCGAGGGCGGGTTTCTCCTCGCCTTCGATCTCCACCGTGACGTCCATTCGGAACATGTACTCGCCGGGCCGACGTTCCGTCACCTCCGTGATCCGCCAGCGGGCGCGGATGCGTCGCCCGACGCGCACGGGCGCCAGGAAGCGGATTTTGTCGAACCCGTAATTGATGGCGAGCTGGAAGCCCTCCACCACAACGAAATCCTCGGACAGGAAGTGGGAGAGCAGGGACAGCGTCAAAAAGCCGTGGGCGATGGTCCCGCCAAAGGGTGTTTGCGCCGCCGCTTCGGGATCAATATGGATAAATTGATGATCCTTCGTGACATCCGCAAAGGCGTTCACTCGCTCTTGATCGACCAAAAACCAGGGGGAGGCGCGAAACGCGGCGTCTTTCAGGGTCAGCACATCGGCTGGGGACAGGGTGCTGGGCATCGCACGCTCCTCTCATAATCCACGGTATGTCGTCAGAACCGGTGCACGGTTAGGTCGTGGCGAAGACACCCTCCACCTCCACCGCGGCGTTGAGGGGCAGCATGGAGCAGCCCACCGCCGCGCGCGCATGGCGGCCGGCTTCGGCGAACACGGCCACCATCAAATCGGAACAGCCATTGATCACCTGCGGGATCTCCGCAAAGCCAGGCGCGCAGTTCACAAACCCACCCAGCTTCACCACCCGGGTGACCCGGTCGAGATCGCCCTCACAAGCGGCTTTCAGTTGGGCCAGCAGATTAATCCCGCACAACCGCGCGGCGGCTTGGCCTTGGGCGATGTCGATATCGCGGCCGAGCACGCCGGTCACCAACCCGTCCGGGCCCGCGGAGAGTTGACCGGAGATGTACACCAGATCGCCCTGACGCGCCCACGGCACGTAGTTCGCCACCGGCGCGGCGGCCTGCGGCAGGCTCAGGCCCAGCGCGCTCAGGCGCGCATCCACGTGGCTCATGCTCCTACTCCATGACAGCGGGCGATGCGTTCAGCGCGGCGCAGCGCGCCCAAGGCGGGGACGGCGGGTGGGGCCGCGCGGACTGGTTTGCGCGGAGGTGGCGTGTTGTCGCGATAGGGCTTGTCTTCGCGCCGGCCGCGGTGGTCCGTCAAGGGCGCCCCTCCCCCTTTCGGCGCAGTTGCCTGACGTTGACGTAAACGGCATATAACAGGGGGCGGCGAAGTTGGGAGCGCGCATGGCCATGTCCGATATGTCCCATCAGCGTGTGGAACCGGATCCGTTGGCGAGGCCGCCCTTGGCGGATGCGGGTGTCGGCGGATCGAGCGGCGCAGTGCGCGAAACGCCGGTGCGCTTCACCGCCGCTGACGGGTATGAGCTCGCAGGGTTGTGGGTCGTGCCCGACGGTCCGGCGCCGGACGCCCCGCGCGCTGCGGTGTTGATCTCCTCCGGCACAGGGTTTCCCAAAGAGTATTATCGGCGCTTCGCCACCTATGGCGCGCAGCAGGGCGCGGCGTGTTTCCTTTATGATTATCGAGGCATTGGGGAGTCGGCGCCGGCGGATCTCGCCGCTATGGAGATGGACTATACCGATTGGGGGCGCTGGGATTTGCCCGCCGCCATCGCGACGCTGCGCGCGGCATATCCCGATGCGCCGACCGCCCATATCGGCCACAGCGTGGGCGGGCATTTTCTCGGCTTCGCGTCCAATCAGGACGAGCTTCATCGCCACGCTTTTGTGTGTGTCGGCTCGGGGTATTGGGCGAAGCACTTTTGGGCCAGCCGGCCGATGGAGCTGTTGTTCTGGTGGTCCTATGGTCCCGCTTATCTGGCGTGGAAGGGGTACATCCCCGGCGGCGGGCTGTGGGGCGGCACCGCGTTGCCGCGCGGCGTCTTCACCACCTGGCGGCGCTGGTGCACGCAGCCGCGCTACTTCCTGGACGAGCTGGAGGGACGTTTGAAGCCGCATCACTTCAGCGCCGTGCGCGCGCCGATCCGCTCGTTCATTTATGCCGACGACCCCATCGCTACGTCGGAGACGGCCAGAGACCTGATTGCCGTTTATCCCAACGCTCCTGCTGAAATTGTCGTGCGCCGAGCGGAGGAGTATGGCCTGCGGCGCATTGGCCATGCCGGTTTGTTTCGCCGCACCAACGCACCGGCGTGGGAGGAGATTTGGCGTTGGGCTCTTGATCACAGCGCGTCAGAGGCGGACACGGCCCCAGCTGAGGCTCAAACAAGGGCTCGACAGCCCTCCCAATCCCTGGCGTCCTCATCCCCACCCACGGAGGCCGGCGCGGGCGGCGCTGTCACCAACCCTTAGGAGACTGGACCATGAGCGATGCGGGCTTGACCCAAGACGATGTCGTGCAAAGCGAATTGCGAGACGGCGTGTGGCGTGTGGTGTTGAACGATCCGGGGGCGCGTAACGCCATAGGCGCGCGCATGGGTCAGGGCTTGCAAGACGCCCTCGCCGCGATGCCGGATGAGGCGCGCGCGTTGTATCTCACGGGGACGGCGGACAGCTTTTGCGCCGGGGCCAATCTCGCTGAGGGGTTGGGGCGTCTCGACGATCCCAATCGTGATCTCGGTGCGCGACTAGACACCGTGTACCATCCGAGTCTGGATCACTTAAAGAAAGCGCAAGTGCCGGTGATCGTCGGCGTCAATGGCCCGGCGGTGGGGATCGGGTTGTCCTTCGCCCAGATGGGCGATCTCATCATTGCGGCGCAGAGCAGCTATTTCGCGCTCGGCTTCGGCAAGATCGCGCTGGTCCCCGATGGCGGCGCCACCTGGTTCCTGCCGCGGGTGGTCGGCCGCGCGCGCGCCATGCGCATGTATATGGAGAACGCCAAGATCTACGCGGAGGAGGCGCTGCAATGGGGCCTCGCCACCCACGTGCTGCCGGATGAGGGGTTTCAGGACGCTGCGTTCGCCATGGCCGTTCATGCCGCGCGGGGCCCGACCAAAGCCATCGCCATGACCCGTCAAGCGTATTGGGACGGGCTATCGAACACCCACGCCGATCAGCTGGCGGTCGAGATGCGGTTGCAGACCGAGGCCGGGCGCGGTCCGGACTTTGTGGAGGGGCTCAAAGCCTTCATCGAAAAGCGTCAGCCCGAATACACGGGCAAGTAGACGAGCGACCGGCGGGACGGGCGCTTTGCAGCGCCTGTCCCGTTACAGCTTACATATCCGCGTCGACTGGAGCGTATGACGCGTTCGGCGCGTCATCCTCAAACAGGGTTGCGTAGGCGCCATAGCCCTCCGCCTCGAGCTGATCCACGGGTACAAAACGCAGCGCTGCAGAATTGATGCACCAGCGCAGACCGCCGGCGCCGGGTCCGTCATTGAACACATGGCCGAGATGGCTGTCGCCGTGTTTGGAGCGCACTTCCGTGCGGCGCAAACCCAGTGTGTTGTCTTCCTTCAGCACCACATTGGCGGCTTCCAACGGCTCCATAAAGCTCGGCCAGCCGGTGCCGGATTGATATTTGGTGGTGGATGCGAAGAGCGGTTCGCCGCTGACGATGTCCACATAAATGCCAGGCTCTTTATTATCCCAATATGCGTTGTTGAAAGGCCGCTCGGTGCCATTGCCCTGCGTCACCCAGCGCTGCAGACGGGTGAGGGCGTTCACGCGCTCCGGCGTTTTGGCGTAGGCCGACGCGTCATGGTTCGGATCACCGTCGGCCTGGTTCTGCGCGGCGGCCTCTTGGACGACGCGCACCCGCTGATCGGTCAGGGCGACAAAGGCGAAACCGGCTGCGGCGATCAGGCCGGCGGCGAGAACGGTTTTGGAAAGCAGAGATCGCATGGGGGCTCCTGGGCGGCTCCTGGGGCGGTGTTGTGGGCGCGCGGCGCACCCTGTGACCTGTCCAGACGGTACCGCATCATCGCCCATCGCGGGAGCCGCGCGCCGGTCACACCTGTTCGCGAGCGTGTGACTCACGGACGCAGGGGGATCACGGTCGTTTGGGCAGGACGCGACCGGTGATGAGCGCCTCAGGTCCAAATTTGGCGCGCGCGGCGTCCATGGCGCGCTCGACGCGATCACGCTTGGCGCCGGCGTCGTCGAACAAATCCTGGGCGTCGGTGTCGGCGCCGGCCTCGACCAGGCTGGTCAGCCCGATCCCGATGAGACGGAAGGCGGCGCCATCGGCCTCCTTCATCAGAAGCGGCTGGGCGGCCTCGAAAAGGCGGTGCGCCAATTGCGTGGGCGCCGCGAGCTGGCGCGCGCGCGTGCGGCTGTGGAAGCCCGCTGTTTTCAGCTTGAGCGTCACCCCGCGTCCCGCCAAGCCTGCGGCCTTGGCGCGCGCCGACACCCGCTCGCAGCACCGCCAGAGCTTGGCTTCCAAATCCGTCAGGGCGGTGATGTCCGTCTCAAAGGTGGTTTCGGCGGACACGCCTTTGCGTGCGCCGCCGGGCCGCACCGGGCGGGCGTCCTCGCCGCGCGCCAAGCGCGCCAGACGCAGGCCCGCTTCGCCAAAGCGCGCGGCGAGGGCGGCTTCATCGCGGCCGCGCACATCCGCCACCCGACGTAGGCCGTACGCTTCCAGCGCCTTGACGAACGCCGGACCGACGCCGGGCAAGACGCTGAGCGGCAAAGGCGCCAGCACGCTGAGCGCTTCATGCGGCGCGATGGCGAAAAATCCGCGTGGCTTGTCCTGTTCGCTGGCCAGCTTGGCGAGGAACTTGTTGGCGGCCAGACCCACCGACACCGTCACGCCCACATCCCGTTCGATGGCGTGCTGCAGTTTGAGCAATGTCAGCGCCGGCGGGCCGCCATGCAGACGCTCTGAGCCGGACAGATCCAAAAACGCCTCATCGATGGACAGCGGCTCCACCAAGGGCGTCAGCGCCTCCATCATCGAACGGATTTGACGTGACACCGCGACATACTTGGCCATGTCCGGCTTGATGATGATCGCATCCGGGCACGCACGGCGCGCTTTGAACATCGGCATGGCGGAGCGCACGCCGAAGCTGCGCGCCAGGTAGCAACATGTCGCCACGACCCCCCGCCGGCCGCCGCCGATAATGACGGGGTGATTCGCCAAATCCGGCCGATCGCGCTTCTCCACAGCTGCGTAGAAGGCGTCGCAATCCACATGCGCGATGGCGAGACTCGCCAGTCCGGCGCCGCCCGCAAGGCGGCCGGAGCCGCAAGCACAACACCGTTTTTGCTTTTTTTTTATAGGTTTAAAGCAATCACGGCACCAGCCGGCGAAGGGCGGAACGGCGTCCGCACCGGCGCTGGGCGCGCCTGGGAGGGGCTGCGGAGGATCGCGTGGCGTCGTCATGCGCCTTCACGCAGCGCTCCGGACATGCAATGTGTCAACGGGCCAGTAAGAATCAGGGTGTCCTTGTGCACAGTAAGGGGCGCAAGACGACCCAGGACTGACGGC
>CAZGCB010000060.1:0-16824 GCA_964524065.1 uncultured Caulobacterales bacterium | reverse complement strand
GGGCGGATCGCCATCGATATTGCCGAAATTGCCTTGCCCATCCACCAGCGGCACGCGCTGGGCGAAATCCTGCGCCATGCGCACCAGCGCGTCATAAATCGCCTGATCGCCGTGGGGGTGGTAGTTGCCCATCACTTCGCCGACGATTTTGGCGCACTTCTTAAAGCCGCCGCCAGCCGTGAGCCGCAGCCCCCGCATGGCGTAGAGAATGCGCCGCTGCACAGGCTTCAGCCCGTCGCGCACATCCGGCAGCGCCCGCGCTGTGATGGTGGACAGCGCATAGGCCAGATAGCGCGTGCTCAACGCATCGCCGACGGGCTCGTCAATGATGCGGCCAGCCCCCTCGGGGGCGCCGGTGGGCGGATCAAGAGTATCGCTCATACGCCCAGTCTAGCCTGAGCCGTGATTCGCGAAACGCGTTTTACGCCACAGCTCCGTTGGGATCGACACGCACCTTGTCCGCTGCAGCTGAGGCCGGCGTAGCCATCACGCTAAAGGGCGAGGCATGAAGACGCAACGCCGCATCATAGCGTGTCTCCAACCATGACCGGAATAGGGGCCACACCGCCGCCACCCACAAGGCGAACACCGCCAAGAAGGCGACGTTGAAATTCAGCAAGGACGCCGACAGCGGCAGGCTCAAGGTCAAGCAGGCGCCCAGCGCGATCAAGGCCGATATCGGCCGCACGCGCAACTGCGTCACGCTGGCGAACATCGTCAGCACCACCACCGGCAGCAAGTACGTCGCATGGTGGTTCCAAGTGAAGGGCGCGATGAGGAACTGCGCCAGGAAAAAGATCGCGATGGACCATTCCAAACCGTGGCGTTGACGGCTCACCGCTATGACGCGCGCCGCCAGTGCGGAAACTACCAACACCGTCAGCACGGCGGCATAACCGAGGCCCCGCGCCCACTGCGCGCCAGGACCGCTGCTGTTCTGATCGAGATCAAACAACCGCGTGAAAACGCCGTTGAGGCTCTGATTGTAAGGCGCGCCGGGCCAGAACATGCCCTCAGGCATCTTCGCCAGACCGCCATTGGGCGCAACGTCATGGAACCAGGCCTGCCAGGCCTCAAACGGCACCACGAACAGCGTCACAATCAAGAGCGCCGCCCCCATGCCGATGGCGCCGGCGAGCGCCCGGTAGCGGCCATGGATCAGCAGCGGCAATCCCAAAAGCACCGGGTAGGTTTTGATGGCCACGCACAGCGCCAACACCATGCCGGCGGACAAGTCCTTCTTTTCACGCACCAAAACCCAAAACAAAGTGAGGAAGAACGCCAAGAAGATATTGATCTGCCCCAGCTTCAACGTCACGGCCACAGGCCAGAACCACATGACGAACAAGGCCGCGAACATCATGGTCAGATAACGGCCCGTGGCGAAGGGTTGGGCAAAATGCCGAGCGATCAAATAGATGATGCCGAGCAGCGCCGCATGGCTCGCCGCCACTTGGAAGATCACGGCTTGTTCAAAGGTGAGCCAAGACAGCGGGTAAAACTGCAGCAAGCCCGGCGGCGGGTACAAAAATGGCAAAGTGTCGGGACCGCGGATGGCTTTGAGCGTCTCCACATCATAGGGGCTCAGACCTTGATTGAAGGTGGCATGAGCGGCGCTAAAAAAGATGTTGAGATCGATGAAATTCGCGTCCGTGAACTCGGGCTCGAATATGGGTTGGTAGGCGAAGCTGTAAATGAATTTTGCAAACAAAGACACGGCGAGAAACAACGCCATAATATATAAAAGATGCATGTCGGACGGTGTGTCGCGAAATTTGCGCACATATCCTAAGATTTTCGCCTGAATATCCATGCCCCCGCCCAACCTATGCAGACTTTGATCACGGTTAACATGCGCCTAAAGCGTTGACAAGCCTTGCTGTCCACAGGGCGGGCAGCCCAATCGTCGCGGCGCAGCAAAGGTCGCCTTTCTTTGCCAATACTAGGCCTTAGGGCGCGTCAGCGGAGCCGTCCGCGTTTCCAGAACGCGGGCGCAGCGCGGCGATAAGGCGCTGGCGAGAATCGGGCAGCTGGCGGTCGGCCGGCCACAGCACCCACCGCTCCAGGAAGTGACCGGTGAGCGTCAAACCACCCACCACATCGTGGGGCGTCACCGCCGCTTGAGCGCCCAGCAAAAAAGGCGGCAACGTCAGCAACTTATCGCGATAGGGCGCCGCCTCGGGATGATCGCCGTCAACCGCACGCCCGGAACTGGGGCTCACATGGGTGACCGTCCCCGCCGCGCCGCTTAGAACGCAGCGACTGAGATCGAGGCCGTAACCCAAATCCGCCAGCAGCCCGAACTCCCAGCGCACCAGCAGCGCCGGCCACTGCTCCACCGTCTCCATGGCGCCCAGCAACGCCTCCAGCCCATCATGCACAGCCGGGTGCGGCTCGCGCTCCGGCAAGGCGAGCACCGCCAACGCACACGCGCTGAGCATGCCATCCACCTGCAGCTTGTCGCCCATAAGCCGGCCGGCGCGCAGCTCCAGCGGCTCCAGCGTGAAAGCGCCCAAATGATCGGCCAAGCGCGCCCGCCAGGCCGCGCGCACGCGATTGCCGGGTTGCAGCAGCGGGCGCATGGCCCGTCCGCGCGCGCCGTAAACGAGGCCCGCATGGCGTCCCCGCGCGGGGGTCAGCAGCTGCACCACGGCGGAGGTTTCGCCATGGGGCTTTACGCCCAGCACAATGCCTTCGTCAGTCCAATCCATCCGCGCCTGCCGGAACGAGGTCGAGCACCAGGATTTCCGGCGGGGTGAGGAACCGGACCGGCAAGATCGCCGTGCCGATCCCCGCTGTCACCCATAAGCGCCGATCCCCTTCTTCAATAAGACCGCAAGCATACTCGTCGTGGTGAATGGGAACCACCGGCCGCCCGAAAAAGGGAACCCGGACCTGGCCGCAATGGGTATGGCCGGCGAGTGTGAGGGCGGGACCCGATGGGATACGTGGAAAAATATCGGGAGTGTGGGACAGCACGATGACCGGCGCGGTCCCGTCGGTCTGGGCCAGCGCGCGCGCCACATCAACCGGCCGCGGCGTCGCCATATCCTCCAGCCCCGCAATCCAAAGCGCCGCGCCGGTGTCCGGGTGGATGGCCTGCACAGCCTCATCCAGCAACAGCCGCACGTGCGTGCCGCGAATGAGGCGCGCCACCTCCGGCCCGTTCCACCACCAATCATGATTGCCGAGAATGGCGTAGGCGCCCATCGGCGCGGTGATTTGCGCCATGGCCTCGACAATGTCCGCCGGATCCACAAACACCGCGTCTTCAATGTCGAGGCGGTCATAGAGCCCGCCCTCATACGCATAGTCGCCCAGCCACAGCATAATGTCGGGATCTTGCGCCTGCGCGCGTGCGAACGCCTGGCGTAACCGTTCCACCGGCCAATGGAAAGCGGTCGGCTGGGGATCGCCAATCACCACCGCACGCACGGGCGCCGTCAGCCCCGCCACCGGCACCGTGTGGGTGGCGACCACGAGACTGCGCGGCTCGATCCAAAACGCCCACAGGCCCAAGATGGCGGCTGTGAGAGCTGCGGTTGCTGCGGCTTTGCGGCTCAGCCGCGCAATCGCGACCAAGACAAGGCCGGTGAGGATCAGCACACCCGCGCCGGCGACGTAGACGTCCGCCACTTGCCATTCCCCCTATAACCTCGCGGCCTTGCGCGCGGCGGTCCGCCCCAGCGCGTGCCGGTCATATTGCACTGCAAAACAGGCAAGGGGAGATATCCGCGCGTGTGTGGCGCCAACAAGGCGCGACGGCGCTCAGGCGGCTCACGCACTCCAATCGAGGCCGAGGGCGGCGTAGCGAGCGCGATCATCGGCCCAGCCCTCGCGCACTTTCACATGCAGGAAAAGGTGCACGCGCACGCCCAGCGCCTCCTCTAACTCCTCGCGGGCCGCTTGGCCGATGGCTTTGATGGCTTGACCGCCTTTGCCGAGGGCGATTTTGCGCTGGCTGTCGCGCTGAACGAAAATAGTCTGCTCCACCCGCACCGAGCCGTCGGGTCGGGCCTGCCAGCTATCGGTCTCCACCGTGGAGGCGTAGGGCAGCTCCTCATGCAAACGCAGAAAAAGCTTCTCGCGCGTGATCTCCGCCGCCAGCAAGCGCTGGGGCAAATCCGCGATTTGATCCTCAGGATAAAGCCAGGGCCCCGCCGGCATCTTCGCCGCAAGGGCGTCGGCCAGGGCCTCCACCCCGTCGCCGGTTTTGGCGGAGACCATGAACACCTCGCTATAGGCGCCGGTTTCCATCGCCTCCTGAGTCAAAGCCAGCAGCTGCTCGCGCGGCATGAGATCGATTTTGTTCAGCACCAGCAGCGCCGGGCGGCCCAAATTCTTCAACCCCGTCAGCACGCGTTCATCGTCCTCGCGACTGCGCTTTTCCGCCGCAGAGCCGTCGCCGGATCGCACACGCCAGGCGCCGGCGGCGTCCACCATATGCGCGATGATGTCAGCGTCCCCCGCCCCGCCCCACGCTGCGGCCACCATGGCCCGGTCGAGCCGGCGCTTGGGCGCGAACACACCGGGGGTGTCCACCAGCACGATTTGGCTGGCGCCGCGAATGGCGACGCCGCGCACCTGAAAGCGGGTGGGCTGCACCTTGTGCGTGACGATGGACACTTTGGCGCCCGCCAGCGCGTTCACCAGCGTCGATTTGCCCGCATTGGGCGCGCCGATGATGGCGGCGAAGCCCGCGCGGGTGTCTGTTTGTGGCGGGGTTTGGTGTGGCGCGCGCTCCTCAGCCATGGGCGTCCACCTGCGCCAGCAGCGCTTCGGCCGCGGCGCGCTCGGCCGCCTGCTTGGAGCCGCCCTCGCCCTCCACGGTTTGCGGCGCGGCGCCGCTGACAGTCACAGACATAATGTAGGCGGGGCGATGGTCGGGCCCGCTGCGCGTCACCAGGGCATAGACCGGCGCGCCGAACTTGCGGGCGGCGGCCCATTCCTGCAGGCGGCTCTTAGGATCGCGGGGACGTTCGGACAAAGCCCCCAGCTCCTCGGTCCAAAACCGCGCAAAAAACTCCTGCGCCGCCGGCCAACCGCCATCGAGATACAGCGCCGCCAACAGCGCCTCGCACGCATCGGCGAGGATGGTGTCCTTCTCGCGCCCGCCGCGATCGGCTTCCGACGGTCCCAAGCGCAGCGCCGGGCCCAAATCGACACGGCGCGCCGCGCGCGCGCAGGCCTCGCGCCGCACGATGGCGTTCAGACGTGGGGCGAGGCCGCCCTCATCCACATCGGCGAAGCGCTCATACAGCGCCTGAGCCGCCAGCAGCCCGAGCACCCGATCACCGAGAAATTCCAAGCGTTCATTGGTGTCGGCGCGATTGCGGCCATGATCATGGCTGGCATGGGTCAGCGCACGGCGCAGCAGCGCTTTGTCCCTGAAGACGTAGCCCAAACGCTGCTCCAGCTGGGTGAACCGATCGACACTCATGGATGTCATGTAAGGCGTATCGGCGTGCTGCGCCAAGATGGGACGCCGCCGTCTGGGGCCGGAGACGCTCCGACGCTTAGAACCGCATCTCCGCATTGGCGCGGGCGAAAAAGCGATCGCCGCGCACCTCGCCCCAGCTGCGTGGGTTCAAGGCCGAAAAGCCGGGCGTGGTGGACAGCGCGATGCGCTCCACGCGCCCCACCACCGCCGCGGCGGGCACCAGCCCCACCCGATCCGCGCGGCGTGAATCGATGGAGGCGTCGCGATTGTCGCCCAGCACAAAATACATGCCGTCCGGCACCGTCACCGGCGCCATGTCGTCCAGGCCGGCTTCTGCGCCGTCATAGCGATAGTGCATGGTGTTGTGGTGCAAGGGCGCGCCGCCGGATCCGGGCAACGCCTCCAAATATGCCGCCATCACCACAGGGCGCCCGCGTTCATCGGCGCCGCGATAGGCCGCGATGGGTTCATGGGGCTGGGGCCTGCCGTTCAACACCAAACGTCCACCGTCCAACGCGACGGTGTCGCCCGGCGTGCCAATGATGCGTTTGACGTAGGCTCGGCCCTGGTCGAGCGGATTGACGAACACCACCACATCCCCGCGCTGGGGCGTCGCCGTCGGCGCCAAACCGGCGAGCGCCGGCGTTTGGCGCAACAGCCGCGCCCAGGCCCCGCTCTCATAGGCGTACTTGCTCACCAGCACATAGTCGCCCGCCAACAGCGTCGGCGTCATGGACCCGCCAGAGATGTGGTAAGGTTGGATCACTTGCGCGCGCAGGCCCCAGGCGATGGCCAAGGCCGCGAGAGCAAACAGCCCATCACGCACCAGACGGCGGCGCCAACGTGTCGTGCGCGATCCGCTCATGTGCCTCGCTCCCCTGCGGCGCGGGCGATCTCCGCCTCCAAGCCGAACAGCGCTTCGATCACCACCATGGCCTGGGCCCAGGGGGGATCGTCCGTCATGGTGACATGCACGCGCATCAGCGCGCCGTCAGGGGTGAGGGCTTGCAAGCGCCGGGCCGCACCGCCCACAAGATGCAGCGTGGGCTGTCCCGTGGGCAGATTCGCCACACCCAGATCGGTCCAGGACACGCCACGCCGCGGCACGCCGGTGCCCAGGGCTTTGGCCCCCGCCTCCTTCGCCGCAAAGCGCCTGGCATAGCCGCCGGCCCGGTCCGCCCGTCGGTCGCAGCGACCACGCTCGCGCTCGGTGAAGACGCGGTGGGTGAAGCGATCGCCAAAGCGATCCAGCGTGCTTTGGATGCGGTCAATATTGCACAGATCGACGCCGAGCCCGATGATCATGGGATAAGCGTAGCGTGGTGCGCCACAGGCGGCTAGAGCTTGGGGGAGCCGAGCGCCCAAGACGTCTGCAACACCGAGCAAAGGCGAAGACTGATGCGCACACTTCCCATAGCCGCCATGATCGCCAGCGCTCTGGTGGCCCTGCTTCATCTCGGATTTCTGGTGCTTGAGATGTTTTTCTGGGACCATCCGATTGGGCGCTCCATATTCAATATGACGCCGGAAGTCTCTGCGAGTTCTCAATTATTGGCCATGCAGCAAGGGCTGTATAATGGCTTCCTCGCCGCGGGATTGGTGTGGGGACTGATTGCGCAGAGACGTGATGTGCTCACCTTCTTTCTTGGCTGTGTCGTGGTCGCGGGGGTTTTCGGCGGCGTGACCGTGAAGATCAGCATCCTCTTCACGCAGGCCATGCCCGCTCTTGTCGCGCTGGCGCTGCTGTATTTGCTAAAACGGCCCAAGGGAAATGAAGCCGAATAAGGCCGCCATGGCTCGCGTGTAAATGATATCGGCGGCGCAGCCGCACTTCACCGCACCGCCGGTGTCCCTTTGAAAACGTGACGCTAACTCGCCATGGCGCCCCGCGCCTCGCTCATAAGGCGCTTCATTTGGCGGATGACGGCGGGCAAGCCGTCAAACAGAGCCTCGCCCATCATGAAATGGCCGATATTCAGCTCCGCGATTTGCGGCAGCGCCGCGATGGGTGGCGCCGTCTCGAAGGAGAGACCATGGCCGGCATGGATTTCCAGACCGAGGGCCGCCCCCTCCTGCGCCGCGTGGGTCAGCCGCGCAAGCTCCGCCGCACGCGCCTCGGGGCTGGGCGCATCGCAATAATCGCCGGTGTGCAGCTCGACCACCGGCGCGCCGAGGGCGACCGCCGCCTGCAATTGCAGAGACTCGGGATCGATGAAGAGGGATACGCGGATCCCCGCCTCGCTCAGCGAACGCACAAGATCGCGTAATTGCGCTTGCTGACCTGCCGCGTCGAGGCCGCCCTCGGTCGTGCGCTCCTCACGCTTTTCCGGCACCAAACAGCAGGCATGGGGCCGCACCTCGCGCGCGATGGCGAGCATGTCAGCGGTGGCCGCCATCTCCAGATTGAGCGGCGCGGGCGCGGCGGCGGCGTAGCGGCGCACATCCTCATCCACGATATGCCGGCGATCCTCGCGCAAATGCATGGTGATCCCGTCGGCGCCAGCCTCAACAGCGGCTAAAGCCGCGCGCACCGGGTCGGGATGAACGCCGCCGCGCGCATTGCGAACGGTGGCGACGTGATCGACATTGACGCCGAGGCGCGGGATGGCGGGAACACGCGGGCCGCTCATGCGCTGAGCCGCCGGCTGCCAGGGTCCTGCGGCGGGATAGCGGCCAGCGCCGCGGGCAGCGCGTCGGGCGCGTAGTCGGGAAAGTCGACCGTCGCCAACGCCGTCAGCGGCGCGCCGACATCCGCCCGCCCGCCGGAGCGATCCACCAAGCAGGCTGCGCCGATCACCTCGGCCCCAAGGCCTTGAAGGCAAGCGACGGTTTCACGCGCAGAACCGCCGGTGGTGACCACATCCTCCATCACCACAGTGCGCGCGCCCGCGCGGATGCTTTGCGCACGACGCAGCTTAAAGACGCCCTCCTGGCGCTCGACGAAGATGGAGGCGCAGCCAAGCTGCCGCGCCAGCTCAAAGCCGGGAATGATCGCGCCAACGGCTGGCGCAGCGATGACATCCACCCCACCGGCGACTTCAGATCGCAGCCTCGCCGCTAAGGCCGCGCACAAGCGCTGGGTTCGCGCGGGATCCATGAAGATACGCGCTTTCTGCAGGAAAAAGGCGCTGTGGCGGCCGGAAGATAACACGAAATGCCCCTCCAACAGCGCATCCGCGGCGCGGAATTCGGCCAACACATCCTCAGCCTGCATGAGCATCCCCTGGTCTGCATCGGAACATTGAGGCGAAGACAGCCGCCGAACGCCGGTCGGGATCGGGGGCGCCAGTCAGGCTGCGGTCGAGGCGGACGGATCGGTGTCATCCGTGTGCGGTTCGTCGCCTGCCATGCGCAAGCGCTCGGCCGCCACCACGACGCTGCAGGCGCGCATGGCCCCCATGATTTGAGCGAGATGGCGCGCGTCCTCCACCTCCACATCAAACACCATGTCAAAGAAATCCGGTGCGCGCCGCACCACCCGCACGCCGCTGATATTGCCCTGGGAGCGGCCGACGGCGCCGGTGATTTCCGCCAAGGCGCCGGGCTCGTGTTGCACGGTGGCTTGGATGCGCCCCACGCCCACAGTGCAGGCGGCGGCCGGCGTCCAGCCCAAATCGATCCAGCGCTCCTGTTCGTCTTCAAAGCGCGCCAGCCCGTCACAATCGATGGCGTGCACCTCCACACCGCGCTCGGGCATCAAAATGCCGACAATGCGCTCCCCGGGGAGCGGGCTGCAGCAGGACGCAAAATGGAGCGCCACGCCGGGCGTCAGGCCGGCGCCGCGCACATAGAGCTGGGCGTGCTCGTCCGCGATAAGGGCGCGGGGCATGCCTGCCCCGTCTTGCCGATCGCGGCCCGGGAAGGTGGCGTCTAGCACTTGGACGGCGGCGATCTCGCCCATGCCGACCTCGCAAAACAGCGCCGCCTCATCCGCCACGTCCAAGCGTTTCAACGCCTCATCAAGCTTGGCCGACTCCAAATCCATCCCCTCACGCTTGAAGGCGTGTTCGACGATGGCGCGACCGATGCGCGCGAACTCGCCCTGGTGGGATTTGCGGATCAGTTTGCGAATGGCGGAGCGGGCGCGCCCGGTGATGGCGATCTCCTCCCAGCCCGGGACAGGCGCGGGCGCGGCGGCGCGGATGATGTCCACCACATCGCCATTCTCTAACGGGGTGCGCAGAGGGCGCGTGCGGCCATTGATCTTGGCGCCGACACAGGTGTCGCCGATTTGCGTGTGCACGGCATAGGCGAAATCCAACGGCGTCGCGCCCTGGGGCAGCGGCACCACCCGGCCCTTGGGCGTAAAGGCGAACACTTGGTCGGTGAACATCTCCAGCTTGGCGTGCTCCAGGAACTCTTCCGGATCGCCGCCATTTTCGAGGATTTCGACCAAATTCGATAGACGCGCCAGAGGATCCACGCCCTCCGCGCGGGCCGCTTCTGCGTCATAGCCGTAGCTGCGGTTTTTGTAGCGCCAGTGGGCCGCCACGCCGTCTTCCGCGATGCGGTCCATGTCTTGTGTGCGGATTTGCAGCTCCACCCGCAAATGGTCCGGCCCCATCACGGTGGTGTGGATGGAGCGATAATTGTTCGGCTTCGGCGTGGAGATGAAGTCTTTGAACCGTTCCGGCACGCAGGCCCAGGTCTGGTGGATCAAACCCAGCGCCCGATAGCACGACTCCACATCGGACACGATGACGCGGAAGGCATAGATGTCCGCCAAATCTTCAAAGTCGAGGCCTCGGCGCTGCAGCTTCTTCCAAATGGAATAGACGCGCTTTTCGCGGCCGAACACCAGCGCCTCCACACCCGCGTCATGCAGGCTGCGGGCGACGACGCCGGACACCTCCGCCACCGCTTCAGCGCGGGCCTGGCGGGCGACCTTCAGGCGACGGGTGAGGGATTCATGCGCCGCCGGATTGAGATGGCGAAACGCCAAATCCTCCAGCTCGCCACAAATCCGGTGCACGCCGATGCGCCGGGCCAGCGGGGCGTAAATCTCTAAGGTTTCGCGGGAGATCCGCTCACGTTTTTGCGGCTTCGGGACATGATGCAGCGTGCGCATATTGTGCAGCCGGTCCGCCAGCTTCACCAACAACACGCGCACATCGCGCGACATGGCGATGACGAATTTCTGCAGGTTTTCCGCCTGCTTGACCTTTTCTTCGCTGCGGGCCTTGCGGCTGACGGCGCTCAATTTCGTGACGCCGTCCACCAAATGCGCGACGTCCTCACCAAACTGGGCGGCGATGTCCTGCAAGGTGACGCCGGTGTCCTCCACCGTGTCGTGCAGGATCGCGGTGATGATCGTGTCGGCATCCATATTCAAGGTGGTCAGGATGTCCGCCACCCGCGTCGGATGCGTGATGTAGGCTTCGCCCGAATAGCGCGTTTGCCCCGCATGGGCGCGCGCCGCCGCCGCATAGGCGGCGCGGATGCGCGGATGATACACACGCATGTCATAGCGCGCCACGCGCGCGTGACCAGCGTGGAGTACCCGCTTGGGGGCGGGCGGCCTGCGCTTTGGGGGCGGGGATGCGCTGATGATCCACCCGCTTGTCATAGCGCGCAACGCGCGCGGCGATGACGGTGCCGTCAATCGCCGGCTCGGGTTGATCCAGCGGCTGCGGAACGGGGGCCGGAGAGTCAGCGGCCAGGGCGCGGGCGGGAGTCATGGCGGTCGATCCTCAGGCGCCAGCTCCTGGCGCATCAGCTCCTCGCGAGGTGACTTTCGCGGCGGCGCGAACAGACTGCGCGGCCAGCCGGCGCGGATGTCGCGCGCTTAGAGACGCCCCTCCCCGCCATCGCGATCCCCTTGCAGGGCTTTGAGCATGTCGCTTTCGGTCACAGCCGGCGCGGCGCGCTGATGTTCGATGGCTTTGGCGTCTTCGCGCGCCGCCGCTTCTTCTTCTTCGGCGTCGCCGACCCGCTCCAACCCCGTGATCAAGCTTTCCTCAAGCGCGTCCTGCTGCACCGTTTCATCGGCAATTTCCCGCAGGGCGACCACGGGATTCTTGTCATTGTCGCGCTCCACCGTCAGCTGCGCGCCGGCGGAAATGCCCCGGGCCCGATGGGCCGCCAACAACACCAACTCAAAGCGGTTGGGGATTTTATCAATGCAGTCTTCAACCGTGACGCGCGCCATCCGCGGGGCTCCTTTGCAACAGATTTTTGAAATACCACTCGGGCACGTTCATCTCAAGGATGTTGGTTAAACTGCATCCGTTTTGTTAACAGCTGCACCTGCTGACGCTGTTGTGAGGGCAAAGCGTCCCACAATTGCGCCACGTACCGCCCGCTGAGCGGATGACGCCAGAGCGGGGCCACATCGCGCAGGGGCGCGAGCACGAAAGCCCGCTCATGGGCGCGCGGATGGGGCAGAATAAGGGCGCCCGCCCCGCCGTTGTCGCCCGGCAGCACCGTCGCGCCATGGCTGATCAAGTCCAAGTCCAATGTTCGCGACGCCCACCGCGCGCTCCGTACACGCCCGAACGCCGTCTCCACATCCAGCAAGCCATTGAGTAAATCATGCGGCGCCATTGACGTCTCGAGGCGCAGCACGCCATTGATATATTTTGGCGCGTCCGGCTTCGGCCAAGCGGGGCTTCGCCACAGGCCGGATATCGTCGTCACCTGACCGAAGCGCTCCATGCGGCGGGCCGCAGACATAATCGTAGCCCATGGCGGCGAGTCCTGAAATGGAAGGTTCGCGCCGAGAGCCACATAGGCCGTATTCATCCAACCCTCAAAAATCACAAAAAAAGGCATAGAGACGATGACGTTTTATCCCAATGAGAAACTGACTCTTTTTATCGATGGCGCCAATTTTTACTCCAGCGCCAAAGCACTCGGGTTTGATATCGACTTCAAACGGCTGCTTGAGGAGTTTCGCAAGCGCGGCCGCTTAATCCGCGCCTCCTATTACACGGCGCTGGTGGAGGAGCAGGACCGCTTTTCCCCTATCAAGCCGCTGGTGGATTGGCTGGACTATAACGGCTTTCACGTGGTCACCAAGCCAGCCCGCGCTTTCACGGATTCCAACGGCTATCGCCGCGTGCGCGGGGACATGGATGTGGAGCTGTCGGTGGACGCTATGGAGGCGGCCGGCTGGTGCGATCACATCGTGCTGTTCACCGGGGACGGGGATTTCCGCCGCCTGGTGGAGGCCCTGCAACAGCGCGGCGCACGGGTGTCGGTCGTATCGTCGTTGCGCACCGAGCCGCCGATGATTTCCGATGATTTGCGGCGTCAGGCCGACAACTTCATCGAGCTGGCCGATCTTGCCGCCTTGGTGGCCCGTGCGGCGCGCGAAACCGTCGATGATGAAGAAGATGTGGACGCGTGAAGGCCCGGCGCGGCGCCCCCAGGACGAGGCCCCGCAGCGCGCCGGCGGCGGCCGTCGCGGACCAGGCTGAACCGGCGCGCGATTGTCCGCTTTGTCCCCGTTTGGTGGAGTATCGGCGCGCCAACGCCGCCGCGGAGCCGGACTGGTGGAACGCGCCGGCGCCCTCTTTCGGGGATCGAGATCCGCGCCTCATTGTGGTGGGTCTCGCGCCGGGTCGCGGCGGGGCTAACCGCACCGGGCGGCCCTTCACCGGCGATTATGCGGGGCTGGTGCTCTACCCCGCGCTGCAACGCCATGGCTTTGCTCGCGGGACCTTTGACCCGGATGCCTACATGGCCGCCGGCGATGATGGGCTGCGCCTCGATGGCGCGCTGATCACCAATGCGGTGCGCTGCGTCCCACCGCAAAACAAGCCCACCGGGCACGAGGCCGCCGCCTGTCGCCCCTTTCTCGCGGCGACATTGCAGCAAGCCCAGCGGTTACGGGCGATTTTGGTGCTGGGCCGCATCGCCCATGAAAACACGCTGCGCGCGCTGGGGCTGAAGCCGGCCGCCGTGGCGTTCGGCCATGGGGTGGAGGCGGCCGTGCAAGCGCCGGCGTTGAGCGATCGCGCCGTGACGCTGATCGCGAGCTATCATTGCTCGCGCTATAATATAAACACGCGCCGGCTCACCGAGCCCATGTTCGACGCCGTAATGGCGCGGGCGCGGGCCGTCATCGATGCCGACTGAGGCGCACCACGGCCCTTGTTCGTCGCCCTGCGCCCGGCTTAGCGGCGATCGGACGCGGTGAGCCGCGCAACAAGGCTGGACGTATCCCAACGCCCGCCGCCCATGGCCTCCAGCTCGGCGTAAAACTGATCCACCAGCGCCGCCACGGGCAAGCGCGCGCCATTGGCGCGCGCCTCCTCCAGCGCGAGGCCCAAATCCTTACGCATCCACTCCACCGCAAAGCCAAAACCGAAAGCCCCGTCGGCCATCGTGCGGGCGCGGTTGTCCATCTGCCAGCTTTGCGCTGCGCCTTGGCCGATGGCAGCCAACACCGTGTCGATGTCCAGGCCCGCCTGGGCGGCGAAATGCACACCCTCCGATAAGCCTTGGAGCAGCCCGGCAATGCAAATCTGGTTCACCATTTTGGTGAGCTGCCCCGCCCCCGCCGGCCCGCAATGCGTGACGGCTTTGGCGTAGGCGTCAAACAACGGCGTCGCGCGCTGCAGGGCCTGCGCCGTTCCTCCGCACATGACGGATAGCGCGCCGTTTTGCGCCCCCGCCTCGCCGCCGGAGACCGGCGCGTCCACAAACGCAACGCCCTTGTCCGCCGCCGCAGCCTCCAACTCCCGCG
Source organism: uncultured Caulobacterales bacterium (assembly GCA_964524065.1). Taxonomy (GTDB): domain Bacteria; phylum Pseudomonadota; class Alphaproteobacteria; order Caulobacterales; family Maricaulaceae; genus CAZADA01. Next base: position 2,695 of record CAZGCB010000060.1, on the reverse strand, counting down.
CCAGTTGGGCCGAGGCCGTCGTGTGATCCACCAACAGCGCGCCCGGGGTCAAAGCGCCGAGCGCGGCGCCGGCCACCGCCCGCACATCGGCGTCGCGCCCCACACACATCATGACGACGTCGGCCTCGCTCACCGCCTCGGCGATGGACGCGCCGACGACGCCGGCGTGCTGGGCGCTCCAGGCCGCCGCTTTGGCGGGGGTGCGATTCCACACCCGCACCTCGTGGCCCGCGGCCGCCAAATGCCCGGCCATGGGAAACCCCATCACGCCCAAGCCCAAAAACGCCGCCCGCGCCATGGCCATCCTCCTTTGGCATCCTGATCGGCTGCATGACCGGCGGCTCCCATGCTCGTCAAGGTCTTCCGCCAATGCTAGGGAGCTGCGACAGACGGGAAACGCCGCGCCAGAAGGGCGCGGCGCACGACAAGCGCGAGGAAGCATGGGCGCGATCATCCGAATGAGCGTGGTGCTGATCGCCATCGGCGCGTTGACGCTGGCAGGCGTCGCGGGCTGGATGATGTGGCGTTTGAATGCGTCGGCTCCGCAGCTGGAAGGCGCGCTCAGCGTGGAGGGCGTCGCCGGCGCTGTGGTGATTGCGCGCGACGGCCATGGCGTCCCGCATATCTTCGCCGAACGGCCCGGCGATGCGGCGTTTGGCCTTGGCTATGCTCACGCCCAAGATCGTCTGTTTCAGATGGATGTGCTGCGCCGCTCGGCCCTGGGCGAGCGCGCGGCGCTGTTGGGACCCGACGCCGTGCGTCACGATGCGGCCGCGCGTCTTCTGCGGCGGGCCGAACGGGCGGCCGCCTTCTTAAACAACGCCCCGCGCGACCTGCGCGATAGCTTTGAGGCCTACGCCGCCGGCGTCAACGCCCTGCTGAACACGCCGGGTTTCGCCGCCCCGCCGGAATTCCTACTGCTGGCGAATACGCCGCGCGCCTGGACCGCGGCCGATAGCGCCGCGATCCTGCTGGCGCGCCACGATGCCGATCCCTTGATGGTTTGGGACGCCCACGCCGCCCACCGCGCCCTTGAGAACACTTTAGGCGCCGCACAGCTGCAGGCCTTCGCCCCGCTCGCGCCCGACGGCGCCGGCGGCGCGGCCTGGGCCGTGTCGGGTGATCGGACATCGGCCGGCGCCCCGATGCTGGCCGCGCAAGCCTATGACCGGTTGAGCATCGAGACCCAGCTTTACCTGGCTCGTATGGCTCGGCGCGAGGGCCCGACCGCCGGCGCCACCCTGCCCGGCCTGCCCTTCATTTTGCAGGGCCGCAACGCCCGCGCAGCCTGGAGCGTTGTGCCCGCACGGCGCGATCGCGCCGCCATCGTGCGCCGTCCGGCCGACGCCGTGACACGCAGCTGGAGCGACAGCATCGCGGTGCGCGACGGCGCGGCGGTGTCCGTTCAGCTGCGCGAAACCGCGGAGGGGCCGGTGATGGCCCCTATCGTTCAGGGCGAGGCCGCCGCCGATGAAGCGTTCGGACCCCGCGATGGCAGCCTGCCTGTGCTGACGGGCGCGCGCCGAGGGACACTCGCGGGCGTGGCGGCGCTTTACCAAGCGCTGAACGCCAGCGCCGCATGGCCGCGCGTCGAGGCGGCCTGGGCGCAATGGGATGGGGCGCCCAGCCATCTCGTTTATGCTGAAGCGACGGCCGGGGGTGGTATCGTCGCTGGCCTGCCGCGCCTTGCGGAAATGGCCGACGGAATCGTGATCCGCGCCGGCGCGCCGCGTGAAGAGTCGACCGGCGATGGCGCCGCGGCGCCAGGGCTGTTCGACGCGTATCGGCCGCAGCGCCTCGAGGCCCTGCTCAGCGCCACGCGCCTGCATGACGCCGATCGCTTCGCCGCTATCCTGTCCGATCCGTTTTCACCGCCGGCCGCACGCCTGCGCGTGGCGGCCAGCCGCGCCAAGCCGCAGACCGCCATCGGCCGGGTGCTGCAAATCGCGCTGCGCGATTGGGACGCCCGCATGACGCCGGACGGTGTGGAGCCGCTGATTTTCGAGGCGTGGCTCGCGGCCCTGCCCGCCCGGCTTTGGGCGGATGAACTGGGCCCGGCCTTCGCTGGGTTCGCACAACCGCGGGTCCCGTTCATCGATCAAGAACTGAACGGACCGGCCTCGTTGTGGTGCGATGATGTCCGCACGCCCGCGGCTGAAAACTGCGCCCTGATCGCCGGTCAGGCCTTTGATGACGCCGGCCAGACGCTGGCCGCCGTCTTCGGCTTGGACGCCGCCGATGAGGCGCTGTTTCTGTCCGGGCTGATGGCCGAGGACGACACCGGCGCGTTCAGGCTGCGCTGGGGCGCTGTGCGGGCCGCAACCTTCGTTCATCCGGCCATGCACAGGGCGCCGCATTTCCTCACCCGGCGCTTCACCTTGCCCCAGCCGCTCGGCGGCGGCGCCCACAGCTTAGCGCTGAGTGAGGGGCCAAGCGGCCAAGGCGCAGATGGCGCCCCCTTCGCCGCCCAAATCGGCGTCACGTACCGCGCCATCCATGATCTCAGCGATTTGGACCGGGCACGTTTCATGATTGCCCCCGGCCAATCCGGGCATCCGCAATCGCCACATTATCGCGATCTCGCCGCCGATTGGGCCGCCGGCCGCAACATCGCGGCGCCGGCCGACTGGCCCCAGGCCGCCCGCGCCCCCGGCGAGCCGCTGGAGGGGGGGGTGGCCGCAGCGGCGCCCCCCCG
>CAZGCB010000059.1:0-16872 GCA_964524065.1 uncultured Caulobacterales bacterium | reverse complement strand
AAGGGGCGCAGGACGACCCAAGACTGACGGCAGGCGCGCGGGCGACATGGGCAAAAAAGTCCTCATTGTTGAAGACAATGATCTCAATATGAAGCTGTTCCGCGATTTGTTGACGCGCTACGGCATTGAGACGATCGAAACTGGCGAGGGCGCCCGCGTGTTGGATTTGGCGCGCGAACATCGCCCCGACCTCATCGTCATGGACATCCAGCTGCCGGGCATGTCCGGCCTTGATGTGACGCAATTGCTGAAATCCGATGCGGAATTGTCGGCGATCCCTATCGTAGCCGTCACGGCTTTCGCCATGAAAGGCGATGAGGAAAAAATCCGCGCCGGCGGCGTGGAGGCCTATATCTCCAAACCCATCACCGTCCGCAGCTTCTTGGACACCATCCATCGGTTCGTCGAGTGAGGGGGGCGCGGCCATGAGCGGGCGCATCCTTGTCGTCGATGATTTGGAAACCAACCGGCGTTTGCTGAAAATCCGGTTAGAAGCCGAGTATTACGACGTCGCCATGGCCGAGAGCGGGTTTGAAGCGCTGGACATGGCGTTCGCCGATCCGCCCGATCTCATCCTGCTGGATGTGATGATGCCGAAAATGGACGGCATGGAAACCTGCCGGCGGCTGAAATCAGATCTGCGCACCCGCCAAATCCCCGTCATCATGGTGACTGCCTTGGATCAGCGGGAGGATCGTGTGCGCGGTCTGGAGGCGGGGGCGGACGACTTCCTCTCCAAGCCTTGGGATGATGCGGTGTTGTTGGCGCGCGTGCGCTCCATGCTGCGTTTGAAAGCCGTCACCGACGAGTTGGAGGCGCGCCAGGCCAGCGGGCAAGCCTTGGGCGCCATTGACGAGCACGAAGAGCAGCGGGTGATGTCCGGCGCACGGGTTTTGGTGGTGGATGATCCCACGCGCGCCTCCGAACGGCTAGCGCGGCGGTTGGAGCATGAGCATCGCCCGCGTTTGGAGACGGATGCGGCCTCGGCCCTGCGTGCGGCCCGTGGGCCGTGGGATTTGGTGATTTTGGACACCGCCGCGGAGACGTTTGACGGCATGCGTCTGGCGGCGCGGCTGCGCTCGGATGAAGCGACGCGCAGTCTGCCGATCCTCGCCATTGTGGACGAACAGGACAAAGCCAATCTCTTTAAGGCTCTGGATATTGGCGTGAACGACGTGCTCGGCCGGCCGGTGGACGGGCAGGAGTTGGCGGCGCGGGTGCGCACGCTGGTCAAGCGCAAGCGCTATGCGGACTATTTGCGCGCCACGCTTGATGAGACGTTGGAGCAAGCCGTCACCGATCATCTGACGGGCCTCTACAACCGGCGTTTTATGGAGATCCATTTGCGCGAGTTGATGGATGAGGCGCTGGGCACGGGACGGCCCTTATCGCTGCTGCTGGTGGATCTCGATCATTTCAAGCGTATCAATGACGCCTATGGCCATGAGGGCGGGGATGATGTGCTTGTCGGCTTCGCTGCACGCCTGGCGGCCCATGTGCGCAGCGTGGATATGGCGTGCCGTGCGGGCGGGGAGGAGTTCGCCATCCTGATGCCCGGGGCCGACGCCGACACGGCCAAAGGCGCTGCGGAGCGTTTGCGCCTTCTGGCCAGCGAGGAACCCTTCCGCATGCGCAACGGCGGCGAGATGGCGCCGCTGACGGTGTCCATCGGCCTCACCCAGCTGGACCCGGACGATACTGCGGCGGCTTTCGTGCGGCGCGCTGACCAAGCGTTGTCGGCGGCCAAGACGCAAGGCCGCAACCGGGTCATGGCCGCCCGCAAACGCCGCGACGCCGCGTAGGGGCTGTCGCAGCGCGGCGCTGTCAAGGCTGAATGCTGCGCCTGTTCTCGCTGCAGCGCCCTCATCACCCGTGAATGACCGCTATCGCCATCGCGGTGAAGACGGATAAGGACGCGCCCGCGTCCCGGGGCCGTCCGAGTCGCTCTGAGGCTGTGGCCCGGGATTTGCTGCATTCATCATGAAGTGGTGAACAGCGCCCGGGCCTTTGCCCTCCCCGTGGCGCCGAAGCGGGACAGGCGGTCATGGAGCTTATGGGATATGCCATCGCGGTGGTGCTGCTCATCGCGTTGATCGATAAAACGCGCGATGCGCGCAAGCGCGCCGAGGGCGCCGCGGCGGTGCAGAAGCTCTCGGTCGACAAATCCGAAGAGCTGAAGCGTTACATCATTCGGCTTTTTTTCGATGGCGACTATTACGAGCATGAGGTGGAGACGGTCCGTATCGCGATCCAAAATGGGACGTTCAATCTCGGCCTGATTGAACAACTGGCGAAGATCTCCGAAACCGAATGCGGCGATCCCAATCGCGAGTGCATCAAGAAAGAGCTGGCGGAGATCAACAAACCGCCCGCCAAGCCGGCCGGCTTTAAAGATCGGTTGAAGCAGCGAGTGAAAACCGCTCTCGGCTAAGGGTGGCCAGCGAGCGGCGCATGCGAAATCCCATGCCTTTGGGGCAAAATGGTCTATGACAGCGTCCGGGCGCAGAGGCTGCGCTCGGTTCGTGAGGGCCCGTCATGTCCGCTCATCCCCTAAACACAACCCCGAGCCAGCCGGCGCGCGCCCTTACCGCGCGCGACATCCATGCGCGCAAGGGCGGTGATCCGCTGGTGTGCCTCACCGCTTATGACGCGCCGATGGCGGCGGCGTTGGACCCCCATTGTGATGTGATCCTGGTGGGCGATTCGGTCGGTATGGTGGTGCACGGCCTTTCCAGCACGGTCGGCGTGACGCTGGACATGATGATCCTGCATGGGCGTGCGGTGACCCGCGGCGCCAAACGCGCGCTGGTCGTGGTGGACATGCCTTTTGGCAGTTATGAGCAAAGCCCTGAGCAGGCCTTCGCCAATGCTGCGCGCGTGATGATGGAGACAGGGTGCGCGGCGGTGAAGGTCGAGAGCGGGCCGACAGCGGCGGAGACTGTGCGCTACCTCGTGCAGCGGGGCATTCCCGTGATGGCGCATGTGGGGCTGCGTCCCCAAGCGGTGCATGTGCTGGGCGGCTTTCGCGCCCAGGGCCGCGATGAGGACAGCCGCGCCGCGATCCTCGCCGACGCCAAGGCCGCCGATGAAGCGGGCGCCTTCGCCATGGTGGTGGAGGGCGTCACCCCCGATGTCGCCGATGCGGTCACCGCCGCCGTGAGCGCGCCGACCATCGGCATTGGCGCCTCCGCGGGGTGTGACGGACAAATCCTCGTGACCCATGACATGTTGGGCCTGTTTGAATGGACGCCGAAATTCGTCAAGCGCTATGGCCAATTGCGGACGGTGATTGAGGAGGCGGCGGCGGCTTATGCCGCGGATGTCCGCGCGCGCCGCTTTCCCGAAGCGGCGCATCTTTACACGTCGAAGGCTCATGGCGGCGCCGCCAAGCCCAAGGACGGTTAAACGCACGGCGATGGTCAGTGGCGCACTGCAGCGGCGCCGGGGCTGAGCGGCCATCTTGTTCCAGGCGGCTGGCGCGGCTACCGTCCCCCGGCAGTGTGGCGGATCGCGGCGCGGCAAGTCCCACGCAAGAGCGGGCCCGGCCCGCGCGTCAGCCTTGTTGGAGCGTGACGTCCATGACGGATGTGTTTCATGAAGTGGATCGCGAGGTCCGCGAGGATGCGTTGCGCCGCACGGCCCTGCGCTGGGCCCCGTTGGCTGGCGGCGTCGCGGCGGCGATCCTCATCGGCGTCGGCGTCATGCAGCTGATGGCCGGCCAGGCGAACACCGCGCGCGGGGAGTCCGCGGAAGCTTACGGCGCTGCGTTGCGCCATTTGCAGGCCCAGGACGTGGAGGCTGCGGAGGCGGCCTTGGCGGGCTTGGCGGCCGAGGGGGCGGGCGCCTATGCGGCGTTTGCGCAGGCCTTGCACGGGGCCATCCATCTCGATCGCGGCGATCGTCCGGCGGCCCAGACTGCGTTTGAGACGGCGGCTGCGGCCTTTGAGGATCGTTTGTACGCGGATTTGGCGGCGCTTAAGGCGGCCTATGCCCGCTTTGATACGGCCAGCCGCCGCGAGTTGGAGTTTGCGGTGCGCCCGTTAGCCGGCGAGGATCGCCCCTATTGGGCCGCCGCGCGGGAGTTGTTGGCGGCGGCGGCGTTGCGCGATGGCGATATCCGCGCCGCGCGGGAGGGGTATGAGGGGCTCCAGCGCCGCTTGGCGGCCGATTTCACGGAGGGCGGGGCGCTGACGCAGTTGAGCTCGCGGGTGGAGGCGGCGTTGGCCGTCATCGCGGCGCGTGAGGCGCTGGCCGGCCTGGCGATGCTGGACGCTGGTGACGACACGCCAAACGCGCCGTTGTCGAGCCCGCCGTTAGAGGCGGGTTCATCTGAGAGTGTGGATAGTTCCCCGTCCGCCGATGCGACGGCTGAGGAGACCCCCGCCCCATGATCATCTTGTCTCTGCGTCGATGCTGGGCGCTGATCGCAGCGCTCGGCGCAAGCGTCGGCTTGGCCGCGTGTGGCGGCGGCGGCGCCGCTACGCCGGACGAGCGGCGCATTGCGTTGTTGAGTTTCGACGATCGCTTGGAAGTCGATCCGCAACTCAGCAGCGCCGGCGTCACCGTGCCGAGCCCGCTGCCCAACCGCGCCTGGGCCATGGAGGGCGGCAACGCCGCCCATGTGCTGGCCCATCCAGCGCTAGACGCCAATGTGGAGCGGGTGTGGCGGCGCGATCTGGGCCGCGGCTCCAGCACCAATTTCCGGATCGGCGCGCCGCCGGTGGCCGATGGCGGCTTGGTGTTCGCCATTGATGGGCGCGGACGCGTCACGGCTTATGATGCGGAGGACGGCGATCAGCGCTGGAGCACGCGCGTGCGGGCCGAAGAGCGTCGTGATCGCAAGGCGCGCAGCGGCGGCATCGCCACCCGCGGCGGGCGCATCTTCGTCACCATGGGCTTTGCCGCGGTGGTGGCCTTGGACGCCAGCACGGGCGATGAGATTTGGCGCACCGCCGTCAATGGCCCGATCCACGCCGCCCCCACCGTGGCCGAAGGGCGGGTGTTCGCGGTCAGCGTCGATAATGAACTCTACGCCTTGTCCGCGGAGACGGGGGAGGTGTTGTGGACCTACCAAAGCTTGGCGGAGCCGGCGCGGATCCTCAGCCCGTCCAGCCCGGCTGTGCGGGCGGGCATCGTCGTGGCGCCGTTCGCATCCGGCGAAGTGGCGGCGTTGCAGACCGATAATGGCCGGCCCTTGTGGACCGAGGCGCTCACAAGGCGCAGCCGCACCACGCCGCTGGGCGCGTTGAACGATGTCGCCGGCAGCCCGGTGATTGTGGGGGACACGGTCTATTCCATCAGCCACTCCGGCGTGCTGTCGGCGATCGATTTGCGTTCCGGCCAGCGCGCGTGGACGCGGCCGGCCAGCGGCATTCACCGGCCTTGGGTCTCGGGCCCGTATCTGTTTATCGTCACCACCGACGCGCAATTGGCGTGTTTGTCCCGCTATGACGGGCGGGTGTATTGGACGCGGCAGCTGAAACTCTATGACAATCCCGAAAAGCGACGCGGAAAAGTGGCATGGGCCGGCCCGGTTTTGGCGGGCGGACGGCTGTACTTGGTGGCCTCCGATGATGGTGAGGGGCGGTTGCACGCCTTTGACCCGAGCAATGGCGAGGAGTTGGAGGCGTTCAAGCTCGGCGCCGAGGCGTTTATTCCGCCCATCGTCGCCCAGCGCATGCTTTTCACGGTGGATGAGGAAGGGCGCTTGTCGGCCTTTCGCGGGCGCGGCGAGGACGACGCTTCGGGATAATGCCCCTTGCTGGAGGGCGTCGTTTTGAGCGATTTGGACCCTGCGGCGGCGGTTCCTGCAGCCGACGCACCGGCCGCACACGCGCCGACCATCGCCATTGTCGGGCGGCCGAATGTGGGCAAGTCGACCCTCTTCAACCGTCTGGCGGGTAAAAAACTCGCCATTGTGCACGACCGACCCGGCGTCACCCGCGACCGTCGCGAGGCCGAAGCGCGCCTGGGGGCGCGCGCGGTCGTGTTGGTGGACACCGCCGGTTTTGAAGAAAGCCCGCCCGATGCGCTCACATCGCGCATGCGCGATCAAACCGAAACCGCGGTGGGCCAGGCCGATATCTGCCTGTTTGTGATCGATGCGCGTGCGGGCGTGACGCCGCTCGATGAGGCTTTCGCCGCGCATCTGCGCCGCGCTGGGGCCGAGGTGATCCTGGTGGCCAACAAATGCGAGAGCAACGCGTCCAATGCGGGGCTGAACGAGGCGTTTTCGCTGGGCTTTGGCGAGCCGGTGGCGGTGTCGGCCGAGCACGGTGTGGGAATTGCGGAGCTGGTCATCGCTGTGGATCAGGCCTTGGAGTTGGTGGAGACGCAGGAGGGGGAACGCCCGCCGGCGCCGCTGAAGCTCGCCATTGTCGGGCGGCCCAATGCTGGCAAATCCACGCTTGTAAACGCCCTCCTCGGTGAGGAGCGGTTGCTCACCGGGCCGGAGCCGGGCGTCACCCGTGATGCGGTGGCGGTGCGCTGGCGGTGGGAGGAGCGCGAGGTGCGCCTGCACGACACGGCGGGCCTGCGCAAACGGGCGAAAATTCAGGACAGCTTGGAGAAAATGTCGGCCGGCGACAGCCTCAAAGCCATCCGGTTCGCGGAAATCGTGTTCCTGGTCATGGACGCGGAAAACGCCTTTGAACGCCAGGATCTGCAAATCGCCGATCTGGTGGAACGCGAAGGGCGCGGGCTGATCTTCGTCGTCAACAAATGGGATGTGGTGGATGAACCCCAAGCGGCGCTGGCGGCCATGCGCGAGAGGGCTGAGCGTCTGTTGCCGCAGGTGAAGGGCGCGCCGGTTCTTCCCGTGTCCGCCCTCACGGGTCGCGGCTTGGACAAGCTGATGCCCGCCGCGGCGGCCTTGCACGAGAATTGGGACGCGAAGGTGAAAACCCGCGACCTCAATGACTGGTTGAGCGAGGCGGTGGCTCGCCATCCGCCCCCGGCGGTGAATGGCCGGCGCATCAAGCCGCGTTATCTCAGCCAAACCAAAAGCCGCCCGCCCACCTTTGTGCTCATCGCTTCGCGCGGGGAGCATCTGCCCGACGCCTACAAACGTTATCTCGTCAACGGGATCCGTGAGGCGTTTGATTTGCCCGCCACGCCCATCCGTTTGCACGTGCGCGCCGGCAAAAACCCCTATGCCGAAGGGGGGCGGGCGTGACCGCACCCTCGGGCGGACAGCAAAACCCGCCGACGGTTGGCTTGGCGGGCGCAGCAGACAGCGGCGCGCCTCGCCCCGAAGCGCCTCATCCGGGCGCTCCGGGGGTGGTCCGCGGGCTCACCATGCGCGCCCTGCGCCGCTGGGCCGCGATCGCGATCGGCGCCGCGTTGGGCGGCGGCGTGGGGTTTGTCGCATTCGGTCCAAGCTGGGGTTGGGGCGCGTTTGTGGGGCTGAGCGGCGGCGCAGCCCTCGCGTTGTTGACGCTGGTCGCGCTGCTGGATGCTTGGTTCGCCCCGCGCCGGTCCGTAGAGGATTGGGCCGCCTGGCTCGGCCCGCATATCGCGGTGGTGAAACCGGCGGGGCCTGGCCCTTTTCCCGTGGTGCTGCAATTTCACGGCTGTGGCGGTTTGCGGGCGCCGGGCGGCCCGCCTGAGCCCTTGCGCGAATATGCCGAAGCGGCGGCCGCCAGCGGCGTGGCCGTGTTGATTATCGACAGCTTGGCGCCGCGCGGTCTGGATCGGGCCGCGGCGTTGGCGCGGGTGTGCAAGGGCCGCTGCTTGCGCGGGGTCGAGCGGGCGGCGGATGTGTTTGGCGCCGTGGCCTATGCGCGCGCGCAACCCTGGGTGAAACCGCAGCAGATCGCGCTGGCCGGCTGGAGCCATGGGGCCTGGGCGATCATGGATGCGCTGAGTTTTGATCTGGACCGCACGGCGCCGCCGGGTGTCGCAGCTGTTTCGGCCGCGGATCTCGACGGGGTGAAGGCGGTGCACCTCACCTATCCCTATTGCGGTTTTCCGGCCCGCACGGCGGAGGAGGGCTGGGCGCTTGCGCCGCGAACCCGGCTTGTGCAGGCGGAAAACGACGACACGGCGTTACCCATCGCCGTGGAGCGCGCCGTCAGCGCGCTGCACGCCAGCGGGGTTGTTGTGGAGCGCACGCTCATTGCGCATGTCACCCACGCCTTTGATGAGGCTGAGCATGAGCCCGGCGCATCCTACCGCGTGGACCGCGCGGCGGCGGCCGAGGCGCGCGCGGCCTATGCCCGTTGGTTGGCGGACACATTGGCTGTCTAGCCTGCCATGCTTAGGGGGCGTCAGGGCCCTGCAGGCGGCCGAGAAGGTCACGTGCCACATCCTGTGGCGCTGTCAGCGCCGCGCCGGTGACCGAGGCTTGGGGGCCGGACACCGCGCCCATATCGCCGGGAAAGGCCTTCATGCGCGTGCGGGTCGCCATGGGCGGCGGTGTGAAGAGCTGTGCGCGCACGCCGCTGGCGGCGACTTCAGCCGTGTAGGCCTCCACCAAAGCCGCGAGGCCGGCTTTGGCCGCGGCATAGGGCGCCCACAAGGCGGGCGGGCTGGGCGGCGTGGCGTCAGCGATGAACAGCGCATCGGCCCGGCCCTTGGCGTCGGCCGCGGCGCGCAGCAGCGGGTCTAGCGCGCGGATGAGGCGAAAGGCGCTGGTCATGTTGAGGGCGAGGATCGCTTGGAAATCGTCCGGCTTCACCTGGGCCAAAGGGCCGAGGCCCTGATGCCCGCCGGCGGCGTGGATCAGCCCGTCCACCCGGCCGAAGCGCTGGAACAGAGCGCCTCCCAGCCGGTCAAGCCCGTCGCCGTCCGTGACATCCGCAGGGGCCAGCACGGGCTGCGGCCCGCCGGCGGCCCGCACGGCGTCGTCCAGGTCCTCCAATCCGCCTTGGGTGCGCGCCAATGCGATCACTTGGCCGCCGGCGGCCCCGATCTGTTCCGCGCAGGCCCGCCCAAGCCCGCGCGAGGCGCCGGTCACGACGAACACGCGATCAGCGAATGCGTTCGTCGCCATGCCTGCCTTGCTGGCGGCTGGCGCATCGGGGGGAGCGGAGGCGTCCATCAGGCGTCGAGGAAGGACAGCTGGCGGTCGGCGTCCGGGCCGTCCCGCTCCAAATCGGCCAAGCGAGTGGGGTAGTCGCCGGTGAAATAATGATCCGTCAGCTGCGGCGGCTCGTCCCGGCGCGGGGCCCCGACAATCGCGTCATACAGGCTTTCCACCGTGAGGAAATCCACGCTGTCGGCGTGCAGCTCCTTCGCCATGTCGTCCAAGTCTTGGATTTTCTGCGCCAGCAACTCCTCCGGCGCCGGCATGTCGATGCCGTAATAGTCCGGGAAGCGAATGCGCGGGCTGGCGACGCGGAAGTGAACCTCCGCCGCGCCGGCGTCCTGCACCAGCTGGATGATTTTGCGCGAGGTGTTGCCGCGTACGATGCTGTCATCGACAAGCACCACTTTTTTACCCGCGATCGCGGCGCGATTGGCGCTGTGTTTCAGCTTGATATGGGCTTTACGGCTTTTCTGGTTGGGTTGGATAAAGGTTCGCCCGACAAAGTGATTGCGGATGATGGCCATTTCAAAGGGCACGCCGCTTTGTTCCGCGTAGCCGAGCGCCGCCGGCACGCCGCCATCAGGCACCGGCGCGACCAAATCGGCGCCCGCCACCGCGGCGTCCATCGCCAAGCGGCGGCCCATGCGCCGGCGCGCCTCATACACGCTGACGCCGTCGATCACGGAATCGGGGCGTGCGAAATAGATATATTCAAAGGCGCAGGTGCGCGGCGGCGATTGCGGCGGGCGGATGGAGCGCACGCCGGAGGCGTCGGCCACCACGACCTCGCCCGGGCCGATATCGCGGATGTATTTGGCGTCCACCAAATCCAGAGCGCAGCTTTCAGAGGCGATCACTGGCGCGCCATTGGCCCGTTCGCCCAGCACGAGCGGGCGTATGCCCACGGGATCGCGTGCGCCGATGAGCATGTCGTCGGCCAGGCCCACCAGGGCGTAGCCGCCTTCAATCTGATCCAGCGCGTCGATAAAGCGATCGATCATGCCCGTGCGGCGCGAGGCGGCCACCAAATGCAAGATCACTTCGGTGTCGCTGGCGCTTTGGAAGATGCTGCCTTGCTCCACCAAGCGCTCGCGGATGATGCGGGCGTTGGTCAGCGTGCCGTTATGAGCCAGCGCCAGCCCGCCGCAGCTGAGATCGGCGTACAGCGGCTGGGCGTTGCGCGAGACGCCTTTGCCCTGCGTTGAATAGCGGCAATGGGCGATGGCGCTGTGGCCCGGCATGCGGCGCGAGAGGCCTTCGCCAAAATGATCGCGCACCAGGCCCGAATGGCGCTCGTACTGGAAGCGGCCATCATCAAAGGCGGCGACGCCGCACGCTTCCTGTCCCCGATGTTGCAAAGCATGCAAGCCCAGCGCGGCGACATCAGCGGCGTTGGAGACGCCAAAAACGCCCACAACGCCACAATTCAACTGGAGCGAGCGTCGATCGGATTTGGGATGGTCACCCTCCGTCATCAGAACATCGCCCTCGCGCTTATGTTGCGCATGCACAATGCCGATTCCTGGCTTCGGCCGCAAGGTCTATCACCATGGATCAACCCAACTCGATAGCACGCGCCTGTCTCGCTTCCGTGACAGTGGCGCATTGTGGCCCGCAGAGCGCAGTGTCGAAGGCGGACCCAGGCGGCGGCCTGGCGGTTCCATACTGGTGCAGGGCCCGCGGGGGTCAGCTAGCCGGCTCGGGGAAGGGGATGGCGGTGAGATCCGACGGCCCGCTCACCGTTTCCACCAGGTCCAGTGTCGCCAGGGCGGTGGAGCGCACCAGCGGATAGGTCTTCGAGCGGGTGAGATCCGAACGCCAATCCTGGGGCGCGGTGATGGAGGCATAGAGGATCAACACGATGGCCGCCACGACCAAGCCCCGCGCCAAACCGAACGCTAGGCCCGCGGTGCGGTCCATAAAGCCCACGCTGTCGCCGCGGGATACGGCGTCCGACAGGGATGTGGTGGCGATGCTGACGGCGATATACACGAGGAGAAACACCGCCGTAATGACCAAAAGCTGCGCCGCGAAGGGCGCCATGAGCGGCGACAGCGCCCGCTCCGCCGGGGTGAGCAGAGCGTCCATGACAAACAATGTGGCGATGGCGGCGACGATGAAGGCGGTGACCGACAGCACCTCGCGCACCAGCCCGCGCCAAAAGGCGATGCCGCTGGAGATCAGCAGCACTAAAATCATCGCGACATCAAACAGCGTGATGGCCATCGTTTCTGTCTCACCCCCCTCGGCGGGAGCCCCGCCCTGTCCCAGGGCTGGGCCCGACGCCCGCGTCGGCCTCCAGGCGCGCCACCAAATCGCTCAAGCGCGCCACCGCCGTCACCTGCATGTTGCGGCCGCCCTCGCACCCCGCCGGACCGAATGCGGCGGTGAAACCAAGCTTCGCCGCTTCCTTCAGTCGCGCATCGGCCCGCGACACCGCCCGTACGTCCCCCAACAGACTCACTTCGCCGAACGCCACCGTTTCGCTGGGCAGCGGCGCATCCAATGTGGCCGACACCAGCGCCGCCGCGACGGCCAAATCCGCCGCCGGTTCGCTGATGCGCAATCCGCCTGCCACATTCAAGTACACGTCGCGCCCTGCAAATGAAAGGCCGCAACGCGCCTCCAGCACTGCCAAAACCATCGCCAGGCGCCCTGAATCCCAGCCCACCACCGCCCGCCGCGGGGCGCCGAACTCGGCTTGGGCGACGAGGGCTTGGATCTCCACCAGCACCGGGCGCGTGCCTTCCACGCCGGCGAACACCATCGCCCCGGATGCGGGCGCGCCGCGTGAGTCCAAAAAGAGGGCGGAGGGGTTCGTGACTTCAGCAAGGCCGGCGCCGGTCATCTCAAACACGCCGATCTCATCAGCGGCGCCGAAGCGGTTTTTCACCACGCGCAGGATGCGGAATTGATGCGCCCGCTCGCCTTCAAAATAGAGCACGGCATCCACCATATGCTCCATCACGCGCGGGCCGGCGATTTGGCCTTCCTTAGTGACATGGCCCACCAAAAACACGGCGCAGCCCGAGGTTTTGGCGAAGCGCACCAATTCCTGAGCGCAGGCGCGCACCTGCGCCACCGAGCCCGGCGCCGCACCCACCCAGTCGGACCACAGCGTCTGCACGGAATCGATAATGGCGATGGCGGGTTTGGTTTTCTTCAGCCCGTCCAAAATCGGGGCGAGGGACGTTTCGGTGGCGAGCTGCACCGGCGCATCCGCCAAGCCAAGACGCGCGGCGCGCCCGCGAATTTGCTCCACCGCTTCTTCGCCGGAAATATAGGCGACATCCGCTCCCGCGCGCGCCCAGGCGCCGGCGGCCTGCAAAAGCAGGGTGGACTTACCGATGCCGGGATCCCCGCCGACCAAAACTGCCGAGCCTTGCACCAGCCCGCCGCCCAGCACACGGTCCAGCTCCGCAAGGCCCGAGGGACGGCGTGGCGCGGCGGCGCTTTCGCCGCGCAGATCGACAAAATCCAAGCCTTTGGCGCGGCCGCGTTTATTGGAAGCGCCTGACTTTCCCGCCGATTTGCTTCCTGATGTGGGCAGCGGACTGGCGGTTTCTTCTTCAACCAGAGTGTTCCAGGCGCCGCACGCATCGCAGCGCCCGGCCCATTTGGCGTGGGCCGCCCCGCAAGATTGGCAAACATAGCTGACAGTCGCAGTGGCCATGTCCACAGCATGGACCGATGCGTGAGAGGCGGGAAGGGGCGTGCGCGCCCTCGCACACCGTACGCAAGCGGGTCTTGGCGCAGCGCGCGCAGCCGGCTAACGTCGGCCGATCAAAGGAGCCGCGCCATGGAAACCGCTGTCGATCCGTTCATTTTTCGCCTGAGCATTTTCGTGCTGGCGGTGTTCGTGGGCTATTATGTGGTGTGGAGCGTCACGCCGGCTCTGCACACGCCGTTGATGGCGGTCACCAATGCGGTGAGTTCCGTGATTGTGGTGGGGGCGCTCTTGGCCGCTGCGGCGCAGCCCATTGCGGGCCAAACCTCCGACGGCGCGGTGTTCGCCTCTAAGACTTTCGGCGTGATCGCGGTCGCGCTCGCCAGCGTGAACATTTTTGGCGGCTTTCTCGTTACGCGTCGCATGCTGGCCATGTACAAGAAAAAGGATCGTCCGGCGAAGGCTTAGGCCCCACGCTCGGCGTCAGGAGGGGCATGGCGCTCCGCTGCATTCGTGGCGGGGTCGGTCGGTGCGTTTAGGCGCGCCGTGCGGGCCTGCCGTGCAGCCGATGCCCGCGCGGCCATGTCCTGCAATGTCGGCGCCGTGGGATGGGCCTCAGCCGCCGCGCACACTTCCTGGGAAACGACGTCCGGCGCCCGCTGATGCACGCTGTTGCGCGCGTCATCGATCAACGCGGCCACGCGCTCGCTGCGGGCCGGGCGTTCAAAATCGGATAAATCCGCTAAGGCAGGCGTCAGCGCGCCGAGAGCCTGGGCGGCGACGGATCGTGCGTGCGAATCCTCCGCGATGTGATTGGTGTCGATGATGATGTCCGCGGCGCGCCAATTGTGTGCGAGAGCCAACAGCTGCACCGCATAATACGCCTCAAACGCCTTCAGCGCGCCGATATCGGCGCGGATGAGCCCGGCGATCTGCACCTCGCGCACAATGCTGTGATGGTGGATGTGTGCGATACCCAGCGGCGCCATCAGGATCGCGCCGTCGGGATGGGCGACGGCCTTGGCGCCCACCAGAAGGCTGGCGTCGAGAAAATACGCATTGCCATGGGCCAGCTGGTGGATCATCGACGCCCATTGATCCGCCGGATCGCGCAGCAGCAGCACGTGATCGCCGCCAAAGCGCCGGCGCAATCGCGCCATGCGTCCCATGGTGCGCACGGCCGCCATGACCGGGCGGCGTCCCTGGGCGTGGGCGTGTGCGATCAGCGCTCTCGCGCCGGCGTCCGTGGCGGCGCCGGGCCCGTCGGGGGCGAGGAAATACTCGTCGAAGGTGATGGATTTGGGGTGCGCGGCCAAACCGCCTGCGGCGATGACGTCCTCATATTCGGCGAAGTAGCCGCCGCCGCTGAGCGCGGGATGGAACAGATTCGGATTGCTGTCGGGATTGGAGGTGATAGCGGCGCGCGAGGCGTCAAATTCGGGCGTGAACAGCTCATGAAAGGGCTCGGCGAACGCCAAAAGCGTCGGATCCCGTCGGCAGAGACTCCAAAAGTACGTGCTGGAGGCGCGCCACCAGGAGTGGAGAAACAGGGGCGCGTCCATGGGCGAACTCCGCAGAGGGGCAAGGCGATGACGTTGTGAATCAGCGTCATCGCCCTTAGCAGGCTTCGCTGCGCAGCGTCACACGCCGGCGCCGAAGCCTGAATGTCCCGCTTGCGGTTTGGGCGCTTTAGCGGCCGGGATAGAAGCGCAGGCCCACCATGAGGTCGATGCTGTCGGCGTCGCGCAACACCAGGCCGCCTTCGTCCAAATCTGGGTATCGAATGCTGCGCATCATGCCGTCCAGGGTGAACCGTTCCGAAAAATCATAGGACACGCCGACAAAAGCCTGGCTGATGTCGTCGTCCTCACTTTCGCTGTCCAGGCCGTCATCGAAATCAACGCCTGTCGCGCCGAAGCCCGCGCCGACACCGGCGAACACGCCCCATGCGTCGCCCAACGGCGCCTCGGCGATGACATTCAACAGAATGCCCCCTTGACCGTAGGCGTCGCTGAGATCGCTGTCGAACTCGTTGCCGCTGCTGGTGAATTCCAATTCCGCCCGCAAGAAGGAGAGCGGCTGTACGCCGATGGCGGCGGACACCCGTCCACCGACGAGCACGTCATCGCCATCGCGGCGTCCGCCGCCGCCGGCGGTGGACACGTCCACATCATCGGGCCCGCCGACCCCGGCGGCCAAGCGGACATACCAGTCCACGCCATCCTGCGCGTCCGTTTGCGCCTGTGCGCCGCTGGCGATCATGATCGCCGCCAGTGCGCCCCCCCATAAAGTCCGCATCATGTTGACCTCGTTCCACCATGCCTCACAGCGCACATGTCCCAGCCCATCATGGCGATATCAAGGGGTTTGCGCGGGACGCGCCGCCGGTGTGCTGCGGCGCACTACCAACCGTAAGAGATGCGAGCCGTCACATCGGTGGAGGAGAGATCCAGATCATTGGTCCAAACGCCGAGCCGCCGCACCGCTAGGTCGCTCGACCAGGGACCCATCCCGTCCAGACGCAGGCCGAAAACTTGCTGCCCGGCGAACGCGATCTGCGTGTTGGAGCGGTCGGGCGTGTCGATAACGCCGCCGCCCACACCGACGCCGAACCCCCAATAGGGCATGACCAGACGCGACGGGCGAAAACCGTAAAGGAGGCTGTACAACACGGCCCCGCCATACGCATCGCCGCTCTTTCCATCGCGGGCATTTGGCGCCCCGACCGGCGCCGTGATGGCGGCCGGTGCGAGCATGAGCGACAGCGCCGCGATCACCCCAGGCAGTTGCAGACGCGGCATGAACACAGCTTCCGCTGACGCCCCCGCCACAGTATTCGTCCTCGCGGGCGATGGCGGCCTAGGGAACATCAGCCGACGCCCTAACGATCTGTGACCATCGCATAAGATACTGCCATGAACCTGGACGTGGCGCACAGATCTTGCGAGTTTCGTTGCTGGGGATTCTTCCATGGCGGTCCATCCGCCTCACCGCCGTACCGTTTTCGCGCCGCCACGCTCAGGAGCGCTTGCTGATGAACGCCGATCTCGCCGCACTGCTCTACCTCGTCGCCGGGGTGTTGTTCGTTCTCACCTTGCGGGGCCTGTCGAGCCCGGAAACCAGCCGGCAGGGCAATCTGTTGGGCATGATCGGCATGGGCCTCGCCGTGGCCGTGACGCTGGCGGTGACGGCCGCCCGCGGCGGCTTGGACGGGACGACGTTGCTGTTGATCCTAGTGGGCGTCGTGGTCGGCGGCGGTATCGGCGCCGTGATCGCCAACCGCATCGCGATGACGCAGATGCCCCAGCTGGTGGCGGCGTTCCACTCTTTGGTGGGCTTGGCGGCGGTGTTTGTGGCGGCCGCGGCGCTCTACACGCCGGAGGCTTACGGCATTGGCATTGCGGGGCAGCTGAAGCTCGCTTCACTGATCGAACTGGCGCTCGGCACCTTTATTGGGGCCATGACCTTCTCCGGCTCGGTGATCGCTTTTGCTAAGCTGAACGGCAACATGTCCGGCGCGCCGATCCTCTTGCCGGCGCGGCATCTTCTGAACATCGCCATGGCGGGCGTCGTGGTGGTGGGGATCGCCATCCTGGTGCAGTCCGGCGGCAGCGCCCATTGGGCGTTCTGGATGGTGACGATTTTGGGCTTCGTCATCGGCGTGACCTTGATCATCCCGATTGGCGGCGCGGACATGCCGGTGGTCGTGTCCATGCTGAACAGCTATTCGGGCTGGGCGGCGGCGGCGATCGGCTTCACCTTGTCGAACGATCTGCTGATCGTCACCGGCGCGCTGGTCGGCTCGTCGGGCGCGATCCTCTCCTACATCATGTGCAAGGCGATGAACCGCAGCTTCATCTCCGTCATCCTGGGCGGCTGGGGCGGCGAGGCGTCCGCCGCCGCCGCGGGCGAAGGCGAGATGATCGCCACGGATGCGGACAATGTCGTGCAGATGCTCGAGGATGCGGACGAGGTGATCATCGTGCCGGGCTACGGTCTCGCGGTGGCCCAGGCGCAAAGCTCGGTCTCCGAACTGACGCGGCGGCTGCGGGATAAGGGCAAGAAAGTCCGCTTCGCCATCCATCCGGTGGCGGGGCGCCTGCCCGGCCATATGAACGTGCTGCTGGCGGAGGCGAAGGTGCCTTACGACATCGTGCTGGAGATGGACGAGATCAAC
>CAZGCB010000058.1:0-17025 GCA_964524065.1 uncultured Caulobacterales bacterium | reverse complement strand
CGGCTTCGACGCGCAGGCCCGCTTTCGTGAGCTGGGCGGCCGCCTCACGCGCATAATCATCGGCATCCGACGTGATGGTGGCCACCACCACCTGGACCGGCGCCAGCCAGAGCGGGAACGCCCCGGCATAATGCTCGATGAGAATGCCGGTGAAACGCTCCAGCGAGCCGAACAAAGCCCGGTGCAGCATGACCGGCCTGTGCCCCTCTCCGTCTTCGCCGACATAAGTCGCGTCAAACCGCTCCGGCAGGTTGAAGTCCACCTGCAGCGTGCCGCATTGCCAATCGCGCCCGATGGCGTCGCGCAACACGAACTCCAGCTTGGGACCGTAAAACGCGCCCTCGCCTGGATTGGTGGTGTAGGGCAGGCCCGTCGCCTCCAGCGCATTCTTGAGCGCAGCCTCGGATTTGTCCCAGACCGAATCATCGCCGATGCGCGCTTCGGGGCGATCGGAGAATTTGATCCGCACATCCTCAAAGCCGAAATCCTTGTAGATATCGAGGATGAGGTCGACGACTTTCAAACACTCGTCCTGCAGCTGCGTCGGCGTGCAGAAAATGTGGGCGTCGTCCTGGGTGAAGTGGCGCACGCGCATCATGCCGTGCAAGGCGCCGGACGGCTCATAGCGGTGGACCTTGCCGAACTCGGCCATGCGCAGCGGCAGCTCCCGGTAAGATCGCTGACCATGATTATAGACCTGCACGCCGCCCGGGCAGTTCATGGGCTTGAGCGCATATTTGCGCTCATCCGGCATCACCGTGGAATACATGTTCTCGCCGAACTTCTCGGCGTGGCCAGAGGTTTCCCAGAGCGAATAGTCCAGAAGATCGGGCGTGTTGATCTCCACATAACCGGCCGCCTCCTGACGGCGGCGCATATAGCCGATCAGCTCCTGGAACAGCGTCCAGCCCTTGGGATGCCAGAAAATGGAGCCCGGGCCCTCCTCCTGCATGTGGAAGAGATCCATTTCCCGCGCCAGTCTGCGATGATCGCGTTTTTCGGCTTCCTCAAGGCGCTGCAGATGCAGCTCTAAATCCTCGGGCTTCAGCCAAGCGGTGCCGTAAATCCGTTGCAGCTGGGCATTGCGATGGTCGCCACGCCAATAGGAGCCAGCCAGCTTGGTGAGCTTAAAGGCTTTGGGCAACTTGCCCGTGGCCGGCAAATGCGGACCGCGACACAAATCCTTCCACGCGCCCTGGCGGTAGACCGTAATCACCTCATCGGCGGGCAAATCGCGGATGAGTTCAGCCTTATAGGCCTCGCCGATCTCCTCGAAATGGGCGATGGCCGCATCGCGCTCCCACACTTCGCGGTCAATGGCTTCATTGCGATCGATGATCTGCGCCATTTTCTTTTCGATGGCGGGGAAATCATCCGTCGAAAACGGCTCCTCACGCGCAAAGTCGTAATAGAAGCCGTCCTCGATCACCGGACCGATCGTCACTTGCGTGCCGGGAAACAGCTCTTGCACCGCCTCGGCCAGCACATGGGCCGTATCGTGGCGGACAAGCTCCAAGGCCTCATCCGTATCGCGATCGGTGATGATGCGAATCGCGGCGTCAGACTCAATCGGACGTTTAAGATCATAGGGCGTGTCGTCCAGCGCGATGGCCAGCGCTTTTTTGGCGAGAGACTTGGAGATGGACTGCGCCACATCCAAACCCGTTACGCCATCGGGATACTCGCGCTCCGCGCCGTCGGGAAACGTCAGTTTAGGCATGCTGGTCAGGCTCCACTTTGTCGCCGCCGGAGGCCCGACGCCCGTCATGCTTGTGATCACATCCTTGCGGACCGCGCCAATCGGCGACCCGCCACGGGGCCCGCCAGGCGCCGGGCGCGATCGCCTCCGGCGCCGGGTCATAGCCCGCGCTGCCGCCCGGGCGACAACGCTGCACCCGCGCCAACGCCATCCAAGCGCCCACCCATGCGCCATGGCGGCGCACCGCCGCCGCCGCATAATGGGAGCAACTCGGCTCATGCCGACAGCGCACGCCGATAAAGGCGAAAGCCGGACTGAGCGTCCATTGATAGAGCTGCAACATGGCGAGCACGAGATGTTTGGGCCAATGGCGCATAGCGTTAACGGACAAGCATGAATTTTGTTTAACGGGGCCACCTGAGCGAATAAAGCCGCCAGGCGTCCGACGACAGATTGTTCCACAGTTGAGACTTTGCGCGCCGCATCGCGGATCCGCTTTGGCCTCACATAATCCCTGGCCTCAAATACTGGCGAAGGGTCCGATCAGAAGCGGGCCGCCCGGACGTCCCCGCGGGCGTGCGGGGCCGCGCGACCCTATCCGGTCGCGGTCTGCGTGATCGTTGTGGCGCCAGACCCCATGCTTGTGGGAGCGGACGCCGCCTCAGCCGCTTCGTCCAGCGCCGTCGCCAGCGCCTCCTCCGCGGCGCGCCATACCAGCAGCGTCGAGGCGTGACGACGCGGATAGGCGTGCACGGGCGCCAGTTCGACAAGCTCAGGAAAACGCGCGGCGTCAACCACCGTGCCGGTTTTCAGCAATGCCTCCAACGCGGTACGTGCCGCCCGCACATCAGCAAGACTGGCGCCGATGGCGTGACGGGCGAACACGGCGGCCGAGGCTTGGCCCAGGGCGCAGGCTTCAACCTCCACACCCAAAGCAGAAATACGGCCGTCGGCATCCGTGGTCAGGCTGACCGCGACCTCGGACCCGCACACCATGGAACGCTTGCGCGCGCGCGCATCCGCCTCGGCCAGCGCGCCGAGATGGGCGATGTCCGCCGCCAGCGCCAAAAGCGCGTTGGGATAGAGGTCGTCCGCCATATGGCTTATGTACGCCTTGCGGGCCGTTTCTCCAACAGGATTGGCGTACGATCGAGCCCGGCTGTCGATGCCGGCGATGAACCGCGCCGGCGCGCCTCACCAGGCGCCGTCATCCTCAGCGCCCTCAACGGCGTAGTCCCGCTCCGTCACGCCGAGCACCGCCGGCGCGTCGGGCAGATCATGGGCGCCGTCCGGCGTCCAAACCTCCTCCACGTCGAGCACCGTCCAGCCCTCCGCTTGCGCTTGGCCGAGCGCCAGCATCTCCGCCTGCGCCGCGTCGACCGCCGCGCAGCCCAAAGTGACGAAAAACACGCCGGCATCATCCTCGGCTTGGAGGAACACGTTGAAGCCGTGAAGCTGGTGCGCGATGGCGGTCATGGCGGCCTCCCAAGGGCGAGGATAGATCAATGAATAATGGGGTGTCTCGCCAAACGCGCAAAGCCCTCCAATCGATTCGCGCGCCGAAGCTTTACGCCCGGCGCCAAGTCGAGCCCTGTGGGCCATCCTCAATGACGATGCCGGCGGCGGTGAGTGCATCGCGAATGCGGTCAGCCTCGGCGAAATCCTTGGCTTTGCGCGCGGCCTGGCGCGCCTCCAGCATAGCGTCGATCGCGGAGGGCGCGAGGCCGTTCGCCTCGCTTTGCTCCGCATCGCCCTGGAACCACGCTTGCGGATCTTGCTGCAGCAAGCCAAGCAAGCCGCCTGCGGCCAGCAGCGCGCCCTTGGTTAAAGCCTGCGCCTGCGAGCCGGACGCGGTGTTGGCGTGGCTGACGAGCACTTCGATCTCGGCGAACGCTTTGGGCGTGTTGAGATCATCCTCCAGCGCCGCAATGACGGCCGCCGCCGCATCCGCCACGGCCGGATCCTCGGCCGGCGTCGCCTCCACATCGGCCAAGGCGCGCAGCGGCCGGTACCAGCCATCCAAGCGCTTTTTCGTGTCCTGCAGCAGCTGATCGGTCCAATCCAAGGGTTGGCGATACTGCGCCGACAGCAACGCCATGCGCAGCACTTCACCGGGCCAGGTTTTCAGCAGCTCATGCACCAGCTTCACATTGCCCAGGGATTTGGACATTTTCTCCGCATCCATGGTGAGAAAGCCATTGTGCATCCAGTAATTGGCGAGCGCCGCGCCGCCATGGGCGCACATGCTTTGCGCGCGTTCATTCTCATGGTGCGGGAATTTGAGATCCTGGCCGCCGCCATGGATGTCGATGGTGGTTCCCAATTGCTCGCGGATCATGGCCGAGCATTCCACATGCCAGCCCGGCCGGCCGCGACCCCAGGGGCTGTCCCAGCCAGGCTCGTCATCCTTGGCCGGCTTCCATAGGACGAAATCGGCGGCATCCTTTTTGTAGGGGGCCACCTCCACCCGCGCGCCGGCGATCATGTCCTCGCGCGAACGGTTGGACAACGCGCCATAATCGTCAAAGGCCGCCACGTGAAACAGCACATGCCCCTCAGCGGCGTAGGCTTTGTCCGCCGCGATCAGATCCTGCATCAGCGCGATCATCGGGCCGATATGGCCCGTGGCGTGCGGCTCAAGCGTTGGGGCCATGACGCCCAGCGCGCGCATATCGGCGCGATAAATCTCCGTGAATTTCTCCGTAATCGCCGCGATCGGCTCACCGGTTTCGGCGGAGGCGGCGATGATCTTGTCGTCCACATCGGTGATGTTGCGCGCATAGACGACGTGTTCAGCCCCATAGGCGCGTCGCAAGACGCGATAGAGCAAATCAAACACGACCGCAGGGCGGGCATTGCCGATATGGGCATAGCTGTACACCGTCGGGCCGCAGACATAGAGCGTCACGCGCTTTTCATCCTGCGGTTCAAACACGCGCTTAGCGCGCGCGGCGGTGTCATGCAGCTGCAAGGCCATGGCGCATCTCGTGAGGGTTTCAGCGACGGCGTGGGCTATAGACCGAGACGCCCCTGCCTGGCCAGGCGCATCACGCGCGGGAACGGGGTGCGACCTCCGCCTGACTGGACTTGGCGGGGCGCGCACATACATAGCGAGTATCCCAAGAAGGGCGGGCGTTAAGTCCGTGCACACGCACGGCCCAACCGTCGGCCCCCCAACGCAGGGGGAAACATCCCATGACAGAATTCACTTCCCGCGGCCCTGATGGCGAAGAGACGTCGTTGCGCAATGGCCATTCTGGGCCCGCAGACCCGGCCTCGTCCGACACCGCCGCGCCATCTTCAGAGGCTCCCATGACCCATGGCGTCGCCACACCCCGTCCCAGCCGCGAGCAGGCGATGGACGCGGTGCGCACTCTCCTCGCCTGGACGGGCGATGATCCCACCCGCGAAGGCTTGGTCGACACGCCCAAGCGCGTTGTGGATGCGTATGAGGAATGGTTCTCCGGCTATGGCGCCGATCCGGCCAAAGAGCTGGCGCGCACCTTCGAAGATGTCTCGGGCTATGACGATATCGTCCTGCTGCGCAACATCGATATCGAAAGCCATTGCGAGCACCACATCGCGCCCTTCCTCGGCAAAGCGCACGTGGCCTACATGCCCAGCGATCGCGTAGTCGGGATCTCCAAGATCGCCCGTGTGGTGGAGATTTTTGCGCGACGCCTGCAAACCCAAGAAACGATGACGGCGCAAATCGCCGACGCCATTAGTGAGGCGTTGGAGCCCCAAGGCGTCGCGGTTTATATTGACGCGCAGCATCAATGCATGACCACACGCGGCGTGCACCACCCCGACGTGTCGACAATCACCACTCGCTTCACGGGTGTTTTCAAGGACTCCGCCGAGCTGCGGGAGCGCTTCTTGCGTCTGGCGCTCGGCTAGGCGCGCGTGGCGGCGCATTGTGACCGCGCCGTTTCATGCGTAGACAGGACGCATGACCGGCTTCCCAAAACCGCCGCAGGATACACACACGCTGGAGACAGGCGGGGCGATCACGCCCCGCTTCTCCGCGGATGGACTGATCACCGCCGTGGTGCAGGACGCTGATAGCGGCGTCGTGCTCATGGTGGCGCATATGAACGCGGAGGCGTTGGAGAAAACGCTGCAGACCCGCCAGGGCTGGTATTGGTCGCGCTCGCGTCAGAAGCTGTGGCGCAAGGGCGAAACCTCCGGCCATACCCAGGACGTGGTCGAAGCGCGCATGGATTGCGATCAGGACGCCATTTTGCTGCGCGTCCATCAAAACGGGCCCGCCTGCCACACCGGCGCGCGCAGCTGCTTTTATCGCCGCGTCACCGATGATGGCGGGCTGGAGGGGGCTTAGGGCGCCCTTCCCGTCGCTTCGAGCCAATATGCATGGTGCGCTGGCGCGGGCCGCAGAGCATCGCCGGCCACCATAAGCGCCACATCATGCCCCGGCGGCCCCTAGCCTTTCAGCATCTCGACACGAC
This sequence comes from uncultured Caulobacterales bacterium, assembly GCA_964524065.1. Classification (GTDB taxonomy): domain Bacteria; phylum Pseudomonadota; class Alphaproteobacteria; order Caulobacterales; family Maricaulaceae; genus CAZADA01. Next base: position 10,857 of record CAZGCB010000058.1, on the reverse strand, counting down.
TGGCGCCGCCGCCAGCGCTCGGCGTGACGCGAAAGCGCTGGATGATTGCGGCCTTAGGATCGCGCCGGCGGATGGTGGAGACGCCCCAAAACGACGTGGTCACAGCCTCCGGCGTGATGTCCGCCGTCACATAGCCATTGCGATAGGGGTTGTTGTACACGACGCCGGGATTGACCTCCTCAACGGCGCGGCCGGCATCCACCCCCGGCACACGCAGCGCACGGAAAGCGGAGGGCGAGGTGACGCCGGTGACGCCGAACTCCACGCCCACCCGGGCGCCCGCCTGATCGGCCAGCTCATTGGCCCAGAAGGCGTGGGTGTCGCCGGTGAACGCCACCACATTGGCCCCCGCCTTGCGGCAGGCGCCGAACAGCCGCTCGCGCTCCACCGGAAAACCGTCCCAAGAGTCAATATTCAGCGGAATGCCAAAGCGCGAGCGCAGGAAATAGCCCCAAGCCAAAGGATCGGAACGCACCATGCGGCGCACCACGCCGGGCAGGCCGCCGGCCCAAAAGCCCACAACCTCCGTCCAATCGGGCGAGGTGACGTCCGCCAGGATCACCTGGTTGCCGAAAAGCTGCCAAGGCTGGCCAGCGTTGACGGAGGCCTCCAGCGTCTCGGTGACGAACGCCCGTTGCGCCGCGCCCAACAATTCACGGCTGGGATCAGCGACTGTCTCGCTCAAAAAGGCCGCGACCTTGGCTTGATTATCGGGATCGCTCGGATCGGCGTCATTGGGGACAGGAAACTGATCCCAGCTGATTTCTGGCGAGCGGGCCGTCAGCCGCGTCTCCAGCATGATCAGCGTCGCCAGATCGCCGATTTCAAAACGCCGCCAAATCGCTTCGCGGGCCCGGCCCGGCTGGGGCTCGCGGATGGGCATCCACTCGAAATACGCCCGCACCGCCGCCTGCTTGCGCGCCGACCAATCGCCTTCGGTGTCTGGATCATGGTTTTCCGCGCCGACGACATAAGCGTTGTTGGCGCTCTCATGATCGTCCCAAATGGTGATCCACGGCGCGGCGGCGTGGGCGGCCTGCAAATCCTCATCGGATTTGTACTGCGCATGGCGCGCGCGATAGGCGTCCAACGTGGTGACTTCGTGCGCGGGAGAATGATTGCGGCCAAGCTTGGCGCCCATCTCCGCGCCGTACTCGCTGGGATCAATCCCATACTCGTAGAAGTAATCGCCCAGGTGCAGCGCCGCATCCACGGGCTCGCCCTCGGCCATATGGCGATAGGCGTTGAAATAGCCAAAAGGAAAATTGGAGCATGAAAACGCCGCGATGCGAAAGCGCGCCGTCGGGCCCACGGGCAGGGTCTTGGTGCGCCCGATGGGCGACATCGCATCGCCCAAGGCGAAGCGGTAAAAATATTCCGTGCCTGGCTCCAGCCCGTCCACATCCACCTTTACCGTCCAATCGCGGCGGGGCGCGGCCTCCACACGGCCTTCGCGCACGATCCGCGTAAAATCGCGATCGGCGGCCATCATCCAGCGCACATCCACCGCGCCGCTCTTTTTTGGGTCGGCGAGGCTCACCCGGCTCCAAAGCACTACCCGATCCGGCAGCGGGTCGCCGGAGGCGACGCCATGGTGGAACGGCCCTGTCGGCGTGGGCGGCGTGTAGGCTTCATAGCTGGCGCACGCCGCCGCGACCCCAGCGCCCGCCAACCCCGCGCCGGCCAGGGCGCGCCGGCGGCTGATGCGCGCGTTCCACAAAAAACGGGCCGGATCGGGCATGGCGTGCTCCTCGATTTTGTATCTGCACGCCCTAAACCGCAGCGGCGACGTCGACGCGACAGCCCCATGACACTTTTATGACAGCGCCGCTATGCCGCTATGATGGCGCGGTGCGACGCTCGCCTTCGCCGGCGACATTGGGCCTATCGCCGGGGCCCGACCCTCACGGCGCGTCGGTGACATACACCAAATGGGCCGCGCCAACCGGCGCCGGCGCGCTGAGAACGCCGCGCGCCCCGTCCGGCGTTTCATAGGCGATCAGCACCCGCCCCTCGCCCACGCTTTCGCGCACCACTTGCGCGTCTGCCGGCAAGCGGATCTCCATCACCGGCACAGTGTCCCACGCGATGGCCTCAGGCGCCGGCGGCGCGCCGCCAGGCGCCAAGAGTCGTCCCAAGATCATGCCCAGCATGAACACCATCATCACCGTCATCACGCCAATGGAGATGAGCAAGGTCCGCACTTTGCCCTCCTGGCCCGGCGGGGCGGAGAACGGATTAACCGGCGGTGCGGATGGCGAAGCGGACATGGCGGCTCCCCTTGTGAGCGGGCGCGGCATGGGGGCGGAAGGCCCTCAGCAGCGCCGTGCGTTTGGCCGCCTCGCGACGGCTCTGGCATAAGGCGTTATGACCGCATCCGACCCCCGCATGAAGCCCCCCGCCGTCGATCCGCCGACGCGCGAGCCGGAAAGCCCCGGGCCGGACGGCCCGTTCACCCACGCAGCAACGGTCGAGGAGGCACAGGCCGGCATGCGCCTCGACCGTTGGATGGCGGGCATGTGGATGGATTTATCCCGCTCCCGTTGCAAAGCGCTGGTGGAGGCGGGGCATGTGCGCGTGGACGATGCGCCCGCGGGCGATCCTGCGGCCAAAGTACGGGCTGGCCAGCATGTGGCGCTGAACCTGCCGCCGCCGCGCGCCGCCACACCGCAACCGGAAGCCATCGCGCTGGACGTTTTGTTCGAGGATCCGCATCTCATCGTGCTGAACAAGCCGGCGGGCATCGCCGTACACCCCGCGGCGGGCCATTGGACGGGCACGCTGGTGCATGCGCTGCTCCATCATTGCGCGGGACAACTTTCCGGCATTGGCGGGGTGGAGCGGCCGGGCATCGTGCACCGGCTGGACAAAGACACCTCAGGCGTCTTGGTGGCCGCCAAAACCGACGCCGCCCATCAGGGGCTTAGCGCCCTGTTCGCCGCCCATGACATGGAGCGGGCCTATCTCGCCTGCACCCGCGGCGCCCCCAAACCGCGCTCCGGCCGGCTGGAGACACGCTTGGCGCGCAGCGACGGCGATCGGCGCAAACAGGCGGTGATCCCTCTGTCCTTGGAGAATAAGGGCAAGATCGCCGTCACCCATTACGCCACCCAGGACACGTTCGGTCAGGAGCCCGGCCAGGCGGTGGGCGCGCCGCAGGCGGCGCTGGTGGAGTGCCGTTTGGAAACGGGGCGCACGCACCAAATCCGGGTGCATATGGCGCATCTGGGCGCGCCGCTGCTGGGCGATCCACTTTATGGCAAAGGCGGGCGCACGCTGGCCCAGCGGGTGGAGCGCAAAGCCCCGCAGGGCGCGGCCGGGCGCACGGATCAAGCCGATGCAGACGCCGACGACGCGCCCGCATCGCAGGGCCGCGTCCTGCGTGAGTTTCGCCGCCAAGCTCTGCACGCCGCGATTTTAGGCTTTCGCCATCCGATCACCGGCGAGGCGCTGCGCTTTGAAACCCCGCCGCCCAAGGACATGCAGCGCCTGATTGCGTTTTTGCGTCTGTTGTAAGCAAGCCGGGCCTCGGCCTAAAACACGTCATATCTCCCCGTCGTTTTGTCACGCACCCTTGACCTATGAATGCCTATCAGGACAAGTATACTTGTCATTTCGATTGGGACACATGACACAATTAGGGAGGATCGCCATGACGCCGGCGGCAAAACGCTATGCTTGGGAGTTTGGCGGCGCGATGGTCGCCTACTCAATCGTCACGGCTGTCGTGATGCCGCGCCTGTTTGACGCGTTCGAGACAACCGCGCCGTGGGTGGCTCTGATCGCGGTGCTGCTGCCCGCAGTTCCGGCGGTGTTCGCCTTGATCGCCATTTTGCGCTTTGCGCGCTCTTGGGATGAACTGCAGCGGCAAAAGGCCTTTGAGGCGACGATCATCGCGTTCCTCGTCAGCGGTTTTGGCTTCTTCATTTACGGTTTTCTTGAAGCCGGCGACTTCGCGCCGCGCTTGCTGACGCTGTGGGTGTTCCCCATCATGATCGCGACGTATGGGCTCGCTACGCTCGTGGTCCGATGGCGCTACCGTTAGGCCGGGCATGAAGAACAGGCTGAAGGTGCTGCGCGCCGAGCGTGACTGGTCGCAGGCGGAGCTTGCCGAACGCCTCGGCGTGTCACGCCAAACCATCAACGCCATCGAACGTGGGAAATATGATCCGTCTCTGCCGCTCGCCTTTGCGATGGCGCGCCTTTTCGGCCACCCTATTGAGACGATTTTTGACGATGAGCCGCCGCCGGGCGCCGCAGGCTGAGGTCGCCGCATCGCCCACATGCAACGCGCGATTGCGTTTCTAAGGGCGCTATGATTGCGCTAAGGCGCGATGCGGCGAAGCCTGCCGCATTAAGGACCATCACAGGGGCGGCGCTTTTCCATGGGCATCATCTCACACTCTCGCCTCGCTGAGATCGTGGACACTGTCGATGTCATCATCATCGGCGCCGGGATCGCCGGCGTCCTCGCCGCCCAGCATATGGCGCAGCGCGCCAAAGTTCTCGTCATCAGCGGCGGCGAAGGCATGGACGAGACGGACAAGGCCTTCGCTCTCACAAAAACCTATGATTTCGGGCATTACGCCAATGATTATTGGGCTGCGCATTGGGTGCGCGCCTTCGGCGGCACGGCGCGCCGATGGCGTGGCTGGTGTCGCACACTCGACGCGCTCGATTTCGAGAGCCTTCCGATACGCCCCAGCGCATGGCCCTTCGGTAAGGCGACCCTGGATCCGTACTATGTCGCCGCGGCGCAGCCGCTGAAGGTCGATATGGGGCTCGCGGATCAGAATACGGATCTTAGCCCGACCCTGCTGCAGCGTCCCTATGCGGCGCGTGAACCGCTGGACCATCGCGGCCTGCGAGACATCGTCAGGGCGAGGGACAACCTCTTCGTCATCAACGACATCAATCTCAGCCGCTTGTCGGCGAACGCAGAGCGCAGCCGCATCACGCAACTGACCTTCATGTCGTATCGCCAACAGGCTGAAACCGTGGATGTCAGCGCCAAGCGGGTCATGCTGTGTTGCGGCGGCCTGGGCAACGCGCAGCTGCTGCTGCAGCCCAGCGATAGCGGCCCCCCCGTCGGCGATGAAAGCGGTTTAGTCGGCAAATATCTGATGGAACACCCGCACTATAACGCTGCGGGCGAAGCGCTGTTATCCCAGGATTTCGCGAACCGTTTATCCGTGACCGACGGCGTGTCCGCGCTGTGCCTGCCAGACGCCATCCGGCGGGAGAAGAACCGCATGGCGGTGGCGCTGGAACCCATGGTGCGTGTGGCGAAGACGACCACGCCGCCAAACGCGCCGTTTCCTGTGCGCGTGCCGCTGAACATTCGCGCGGAGATGCGTCCGCAGCCGCAAAACGCCGCACGCCTCGTCGGCAGTCGCAATGCCGCCGGCCTCTATGAGCTGGAGACCCGGTGCCTGGTGGACGCCGCGGACTTCCACGCCGTGATGGATACGGCCCACGAGATCGGCGTGGAGTTGGCCCGCCGCGGACTGGGGACGTTGCGGCTCGACAGTGAAAAGCTGACGCGCCAATTGAATGGCGGCGGGCACACCATGGGCACGACGCGCATGGGGATCAGCCGCCAGGATTCGGTGTGCGACGGCGCTGGGCGCGTGCATGGCTACGCCAACCTGTATGTGGGCGGCTCGTCCCTGTTCCCCACAGGCGGCGCGGCCAACCCCACCTTGACAATCGCGGCCCTGGCGCTGCGCACGGCCGACCTGATGATGGAGCACCCGCTATGAGGCTGACGCGCCGTCAAAGCCTCGCCCTGACAGCCGGCGCGGCCGCGACCGGGCTCGGCGCGGGCGCGCTCGCCTTCCTCCGTCGCCCGAACGACACGCCGCTGGCGGACCTTGGCCCGCGCCATCCGGCCGCGCCCGCTTACACCTATGACGCCGATGGGTTTCTCATCATTCTGGAGTAAGGCGCGCCCCCACCCCGCCGACAGGCGCGCTCAGCGCGCGTCCGCCGCGAGATTGCCAATTGTTAACGGGATTTTTGCGCCGGCATGTGGAATGGTCAGCGTGACGCAACGCGACTTTGGAGACGGCGTGTCAAGCAAAGGTGCTCGCACGTGGAGAGTTCCCATCGCAACACATCCGCGTGAGGCGGACGCGAGGCCCTTTCGTCGTCACACTGAGCGCTTAATTATACACACAACACATACGCCGATTGTGGGATCCACGCGAAAACCCGTGGAAGGCGTGTTGAACAGACGCTGTGCCGGACCGCGGCCCTTGGCAAGGGGGGCGGAGCGGGCGCAAGCGGCGCGGTGCGCACGCGGGCGAAATCGCCGCGTTCGTGCCCAGGAGGGTGATGATGAGTGGCAACGCAATGGCTTTGAGCGTGACCCCCGAGGGCGGTCTGTCACGGTATTTGGCGGAGATCCGCCGCTTCCCCATGCTGGCGAAGGATGAGGAATTCATGCTCGCCAAGGCGTGGGTGGAGCATGGCGATTCTGAATCTGCCCATAAACTGGTGACCAGCCATCTGCGTCTGGTGGCGAAAATCGCCATGGGCTATCGCGGCTATGGCTTGCCCATCGGGGAGGTCATTTCTGAAGGCAATGTCGGCCTCATGCAGGCGGTCAAAAAGTTCGATCCCGATCGCGGCTTTCGCCTGGCGACCTACGCCATGTGGTGGATCCGCGCGGCGATCCAGGAGTACATTCTGCGCTCCTGGTCGCTGGTGAAAATGGGCACGACCGCCGCGCAGAAAAAACTGTTCTTCAATCTGCGTCGTCTCAAAGGCCAGATGCAGGCCATTGAGGACGGGGATCTCTCGCCGGAAAACGTACAGAAAATCGCCACCAAGCTCGATGTGACCGAAGATGAGGTGGTGCAGATGAACCGGCGCTTGTCGGGTCCGGACGCCTCGCTGAATGCGCCTTTACGCGCCGAGTCGGAGTCCGAATGGCAGGACTGGCTCGTCGACGACAATGCCGAGGATCAAGAAGAAGGCGTTGCGGAACGGGAAGAATTCTCCGCCCGCATGGAATTGCTGCAGCACGCCATGGGCGGGCTGAACGAGCGCGAGCAGCACATCCTCACCGAGCGGCGTCTGTCGGAGGAGCCGAAGACCTTGGAGGAGCTGTCCAAGGTCTATGGCGTCAGCCGCGAGCGGGTACGTCAGATCGAGGTGCGCGCCTTCGAGAAACTGCAAAAGGCCATGAAAGCCGCCGCGGTGGAGCAAGGCCTGGCGAGCGCCGTGTAACCACTGCGCCCCTGGCTTCAGGCGTCTTGAAGAGGTCCGGCTTTGTGTCGGACCTTTTTCTTTACCGGCGCCCGCGGACGATGCCGCGTCTACTCAAGCGGCAAGCCTTCTTGCTTCAAAAAGCTGAGCTGGTCGAAATAGCCGCGCTGGAATGCAATCAGCCCGTCACGCACGCTGAAAAACCCACAGCCCCGCAGGCCCTTGGGATCGCTCCATTCCAGCGCGACCACTTCACCGTCACGCGCCTCGTGAAGCGCTTCAATGACGCAAGTCATGTCCGCCTGCGCGAACTCGCGCGCGAACATGGCGCGAATGGGTGCTTTACCGACAACGGGGTCGGTGACGATCTGATGATTGGTCGCGTCCTCATGATACAGCGCCGCGAGCCCATCGACATCGCCCGCGTTGAACCGCTCGACCCACCTCTCCACGACCGTGCGCGGCGAAGGCGGCGCGTGTCCTGACGTTTGCATCCCCTTAATACCCCCTTACCGTTCAAACGGATCGCGCATCAAGACGACATCCTCGCGCTCCGGCGAGCTGAACAACAGCGCCACCGGGGCGTTCCTTGACCGCCTGCGCAGCGGCCTTTAGCGGCAGGCCGCGTGAGCTCTGCTGGCCACGATACGCACATTGATGCGCCTGTCGCTGTCGGCAAACTCATATAGCCGCTCACGCATTTCCTCACGCACGCATGCGCACCGCGCCTGCGCCGCGGAAACGTCAGGCTCAGGGTCGTTTAAGTGCGGCGCGGTTAGCCCACCCATGCATGTTACGTAGGTGTCCTCAGCAACGCGGTCGAAATCGCGGCAGCCATAGCGGATCCATGTCTCGGGACGGGCGGGGAAACGGGTGTCGGCCGTGATAGCGATGCTCGATGCGCCGGCGTCCAGCACAGTGGTCAACCGTTCTTGGGCCCGCTCGACATCGCGGCTGAAGCGTTCAATGTTGGCCGCATGGTCGGCTGAAATGGCGGCCTGTAAACTCTTGTCGCTGCGCGCGAGGCTTTTCTCCAGGTGCGAGACCTGCTGGTCGAATTTGCTCTGCTGGAGCTCAGCCACCTCTTCGGGGTAGCGCTCCGTCACGCACGCGCAATCGAAGACGTCGCTGACATTCCTGTTATATCACCCGCACGCATACTCAAGGTTCGCGGCCGGATCGGCCTCGGCCGCAGCCTCTTGCGCAAACCCTGGGCCGCCAGCAAACGCCGTGCCCAAAGCGGCGCAGATTACGCCTATCAAGAGCAACATCTGACGCTTCATAGCCCACCCCCTTTTGACGCCAACATGCTTTGACGCCAACGTTTCATCCGACCCGCGCGGTGTTGGAAGACGCGCAACCGCGTTTCCGATGCTAACCCTCAAACGGATCGCGCATCAAGATGACGTCCTCGCGCTCCGGTGAAGTGGACAACAGCGCCACCGGTGCGCCCACCAACTCCTCAATGCGGCGCACATATTTCACCGCTTGAGCCGGCAACTCCGCCCAGGAGCGCGCGCCACGGGTGGAGCCGGACCAGCCCTCCAGCGTCTCATACACAGGCTCCACCGCGCGCATGTCCGCCACCCGCGCCGGCAAGCGGTCCAGTGGCTTGCCGTTCAGGCGATAGCCGATGCACACCTTCAGCTCCGCAAAGCCGTCCAGCACGTCCAGCTTCGTGAGCGCGATGCCGTCCACACCGCCCACGGTGATGGCCTGACGCACCAGCACCGCATCAAACCAGCCGCAGCGGCGCGAGCGCCCGGTGACGGTGCCGAACTCAGCGCCGCGTTCGCCCAGTTGTTGGCCGATGGCGTTGTCCTGTTCGGTCGGAAATGGGCCGGCGCCAACGCGGGTGGTGTAGGCCTTCACCAAGCCCAGCACATAGGAGATGGCGCGCGGTCCCATGCCGGTTCCGGCGGCGGCCTGACCGGCCATAGTGTTGGAGGAGGTGACGAAGGGGTACGTCCCGTGATCGACATCCAGCAAAGCGCCCTGGGCGCCCTCAAACAGAATGCGCGCACCCGCGCGCCGCTGCTGATCCAACAACCGCCACACCGGCGCCGCGAAGGGCGTCAAGCGCGGCGCAATCTCCCCTAAGGGTTCGATCACTTCCTGCGCTGTGAGTTCGGGCACCCCATAGCCTCGACGCAACGCATTGTGGTGCACCAGGAGGCGCCGCACTCGGGCCGCGAGTGCATCCTGATCGGCAAGGTCGACCATACGCACCGCACGCCGGCCGACTTTGTCTTCGTAAGCGGGGCCGATGCCTCGCCGCGTCGTGCCGATTTTGGAGGCGCCGGCGGCCTCCTCACGATGGGCGTCCAGCTCGCCGTGCAAGGGCAAAATCAGCGCTGCATTCTCGGCGATGGCGAGGGTTTGCGGCGTAATCTCCACACCCTGGGCGGTGATCTCATCGATTTCGCGCACCAGCGCCCAGGGGTCCACCACCACGCCATTGCCGATGACGGACAGCTTGCCGCCGCGCACCACCCCGGAGGGCAACAGCGAGAGTTTGAACACCTGGCCGTCGATGACGAGCGTATGGCCCGCATTGTGCCCGCCCTGGAAACGCGCCACGACATCCGCGCGGTGAGAGAGCCAGTCGACGATTTTGCCCTTGCCTTCATCGCCCCATTGGACGCCCACCACCGCGACGCTGCTCATCGCTCACCTCCGCACACAAAACGCGCCTGACGGCGCGGCGGGGGCACCTTACCGCGTCACATCCAGGAGGGGAAATGCGCCTTAGACGGACAGTCAGGATTCGGGGGCGGGCCGATAGGACACGCGCAGGCCGAAATTATCGAGGCCTTCATTTTTGCCCACATGGAGGATCTGACCGTGGGACAAATGTTCGAACACCAACGCGGCGTCCCAGTGCGGGCTGAGTTCGGCGCCCACAGCGAACGTCGTGCGAAACAGATCCCGCGAGCCAAAAATCACCCGCTGCTCCGCCAGACGCTGACGGTCCGGACTGGACCGCAAGCTCGGCAACTCCGTCACGCCGTCATGCAGCACATAGCCGAGGCCAAACTCGCCGAAAATGCGATCACGCCAGCGCGGCGTCGTCCAGGCCAAGCCCACGCCGCCGAAATTGGTTTCGCCCGCCGTGTTCATCGAAAACTGCGCGAAAGGCCGCGGCGCGAGGAGCCAGCGTAGCACGCCCGGGCTCTGGAACACGGCCTCCACCGCCAGATTGGCGCCGGCCTCCACGCCGCCCGCGCCCTCATTGAACACGGGAACATCATGGGCGTAGAGGCCCATGCGCAGCTCCGATACGCCAAGGCGCTGGGCGATGGGCATGTGCTCCGCCGCCGCGCCCGCGCTGCCGGCCAGGGCGAGCAGCAGCGCCGCCAGGACGCTGCGCCATGCTAATCTCGCGCCTCGCCTTGCGCCCATGATTTCGCTCCCGCTGGCCCGCGTTTGGATGGCGGCTGTTATGGCCAGCAACACGTTAACCAATCGCGAGCAAGCGGCCCGCGCGTTGTGCACAGACCGGCCGCAGGCTAGCCTGCGGCACACAGGGCGGCGGGGGCCCGCATGGCGGATGATGACAAAAAATCGAGGCTGACGGGCAAGGAGGCGGGGCAAGCCTTTGGCTGGCCGTTGATTATTTTCGGCTCGCTGTTGGTCAGCGGGCCG
>CAZGCB010000057.1:0-17169 GCA_964524065.1 uncultured Caulobacterales bacterium | reverse complement strand
GCCCAGGGGTAGCGGAAGGGTTTGTAGGTGGCGCGCGGTTCGAGAAGGGACATGGGGCGGGTCCTGATCGGGTTGCTTTTGAAGTGAGCGATAGTCTAGCGGCACGCGGGAGAGGCGTCATCCCGGCCGGGGCACCTTGCGCCGAGAGCCGGGATTCAGCCGGCACGGGCCCGTGCCACGCGGCTCAGGGCCCCGGATCAGCGCGCGGCGCGCCGTCCGGAGTGACGGTCATGCCTTACTGACACGCCAGGCACTCGTCGTAATCTGTCGTCTCGGCGGCATTGGGCACGGCCACTGGCCCGGCGGGGTTGGGGGCATCAGCCGGACCGGTCCCCTCGCGCCCGGCGGCGGCGACATCGATCAGGTTCTTGAGCGGCAGCATGGCGACCGAGGTGTCGGGTTTGATATGGGCCGGCTCGGCGCGTTCGGCCCGCTGGATCGACAGCGAGCGGCAGTAATAGAGCGACTTCACGCCCTTTTTCCAGGCCTGGTAATGGATCTGGTGGAGCGCGCGTTTGTGAACGTCCGCCGGCAGAAAGACATTGACCGACTGGGCCTGGTCGATGAACGGCGCGCGGTCGGCGGCCAGATCGATGACCCAGCGCTGATCCAGTTCGAACGCGGTCTTGAACACGTCCTTTTCGTCCTGGGACAGACCGTCGAGATGCTGGACCGACCCGCCATTGACGGAGATGGACGACCAGACCTCCGGCGTGTCCAGGCCCCGTTCGGCCAAGAGCGCTTTCAAATGCCGGTTGCGGACGGTGAACGAGCCCGACAGGGTCTTGTGTGTGTAGCTGTTGGCCGCGATCGGCTCGATCCCGGCACTCGTCCCGCCACAGATGATCGAGATCGAAGCGGTCGGCGCGACGGCGGTCTTATTGGAGAACCGCTCCTCAAGGCCGAATTCCGCCGCGTCCGGACAGGCCCCGCGCTCGGCGGCCAGCGTCTTCGAGGCCGCATCGGCGCGGGTCTGGATATGCCGGAACATGTTGATGTTCCAGGCCTTGGCCATGGCGCTCTCGAACGGCGTCTTCTGGCTTTGCAGGAACGAATGAAATCCCATGACGCCGAGGCCCACGCTGCGCTCGCGCATGGCGGCATATTTCGCCTTGGCCATGCTGTCCGGCGCGCGGGCGATGAAATCCTGGAGCACATTGTCCAGGAACCGCATGACATCCTCGATGAAATGCGGATCGTCCTTCCACTCCAGATAGGTCTCGAGATTCAGCGAGGACAGGCAGCACACGGCGGTTCTGTCCCGGCCGTGATGGTCCGGGCCCGTGGGCAGCGTGATCTCCGCGCACAGATTGGACGTGCGCACCTTGAGGCCGGCCTTGAGATGATGCTCCGGCAGGGCCTTGTTCACATGATCGATGAAAAGCATGTAAGGCTCGCCGGTTTCGATCCGGGCCGTCAGCAGGCGGATCCACAGACCCCGGGCGGAGACCGTGCGCACAACATGGCCGTCCTTGGGCGAAACGAGATCCCACGTAGCATCCGCTTCGACCGCTTCCATAAAGGCGTCGGTGATCACCACGCCATGATGCAGGTTGAGGGCCTTGCGGTTGGGATCGCCGCCGGTCGGGCGCCGGATATCGATGAACTCCTCGATCTCGGGATGCGAGATATCGAGATAGACCGCCGCCGAGCCGCGCCGCAGCGAGCCTTGGCTGATGGCGAGGGTGAGGCTGTCCATCACCCGCACAAAGGGGATGATGCCGCTGGTTTTGCCGTTTTGGCCGACTTTCTCGCCGATGGAGCGCACATCGCCCCAATAAGTGCCGATGCCGCCGCCATTGGAGGCGAGCCACACATTCTCGTTCCAGGCGCCGACAATGCCGTCGAGCGAATCATCAACCGAATTGAGGAAGCAGGAGATCGGCAGACCGCGATCGGCCCCGCCATTGGACAGGACCGGAGTGGCCGGCATGAACCACAAACGCGACATATAGTCATAAAGCCGCTGAGCGTGCTCGGCGTCGTCAGCATAGGCGGCGGCTACCCGCGCAAACATGCCCTGATAGGTCTCGCCCGCCAGAAGATAACGGTCTTCCAGGGTGGTCTTGCCGAAATCGGTGAGCTTGGCGTCGCGGCTGGCGTCGACCGTGATGCTGCGCGGCACAACCCGCAGATTGGCGGATTTGGGTTTGCCGCGGCGGGCTTTCTTGGCGGTCGACTTCGCCGTCGCATCCCCCAAAATCGCCTTATTGTGCGCCGTCGCTTCCACCTTCTGTGTCGCAGCCGCCATGGGTCGTTCTCCTCAACGCGTCCCGCATCTTGGGGGCGATGAATGTCCGTAGCCGGTCGATTCAACGCACAAGATACAGTCAGATCTCTTTCCAGGCCCTCTCGCCCGGAACCGCAATATATAGTCTTCCGCCCCCTCCCCGACGTCAACATATGGACATCGCGTGGGCAGTGGAAAACCTTGCCAGAGGGTTAACGGGCCTCCGAAACTGTTAACGTGAATTAACCAATTGAAGCCCCCCAACGCGCTTCCGCGCTTGTTCGCGACGCGAATCGGAGGCAGCCAACCGGGTCAAAATGGGGCGCCTTTGAGGCACGGCACGCCCCGGCCACGGGCGCTCGGCAGAGCCCGCCGGGAGTGTCCCCAACAGGGATCGCAAGCGTCTCAACCGATCTACGGATGTCGCGGCGCAACATCGCCAGCGCGGGCTACCGCACGGGACCGAAACCGGCATCCGAGGCGCCCACGAATCACTCCGGCCATATGCGCGCCGGGCAAGTCATCGGACGCGTTAGGGACTCGCCTTGGGCAAACCGACGCGCTAACGACAAGCCTATGACGGACACACAAGATATGCCCCTCACGCCCCCGGTGAAGGCCGCCGCCAATGCGGCCCCGCCCTTGAGCCCTGAGGACGAGCCCCAACGCATTATGTTGGTGACAGACGCCTGGGAGCCCCAAGTGAACGGCGTGGTGCGCACGTTAACCCGCGTGACGGCCGAATGCCGCGCCATGGGCAAACAGGTGGAGGTGATCACGCCCAATGACGGCTTCACCACCTTTCCGCTGCCCACCTACCCGGAAATCAAGCTGGCGATCCTGCCACGCAAATTGGTGGAGGAGCGCTTTCGCGCCTTTGAGCCGGAGGCCATCCACATCGCCACTGAGGGCACGTTGGGCTGGGCGGCGCATGGGATTTGCAAACGCTGGGGCCTGCCCTTCACCACCAGCTATCACACCAAATTCCCCGAATATGTGAATGCGCGCTTCCCCTTTATTCCGCTGGCCGCGGGCTATTGGTACATGCGCCAATTCCACAATGCCGGCGGGCGCTTAATGGTGACGACGCCCTCCATGCGCGATCATTTGGCCGAGCGCGGGTTTCAAAACATCACCCCCTGGGCGCGCGGCGTGGATGTGGACTTGTTCAACCCCGACCGGCGCCAGGCCGACGCGAACGGGCAAGGCGGCGTCTATGATGGCCTGGAGCGGCCAATCTTCCTCAATGTCGGGCGCATTGCGGTGGAAAAAAATATTGAGACCTTCCTCAATCTCGATTTGCCGGGCACCAAAGTGCTGGTGGGCGATGGCCCGCAGCGTGAAGAGCTGGAGAAAGCGTTTCCGAACGTGGTGTTCGCCGGCTCGAAATTCGGCGAGGAGTTGGCGACGTATTTTGCCGATGCCGATGTGTTTGTGTTCCCGAGTCTCACCGACACCTTCGGCCTGGTGATTCTGGAGGCCATGGCTTGCGGCACGCCGGTGGCCGCGTTCCCCGCGCCCGGCCCATGCGACATCATTCCCGGATCCGGCGCCGGCGCGGTGGGCGATGATCTGCAAAAAAGCGCGTTGGAATGCTTGGAGCTGAGCCGCGACACCGCCCGCGGCTACGCGGAGACCTTCTCTTGGAAGGCCTGCGCAGAGGATTTCGTGCGCAATCTGCGGCCCCACCCCAAGCCAGAGCGCAAGCGCTTCTGGCGGCGCCTGCGCCGCGCCCGCGAGGCCTGACGGGCCAGCGCGGACGGCATTGCCGGACCGTCACGCCCGTCCACCACAACGCGGCGCGCTTTTGCCGTCCCCGGTTTTACGGAAGGTCCGGCGTCTCGGGCGCGTCCGCGATGGTGGGGTCGGCCACAGCCTCCTCATCCGGCGTGTGAGCCACAACGATGAAGGTGTCATCCGCATCCAGGGTGAGGATGGGCAACTCCTCCGCCGTGCGCGCGTACACCGCCTGCTGATCCGGCGCCATGGTGATCAGCCCCTTTTCGCTAAGATAGCCGAACATCGCCCAAGCGGCGTCGGACGTGAACTCCTGCACGAACTCCTGTAGCCCCGGCACGGCGTTCACATGCCCCTTCTTTAAATAGATAAAGAGGGATCGCGACACGGTGTAATCAGCGCTTTCAATGGCCTGGAAGCTCGGCAAAACCCCGTCAATGGCCGCGCCCTTCAAGCGATCTTCGTTTTGATCCAGGAAGGAAAAGCCGAACACGCCCAGCGCCGTGGGCGCATTGACCAATGTGTTCACAATGGCGTTGTCATTCTCGCCAGCGTCGATCCAACGGCCATCATCGCGCAGGGTGTGGGCGATACGCACAAAGATATCCTCACCCTCCAGCAGCACCATGCCCTGCGGGCCTTGGGCCACCACATCCCCGCGGGTCAAGCCGGGCAACAGCGCCTCAGCACGCGCCACATAGGCGTCCGCGGTTTCACCGTCCGCAGGAGCCAAATCCTCCAACGCGGCCAAGCAGGGCAAGCGCCGGGCGCCGCCTTCCATGGCGATTTCGACAAAGGCGTCCCGGGTGCCCGATGTGGTCGGCGGACCAAACACCTCAATGGGATAGGGCGGCAAGGCGGGGTCGATATCAAACCAGGTCTCGTAGGGATTGGCGGCCAGCGTGCAAACGCCGTCCCGCTCCACCGGCACACGGCGCGCCAGCGCCAAGAACAGCTTTTCTTTACTCAGCGAAATCGTTGGCGCTTCCTCCGCATTCGCCAAAACCACGCCGTCAAAGCCGATTTGAATCTCCACCACCTGGTCGACGCCATTGGCGAAGCAATCCTTCAGCTCGCTGACTTTGACGCGGCGCGATGCATTGGTGATGTCGGGATGCTCCAGACCCAGCCCAGCGCAAAACAGCTTCATGCCGCCGCCCGTGCCGGTGGATTCTACGACGGGCGTCGCGAAATCCGTCTTGGCGCCGAATTGCTCCGCCACCGCCGTGGAAAAGGGAAACACCGTGGAGGACCCCACAATGCGGATGGCCTCACGGTTTTGGCTCCAGGCCGGCGCGGCGCTGAGCGCGAGCAGGGCGGCCAAGACAGTGACGAAGTGTCGCGGCTGAAATGAACGCGCGGGCGTGGGGCGCATGCTGGGGCTCCTTCCAAGATGTAATCGGCTAATGTGTAGCGCCGGCCAGGGATCTTGGCACGCCTTGGCTGCATGAAATTCTTGCGACAGCCTCCGCGATGAGACGGCCCCAGACAAGCCAAGCCCCGCAAGACGCCGAAACCCAGCCGAACGTCTTCAAAGATTGATCTGCGTGCGATTGTGCCACTGCGGGTCTTTGCCGTAACCTCATGTTTACCATGGACGGGGGAGATCTGGCGCGTAGGCGAGGAGCACGACATGTTTTACATGATACTCAATGAAGAGCAGGCCAAGAAAACGGCCGATGTCGTCCGGTTGATGACCGAAGCGATTGAAGCGTGGGGCGTCGTCGCCGCCCATAACGCCACACTCGCTCCTACGATGGCTCAGTCCTTCATGACCGGACCAGCCGCCAGCGACCCCGCCACACCGCCCACGGTGGACGCCAATTGGGCCGCCGAAGCGGCGACCTTATATGTGCGGGCCCACCGCGCGTCCTGGCAGGCGGCGCTGGAAGCGTTCAAATCGGTCGAAGTGTTGCGCGACGCGAAGTTGCAACGCAATCCGTTCGGCGTCACCGGCGCCTTCACCGGCGTGCAGCCCAGCGCCGCGCCTAAGCCGACGGCCCCGGCGAAGGCCGCCGCCAAGCCGGCGGCTAAAACGCCCGCCGCGCCGAAAAAGGCTGCGAAACCCGCATCCGCTAAAGCCGCGGCCAAGGCCAATGGCGCGACTGCGCCCAAACCCGCGAAAACCACGAAGGCGAAGGCGAAGGCGAAAGCAAAACCAACGGCCGCCAAGACGACCCCCCGCGCAGCCAAGACCAACAACGCAGCTCAGCCCATCGCCACCTTGCTCGATGCCCCCCGCGGTGCGCCGGACGATCTGACTCAAATCAAGGGCATCGGCCCGAAGCTCAATGACGCCCTCCACGCCATGGGCATCTACCATTACTGGCAGATCGCCGCGCTGACCCAGGATGAGATCGCGTGGATCAATGAGCGCCTGCGGTTCAAGGATCGCATTGAACGCGAACGGTGGGTGCAACAAGCCAAGACCCTGTCCGCGGACGGCGCCTCGGCCTAAACTGAACGCCTTGAGGCGCACGCCCGCCGCGCCCGAGCATTGACGCGCCCGCGCGGCCGTGGGACGCGCAGTCTATGCTTGGCGATCCCGCATCCGTCTCCACGCGCAGCGCCCCTGGCGAGGACGCCTCGGCCGCCGATGGTGCAGCGGGGGCGCGGCCGAGTCCCGTCGCAACGGTGATCGCCACCACCTATAATTGGCCTGAAGCGCTGGATCTGGTGCTCGATTCCCTCGCCGCCCAGACCCGCCAAGACTTCGAAGTCATCATCGCCGATGATGGCTCGCGCGATGACACCCGCGCCCTCATCGATGAATGGCGTCCGCGTTTTCCCGTGCCGCTGCGCCATGTCTGGCAGGACGATCAGGGGTTTCGCGCCGCGCGCGTGCGCAATCTCGCTGTGCGCCATGCCCGTGGGGAGTATGTGATTTTTCTCGATGGCGATTGCCTGGTGCTGCCGCGTTTTGTGGAGGTGCACCTGCGCCATGGCGAAGCGGGCTGGTTCACCGTCGGCCGGCGCTGCTTCATGCGCCGCTGGGCGAGCCGGCGCATCTTGGCCGACGCCTTACAGCCGCATCGCTGGCCGCGGGCGATCTTGTTTCCCCTCGCCTTGTTCGGCGGCTCCAATCGTCCGCTGCAATTGCTGCCCATCCCGCAAAGCGCGGCCCAGCGCAAAAACCGCCCCACCGCATGGAACAAAGCGCAGACCTGCAATTTGGGCGTTTGGCGCACGGATCTGCTGCGCGTGGGGGGCTTTGAGGAGGGCTATGGCGGCTATGGGCTGGAGGACACCGATCTTGTCATCCGCCTGTTCCGCGCCGGGGTGCGCCGCCTCACGCTGGAACACGCCGAGCCCGTGCTGCATTTGTGGCATGGACGCAAAAAGACCAAGCCAGACAATCGCGCACGGCTGGAGGCTCTGATGGCGTCGGACGCCATCCAGCCGGAGCGCTCGTTATTGTTGGAAGCGCCCGGCGCGCCCGCGCCGCCCGCTTAAGCCCGCCCCCAGCCCACGGCCAGGCTGAGGATGTAGAGCGCATAACAGCCCAACAAAACCGCCCCCGCCGGCCGGCTGATTCGCCCGAACACAAAGGTGAACACCGCCAGCGCCGCAGCCGCCAGCGCCATCACCCACATATCGATGCGCCACACCTCCAGGGGCGTGGGCAGCGGCGTCACGAGGGCGGTGAGCCCTAAAACCCCTAAGAGATTAAAGAGGTTGGAGCCGATGACATTGCCCACCGCCACGGCGCCCTGGCCGCGCCGCGCCGCCGCCAATGTGGCCGCCAGCTCCGGCAAGGACGTGCCCACCGCCACCACCGACAGCCCGATCACGGTGTCGCTCACGCCCCAATCGCGCGCCAGGCCCACCGCGCCAAAGACGAGGCTTTGCGCCCCCGCAAGCACGGCGATAAGGCCGCCGGCGGTGAAAGCGATGGCGAACGGCAAAGTGTCGGGCGGCGCGCCGGCCAGCTCCGCCTCGCCCTCATGGGTGACGGCTTGCTCGCCATCACGGCGGTCCCACCAAATGGTGCCGACAATGTAGACGGCGAGAAACAGCGCGAGAATCGCCCCCGCACCATGGCCGATGGCGCCCGTCGCGAGCAGCGCCATCACCAACAGCGTGACGCCCAGCATAATGGTCGTATCGCGGCCCACCGCGGCGGGGCGGGTGGCCAAAGGGGTCAACGCCGCGCCGGCGCCCGCCACCAGGAGGATGTTCGCGATGTTGGAGCCCGCCACATTGCCGACCGCCAAACCGGGCGCCCCGCTGAGGGCCGCGGTCATGCTCGCGGCCAGCTCCGGCGCCGAGGTGCCGAGGCCGACAATCACCGCGCCGATCACCAAAGGCGAAATGGACAACCGATGCGCCAGGCCGACGGCCCCGCGCACCAGCCCGTCGCCGCCAAACACCAGAAAAGCCAGGCCAGCGGCCACAGCCAGCGCCTCGATCATGAACTCAACGCCCCATACAAATCCGGCCGGCGATCGCGGAAAAAGCCCCAGGCCGCGCGCTGGCGACGCAAGGCCGCCCGATCAAAGCGCGCCATAGCGATCCCCTCTTCCCCCTCCAGGGCGGCGGTCAGCGCCCCGTCCGGCCCCGCAATAAAGGAGTAACCGTAAAAGAATTGCCCCGCTTCATCGCCGATGCGGTTGGCCGCCGCCACCGGCAGCACATTGGCCGCGGCATGGCCCTGCATCACGCGCCGCCAAGGCTCGCGCGTGTCCAAATGGGGGTCATGCGGCTCCGAGCCGATGGCCGTGGGATAAAGCAGCGCTTCGGCGTCGGCCAACGCCATGGCCCGAGCCGCTTCAGGAAACCATTGATCCCAGCAAATGCCGGCGCCGATGCGGCCATGGCGCGTGTCCCAGACGCGAAATCCCGTATCACCAGGGCGGAAATAGAACTTCTCCTGATAGCCCGGCCCATCGGGAATATGGCTCTTGCGATAAACGCCCAGGGGCCGGCCATCGGCGTCCGCCATCACCAGGCTGTTATAATAATGTGGTCCGTCGCGCTCGAAGATCGAGATTGGCAGCACCACCCCCAACTCCCCCGCCAGCGCGCAAAAGAACGCGACGCTGGGATGGGTGCGCCAGGGCTGGGCGGCGACGAACAGCGCCTCATCTTGGGTTTTGGGAAAGTAAGGCCCGTCCGGCAATTCCGGCAGGCCAATGATCTGCGCGCCCTGGCCGGCGGCCTCGCGGATCAGAGCCGCAAGATGCGCGCGATTGGCGGTGGCGTCACCGGCTAAAGCGGCCTGCACCACGGCGAGCGACAGAACGCCGTCCTGGACCGGCTCACTCATCGTCCCGCGCCGCGGACCACACATCCGGCCCTGCTGCGCCCACCGGCGCCGGGCAGGTGCAGCAATGGAACGCGCCGCCGCCGGTGATCAGCGCGCGGGCGGAGAGCGGCGCCAGGCTCTCATCGGGAAACACATCGGCCAGATCCGTAAGCGCCGCCTCGGTTTCAGCGTCATCCTCATAGGTGGGAACCACCACCGTCTCGCCCGTGCGCACATAATTGAGGTGGGTGGCCGGCAGCGGCCAACCGGATTCATCCACCACAACCGACGCCCCCGCCACACGCGCCACATCCAGCGCGCGTCCCTGGGCGTCGCGCGCGCCGTCCAAACGTGAAGCGACCGCGTCGCGTTGCTTGGCGTTGACATCGCGCGGACCGGACGGGCTTTCGGTCACGATCAACCCCGGCCGCACAAACCGGGCCAGCGTGTCCACGTGTCCGTCCGTGTGGTCGTTGGCCAGCATTTCCTCCAGCCAAATCACACGCTCCACGCCCAAATGCCGACGCAGCAACAGCTCCGCATCACGCGAGCCCATGTGCGGATTACGGTTGCGGTTGAGCAGACAGCGGCGGCTGGCGATGGCCGTGCCCTCGCCGTCCATATCCAGCGCGCCCGGCTCGCCCACCATGTCGATGAGCTCCAACGGGACATCCGCCAAACGCGCCAAACGCGCCGCAACCGTGTCATCGCCGGCATAAAAATACCGTCCGCCCCAGCCGTTAAAACGAAACGCCGCGGCGCGCAGGCCCTGCGGGCCTTCAACAAACACCGGCCCGGTATCGCGCAGCCAGATATCGCCATAAGCCTGGTCCAACCGGTGGATCCGTGGATGCGTCAACAGCGTCTCATCCATGTCCGGATCATCATGGGTGGGCGGCGTCCACACCATGAGATGGGCGCCCGGATCGGTGTCCTCTCGCGCCGTGTCGTGGACGCGGGTTGGCGCCTCCGGCGCCGGCCGCAGTTCCGAGACGGGCTCCAACATCCCCAACAGCGCGCCCGGCGGCGCAGGCGCCCCGGCGCCAATCAGCGCCAGCGGCGGTGGGGCCAGCGGACGTTTCGGGGGTGGTGACGCCGACACCGTGGAGGCATCAGCCAAGGCCTGCACCAGCGCCGCGATTTCCATGCGGGCCGCACGGACATTGGCGCCCCAATCGGCATGGTCGGGCCAGGCGGCGGCGATCCAAGCCTGCGGCTCGCCATCGGCGGGGGTGCGTAAAGCGCTCATGGCGCGAAGATGTGGACGCTGTGGACGCATCACGCAAGCCGCCTGCGAACACCGCCTGTGAGCGACCCGCGCCGCGCCCGTCCCCATCGCCCGTTAGGCGAAGCCCCGATCACGCCGCGTAGGGGCTGTCGAGCTCAAACACCTCTTGGATGCGCTGCGGGGTCAGCATGTCCGCGGCGGCGCCGGCGGCGGCCACACACCCATGGCTGAGCAGCACGACGTCATCGGCATGGGCGCGCACGAGACGCAAATCATGCAGCACGGCGACGACGCCCCACCCTTCATCGGCGAGAGCGCGCAGCAAATGCATCAGCCGAATCTGATGCTTGAGGTCCAACGCGGCCGTCGGCTCATCCAGGAGCAGCCAGCGCGCCGCGCGATCGGCGGGCGGGTCCCAAATCTGCGCCAGCGCCCGGGCGAGCTGCACGCGCTGGCGCTCGCCGCCGGACAGCGTCAGGTAGTTGCGCTCCGCCAACGCCATCACATCGGTCCGCGCCATGGCCGCGGCGATGATGGCGCGGTCGCGGCCGCCCTCCACCTGTCCGGCATGGGGCGTGCGCCCAATGGCCACCACCTCATGCGCCAGAAACGGGAAATTGAGGCTCGGCGTTTGCGGTAAGACGGCGCGGCGGCGCGCCAACGCTTGCGGCTCGAGGTCGGCGAGCGGGACGCCGTCCAAAGCAGCGTGGCCGCTTGTCGGCCGTAAGGCGCCCGACAATACGCCGAGCGCGGTGCTTTTACCGGCGCCGTTGGGCCCGCACAGCGCCGTCACGCGCCCCGGCTGCATAACGAGATCGACGCCGTCCAACAGAGCGCGCGCGCCGCGGCGCACGGTGACGGCCTGCAGCGTCAAACTCATAACGCCCCCCTCATGGCTCCACCCGCTTGCGTTTGTCGCGCCAGAGCAACCAGAAGAAGAAGGGCGCGCCCAGGGCCGCGGTGACGACCCCCAGCGGCAATTCGGCCGGAGCGGCCGCGACCCGCGCGACAAGGTCGGCGAACAAGACCAGCGCCGCGCCGATGAAAGCCGAGGCCGGCAAGACATAGCGGTGGTCCGGGCCCGTCATAAGCCGCGCCAGATGCGGCGCCACCAGGCCCACAAACCCCACCACGCCGCAGGCGGCGGTGGCGGCGCCGACGCCCAGGGCGGTCAACAGCGCCGCGCGGCGCTTCACCGCCTCCGTGTCCACGCCCAGATGGCGGGCGTCTTGATCGCCGAGAAGCAAACAGTTCAACGGACGCGCGAGGGTCTGCAGCCCGAGGGCCGCCAACACCATAATGGCGATGGCCGGCGTCACGCTGTCCCACGTGGCGCCGCCCAGCGAGCCCAGCGTCCAAAAGGTGAGTGTGCGCAGCTGATCATCATCGGCCAAAAAGGTGAAATAGCCGATCGCGGCAAAGGCCAAGGCGTTGGCGCCCACACCGGCGAGCAACATGGTCGCGACGATGACGCGCCCTTCCAGCTGCGCGATGCGATAAATGGCGGCGACGGCCGCCAAGCTGCCCGCAAAAGCCGCCAGGGGCAGCGTCGCCGCCCCCAGCAACGCCGTGAGCGGACCCAAAATCACCGCGCCCAGCACGATGACGCCGACGGCCGCCGCAGCCCCGCCCGCGGACACGCCAATCAGCGCCGGATCCGCCAAGGGATTGCGGAAAAAGCCCTGCATCACCGCGCCGGCGGACGCCAAGGCGGCGCCGACGGCTAAGCCGAGCAAGGCCCGCGGCGCACGGATCGCTTCGACAATGGCGGCGCTGCGGGGATCGACGGCGAGCCATTCCCCCAAGCCAATGGCCTTCAAAGCGATGGCGAACAGTTGCCCCGGCCCGATGGCGACCGGTCCCAGCGCCAAGGACAGCACGAAGGCCAGCACCGCCAAGATCCCGCTGATCCGCACCACCCGCCAACCGCGCCGCGCCCGATCGGAGGGCAATGAAGCCCCGGCGCCCGGTGCAGCGGCGCTCAGCGCGGCCGTATTGGTATCATCGGCAACGCTCACTCACCGGCCTCCGCAGCGATGGCCCCCGCAGCGATGGCTTGGGCCAGCGCGCCCAAGGCCGCGGGCGTGCGGGGGCCGAACGCCAACGCCGCATCGGCCTCGACCGCCACGATGCGCCGCGCCCGCGCCGCGCTGGTGAGGCGCAGAGCCGGGTGTTCGGCGACCCCCTCCAGGCCGCCGAGGCTCGGCAAGTTATGGCGCATCACCAGGATGACTTCGGGATCCGCCGCCAGCGCCGCCTCCAACGACATGGCTTTGAAGCCTTCATGGGCGGTGAAGACGTTCTCCACGCCCAGCAACGCCATGGCCGCATCCGCCGCGGTGTTGCGACCGGCGGCCTGCGGGCCGCCCTCCCCCAAGGCGAGGAAAAACAGGCCGCGCAGTCCCCGCGCGTCCGAGGCGGCGATCTGCGCCTGCGCCGCCGCCCAATCCGCTTCCACCTCCGCGAGCATGGCGGCGCCGGCGGCCTCAGCGTCCAGAGCCGCAGCGAGACGTCCGATCTTCTCGCCGATGGCCGCGATCGTGTAGCCCTGCGGCACTTTCACGACAGGGACACCGGCATCCTGCAATTGCTGCAGCGCGGTGTCCGGCCCGGCGGTCGCGCTGGCCACAATCAGATCCGGGGCCACGGACAACACCCCTTCGGCGGCCAAATTGCGGTGGTACCCGACCTTCGGCAATGCCTGCGTTTGCGGGGGATAAATGCTGCTGGTGTCGGTTGCGACCAGCTGATCGCCCAAGCCCAATCGGTAGACGATTTCCGTCACATCACTGCCCACGGCCACCACGCGCAGCCTCTGTGCGGTGGGCTGGCTCTCCTGCGTGCGCAGGCTCTGGGGCGTTTCCTGAGCCCCGGCCGCAAGGGCGAAAAGCGCACATGCCAGCCCACACACCAGGGACACAGCCGCGCTGAACCGCGCCTTGAGGGTGCGCCTCAGGCCGACAAAGGGCCCGCCGTGGCTTGCTAGATCACGCTGCATGACTGTCTGATCCCCTCCCGCCGTCGCTTCGGGCTGATCGGCGCGCCCCTTTCGCGGGACAGCCCGCCCCGCCGCACGCCACGCCCACGCGATTGGCGAGCGCGACGATACGGGTTCCGAACGCCGTGCGCCGATCCGTTACGCCGCGACAGTTTCGCTCCGCGGCAAACGGCGCAGAATGTCACGCCAGCTGTCCAGTTCCGGCTTGCCGGGCTTACGCTCGCCAAAGAACATCACGAAATTTTTCCCCTCAGCGTCAAAGAGCTCCAGGGACGTCACATCACCATCGCGGGTGGGCTTGCGCACGACATAGGCGTGGGCGATAGCGTCTTCGCGCAGGTGCAAGTTAAAGCCGGGATCCAACACATTCAGCCACGGGCCCATGACTTTGATGGTTTCCACAGGGCCGGTGTGAATTTGGATGCAGCCGCGATTGCCGACAAAACACATGATGGCGGTGTGATCGGCCGCTGCGATCTCGAGCATGGCGCGCGCGGATTCGACGCACACGGGCTGCACGAAATCCGGTCCTGCAAGACGCATGGCCTGATGACGGCCCACCTTGAAGTCCTTCAGCATACCGAAAAAGTCGTGGGTGTCCTGCAACGCCGCCCAATGCGCGCGCAGACCGACCGTATCAATGTCTGAATCCGGCAAATCCGAAGGCAAGGGCGGCAGCGGCAAGCCCGTGAAATCCGGGCTTTGATCTTCGCACCGATAGGTCTCCACCAGCGTGGACCACGCGGCGCCATCGGTTCCCGGCCGCTCAAACACCTTGTGGACCGCCTCGCCGCCAGCGTCGAAAAACTGTAGCGAACGCCGCTCACGCCCGTCCGGCAAGGTATCGGTGATCGCAATGGCATGGCGCCAATGGCTCATAAACAGGCGCAGATCGATGTCATGATTGAGCACCACGCCGACGCCGGGCTGAATATCAACGTGATCATAAGCGCCCACCTTTTCATGCACGACATGCTCGTTGCGGGTCAGGGCCATGACTTCGCCAACCGCCGGCAGGCGCCGTAAAATTCCGGGGCAATCATCGTTGAGCCGCTCGGCGCGCACGCCGATTTGCGACGCGATCAGCGCGCCCTCGCTCACGCCCAGTTCCGCCGCGGCGTCGCGCGCGCGCATTTTCGGTTCGCGCTCCTTGAGGGCTGACCATTGCGCACGAATCTCGAGGCCCGACGGCGGGTGTGTGTTCTGCGCCATATCCTGTTTCTCCTGCATCCCCGTCCTTCATCCACCCGCGTATCCGTACGCGGCCATGAGGCGAAGCGCCCATTGCCTGTTGGTCCACCACTGCAAATGCAAATGTGTCGCACTTGCATTGCGAAAGCAACCGTGTTGAGAGTGCGCCTTATGAGAACTATTCGCAATCGCAAACATCGGTCCGTTAGGGGGACACAATGACGCAGACGCTCCATCGATCCCACATCCGGCGGGCCCTCAGCTCGAGCAGCGCCGCCGCGTTGACCCTGCTCACCGCGCTCGCGGCCCAAGCGCAGAATGAGGACGAGCAGAGCGAGCCGGTTGGTGAGCAGCCGGATGTCATCACCGTTTATGGCGCCTCCACGCCGCTGCCCGTGTTTGAGTACCCCGGACAGGTCAGCGTCGTGACGCGGGATCTGGTGGACACCTTTGCGCCCAGCGCCATGTCCGATTTGCTGCGTGACGTCCCGGGCATCGACTTTGCCGGCGGCCCGCGGCGCACCGGCGAAACGCCCAACATTCGCGGGCTTTCGGGCGAAAACCTCTTGATCCTGGTGGACGGGGCGCGTCAGTCGTTCATTTCCGCCCATGATGGCCGCTTTTTCGTTGATCCCGATTTGCTGCGCGCCGTGGAAGTCGTGCGCGGTCCGGCGTCGGCTCTGTACGGATCGGGCGCGCTGGGCGGCGTGATGGCCATGGAGACGGTGACCGCTGCTGATTTTCTCACGGGCGGGCAGACCCACGGCGTGCGCACCCGCATCGGCTATCAGGATGTTAATGAAGAGAGTTTCGCCGCCCTCACCGGCTATGGCCGCAGCGGCATGATCGATGTCATTGGCAGCGTGGGTTTTCGCGACTCCGGGGATATCGCCCTGGGCTCTGGCGAGGATCTGCGCTCCGATGACGACATTGTGTCGGGCCTGTTGAAAGCCACGCTCACGCCCAGTGACGCACTCATCCTCGACGCATCGTGGACCGGCTTTCGCAACGAGGCGTTGGAGCCCAATAACGGCCAAGGCGTCGTGTTGCCCGATGACGCCACCCTGGGCCGCGATGTGGAGAAAGACGTCGACACTGACACCTTGCGTCTGCGTCTCGGTTTTGCGCCGGTCGGCCAATCTTGGATCGACGCTCAGTTCACCGCCTATCAGACGGTGACAAGTGTGGACGAGTTCGACCAGTCCACCGGCCGCACCGCGGGACGGGAGATTGAGACCACCGGCTTTACAGCCCGCAACAGCACCCGCTTGGATCTGGGCGGCGTCGACACCGCGCTCACGGTGGGCGCCGACTGGTATCGCGATGAGCAAACCGGCTCCGACACCACCAGCCAGGACGGCGACCGCGCCGGCGTGCCCAACGGCGAATCCTCCTTCCTCGGCGTGTTTATCGAAGCGCAAACCCGCTTTGACCTGCCCTATGGCTTGCCCGGCGATGTGCTGATCATTCCCGGCGTGCGCTTTGATGAATTTGAGAGCGAGGCCGACGGCCAACAAAACGTTTCCGACGACGCCGTCTCACCACGCCTGTCCGTCAGCTATGGGCCGGTGGCGCCGCTGCGGTTCTTCGTCAGTTATGCCGAGGGCTTTCGCGCGCCGTCCATTAACGAGCTGTATCTGGATGGAATCCATTTCCCGCTGCCCCATCCGGTTCTGTTCGATCCGATGGCTGGCCCGCCCGGACTGGTGTTTGTGAACAACAACTTCATTCCCAATGAAGATTTGATGCCGGAAAAGGCCGAGAACCTGGAAATCGGCGTGAGTTTCGATACGAAAAACGCCTTGGTGGACGGCGACCGCTTTCAGGCTAAGCTGTCCTATTTCGAAACTCAGATTGAAGACTTCATCAACCTTTCGGTGAACATCGCGTTTGACCCCACATGCTTTGCTCCGCCCTTCTTCGCCCCCTGCACGGCGGGAACCACAGAGAGCGCCAATCTCGACAATGCCGAGATTCAGGGCGTCGAGTTCGAAGCGACCTATGATGCGCCCCGGCTGCGGCTGGCCGGCTTTTTCACCTCCATTGAGGGCGAAGACACGGCCACCAACGCGGATATCGGCACGCTCACGCCGGACCGCTTGGCGTTGGATGCGCGGGTGAAGTTCCCGGCCTTCGCCGCCGCGCTTGGCGCGCGTTTGCAAGCGGCGGCGGCGTTTGAGCGCTCCGAAGCACTTGATACAGGTCAACTGGTGGTCGCCGAAGAACGCGACAGCTACGCCGTGGTGGATGTTTATGGCACCTGGTCGCCAGCGTTTTTGAACGGTCTGCGCATCGATGCGGGCATCGATAACGTGTTTGACGAAGACTATGAACGGGTGTTTGAGGGCGTCAGCGAGCCCGGGATCAGCCCGCGCATCGCCCTCACTTACCAAATTGGCTTTGGCGACTGAGACGCTGGGGCGCACGCGGGCGAGCGCCGTCTCGGCTCGCTTGCGCCCCAGCACATTCCCTTATAGGACGGTCGGTGGAGTCGTGGCCGAGTGGTCGAAGGCGCTCCCCTGCTAAGGGAGTATACTGGA
>CAZGCB010000056.1:0-17325 GCA_964524065.1 uncultured Caulobacterales bacterium | reverse complement strand
CTTTGCGGGTGTCGCGCGGATCGATCATGCCGTGGTCCAGGCAACGACCGGAGGTGTAGAAGGCGTGGTGCTGGCGGTCGAACATGTCTTTGAGCATCTGGCTCTGCTGTTCGACGAGATCTTCGGGAAACTCTTGCCCCTTGCGCGCAGCGGTGGCCCGGGCCACTTCGGCCATGGTCGTGGCGGCGGATTCTCCGGCCATCACGCCGGTTTGCGCGTTCGGCCAGGTGAACAGAAAATCGGGATTGTAGGAATAGCCGCACATCCCGTAATTGCCGGCGCCGAAGCTGGCGCCGACATAGACGGAGATTTTCGGCACACGCACATTGGAGACGGCCTGAATCATCTTCGCGCCGTGCTTGATCATGCCGGCCTGCTCATACTCCGTCCCCACCATGTAGCCGGTGGTGTTGTTGAGAAAAATCAGCGCCATATCGGCTTGATCGCAGAGCTGGACAAACTGGCCGCATTTCGCCGCGGCGTTGGGATCGATCGGCCCGTTATTGGCGATAACGCCCACTTTCTGGCCGTAGATTTCCGCCTGCAGGCACACCGTCGCGGGGCCATAGCGGGATTTGAATTCGGTGAATTCAGAGCCGTCGACGAGCCGCGCCACCAATTCGCGGGCGTCATAGGGCGTCTTGTAGTCGACCGGGACGAGGCCGGCGATGTCGTCCACATCATAAAGCGGCTCGCGAAATGCACTGGGCGGCGCGCCGCTGACCCGCTTGTTCCAATCCAATCCGGCGATCACATCGCGGACGATGGCGAGACCATGGCCGTCATCCTCCGCCAGATACTCGACAAGGCCAGACACGCTGGCGTGCATTTCGGTGCCGCCTAGCTCGCGTTCATCGGCGACTTCTCCGGTCGCGGCTTTGGTGAGCGCCGCGCCGGCCAGCGCCGCCATGCCATTGTTTTTGACGCCGATGACATAGTCCGACAGGCCTGGCTGGTACGCGCCGCCGGCCGTGGACGGCCCGTGCAACACCACCAGCGTCGGCACCCCCGCCGCCGACAGCCGCGCCAGGCCGTAAAACATGTAGCCGCCATGGGCCCACAGCTCGACGGTGTAATTGAGCAGATTGGCGCCCGCGCTTTCCACCAGCTGGATCAAGGGTAGCTTTTGGCGCATCGCGATATCGAGGCCGGATTTGGTTTTCGGCACCGTCATCGGTGTCGCAGCGCCCGCGGCGATGCCGCTATCATTGGCGTTGATCATGCAACGCACGCCATTCACAAAGCCGATGCCCAAGATCACGCTCGCGCCGGGAATGCTCTTCTGCGGATCCGGCTCCTCCACCAAATAGTTCGCCATATTGTGCAGCTCGACAAAGGGCATGCCGGGATCGAGAAGCTGTGACAGGCGCTCGCGCGGTGTGAGTTGATTGCGCTCGCGAAAGCGGTCCATGCGCTTTTGCGACTTGGCCCGCGCACGTTCCTGCAGCGCGCGCATGCGCGCCACGAGCGCCAGCATGTCTTCGCGGTTCTGCTTGAACCCTTCAGAATGGGTCTGCAGCTTCGATTTAAAGACAGGCATCGGGCCTCCTTCCAAGACGGCGCGCGCGGGGGACAAGCCTCACGCGTCGAGCAAGCCTTTGGGGATCGGGATGGGGTGCGCCAGCAGTTTTTGGCCATAGCCTTTGGCTTGGCTGTCCATGCGCAGGCTGGCGATGCCGCCGCCGCCCAAGACCGCATCGATCAGAATGTTCATGGCGTGTGAGCCCGGCAAATGGAACCGCTCAATCGCGCCGGGGGCATAGGCCGCGAAGCGCTCGGCGATCGCCGCCTCCGACAGCGCCGCCCAAATAAAGGGCAAATAGTCGGGCTGTCGCGCCATGACGCCGATATTGGCTTTGTCCCCCTTATCGCCAGAACGCGCCACGGCCAGCCGGATCAAGGGCACGGTTTCCGTTTCCGCCCCCAGCTCAGGCGGCTCCGGTGCGGTTTGCTGCGGCTCGGCGCTGTCAAAGCTGACGTCCGGCGGCGTAAAGGGCTGCGGCCCATCGCCGAGATCGATGGTGATCGGAACGCGATCCTTATCGACGAGCATGGAAAACAACCGCACCACCGGCGAAGGCTTCGGGCGTCCGGCGCCTGTAAACACGCTCGCCCCCGCTGGCGTGGCGAGAAACAGCCCCGTGATTTCCCGCAGCAGCAGCCCAATGGCGCGCGCATCGCGGTGTCGGGCGGCGATGGCGCAAGCGACTTCCCCATAGCCGGGCGCGGCGCCGGTGTCCCCGCCCATCACTTCGATCGACACCTCGTCAAAGTCGGGCGCGTTCATGGCGTGTAAGATGTTCCGCGCGCGCGCCAAGGCGGCGTCGGCGAAACGGTGCGCCTTGCGCGGGGCGTCGAAGCCATTGAATTGGGTGACCATGCCGGCACGAAATCCGTCCGCATAGGTCGCGCTGGCTTTGTAGGTGCGGCTCGGCGCCCGGCCCGCAGCGCCGCTGATCTGAACCCGGTCGATCCCAACGGACTCCAACTGAACCCCAGCGAAATCACAGGTCACGTCCGGCAGCCGATAGGCCCGCGGATCGCCAATCTCATAGAGCATTTGCTCGCCGACACTCAGCGGCGTCACCGTCCCAGCGGTTCCCTCAGGCTTGAACAGCGTCGCGCGCCCATCCGGCGTCACCTCCGCCAGCGGGTAGCCAATCTCCGCGATATCGCCGGCCTCCTCCCAGTCGGTGAAATTGCCCCCGGTCGCTTGCGGGCCGCATTCGAGCAAGTGCCCCACCAAGGACCCCGCCGACAGCTTATCGAAATCGGACGGCTCCCAGCCAAAGCTGTGAATGCACGCGCCCAGCGCCAACGCGCTGTCGACACAGCGGCCCGTGATGATGATGTCCGCCCCCTCATCAAGCGCGGCGGCGATGGGAAAAGCGCCCAGATACGCGTTGATGGAGGCAATCGTTTCCGCGGCGGGAAAGGCCGCGCCGGAGAACATTTCCGTCACCCCCTCGGCCGCGAACGTGGCGGCGTGCGCCATCAGATCATCGCCCGCAATCACCGCAACTTTCACCTCCACGCCGAGCCCTTCTGCGAGCGCCCGCACCGCATGCGCGCAGGCCTGCGGGTTCACTCCGCCCGCATTGGCGATGACCCGCACGCCCCGTGCTTTGATGGCTTTCAAGTTCGGCTGGAGCGCCGCGGTGACAAAGTCCGTCGCATAGCCAAGGCTTGGGTCTTTGGCCCGCGCGCGCGCCATGATCGACATCGTGATCTCGGCCAGGAAATCGTAAACGAGGAAGTCGAGCTTTGGAGTCTGCAGCAGCTGCGCCGTTGCATGTGACGCCTCGCCCCAGAACCCGCTGGCGCCCCCGATGACGATGTCTGCGCGCATGATCCGCCCTATCGCCGACGCGCGATAAAAATACCGAGCGCTCTTTTTGTATTTTTACGGTTTCCCATCGCGGTTGACAAGCCCAGCCCAGAGCGAATGCTGATCGGGGTGTGATCGACTGGCGTGCGGAAGGTTATGGCGGCTCGATGGTGGAAAGACCGGCCACAAACAAACACGAACAAAAGTCTGAGCTCACGCGCGCCAAGCTGCGTCGGGCGACGGTGAAGGCGCTCAACATACACGGCTATTCGGAAACCACGTTGAGTGCGATTTTGAAGATCGCGGAGGTGTCGAGTGGCGCGCTGACGCATCATTATAAAAGTAAGAGCGAGCTGATCGCGGACACGACCGACATGTTGCTGAAGGAGGCCACGCAAAGAAGCTGCGACATCAAAAGCATTCAGCACGATCAAGTAGGCGCGCCCAACTCGAATGAAGAGTTAATAGCTCGGTTCTTCGCCTATATGTGGAACAACGTCGTTTATACGGGGGGCGGGCGCGCGTTGATCGAGATCCTGGTCGCTGTGCGAACGGACAAGGCGCTGAGCGCGCAGCTCTCCTCCCGGCTTGTGACCTGGGACAGGGACATGAACGCGGTCGCCCTTGAGCTCTTTGAATCGTCGCAGGGAGGCGAAGATATGCGGCGCCTTTGGGGTGTGTGCCGGATTTTTCTGCGCGGGCTGATTCTCCAAGCCCAATTTGTTCGCGATCCCGCCGAGCTCACGGCGTATGTGGAGTGCTTCGCCCGGTCTATGGCGGCGCAGCTTCAGGTCAGCTCGCCGCCACACTCATAGCCGAAGACGGTGGTCCGTCTCACTGTTGGGGGCGGCCCGCGGCGCCGCCGCCCGCCGGGCTTTCTGTTGACGCGTCGCCGGGTATCGTCAGTCCGTCACGCCCCAGTCCCGCATGACCTCATCGGTGTGCGCGCCCGGCTCGGGGGCGGCCCGCTGCGGGGTGTGGGGCGCGCCGGCAAAGCGCGGGGCTGCAGCGGGCTGCAGCGCTCCATCGATCTCAATGAAGGTTTCGCGCGCCACATTATGGGGGTGTTCCGCCGCTTCCGTCAGGGATAGGACGGGGGCAAAGCACACATCGGAGCCCTCCATGATCGCGCACCACTGCGCGCGGGTTTTTGTGCGGATTACGGCGGCAAGTTTCGGCTTTAGGGTCGGCCAGCGTGCGGCGTCCATGTGTGGGGTGAATTGAGGGTCGTCGCGCAGACCCGTTTTCTCTAGAAGCAGCGCGTAGAATTGCGGTTCAAGGGAGCCCAGGGCGATATAGCGGCCGTCGGCACATTCATAGGTATCGTAGAAGTGTGCGCCGCCATCGAGAACGTTCGCGCCACGGGTTTCGCTCCACAAGCCGACCGCCTTTAAATCGTGGAACAACGCCATGAGCAGAGCGCTGCCGTCGGACATCGCCGCATCAATGACTTGCCCCTCGCCGGTCGCCTTCGCGCGCAGAAGGCCCGCGAGCATGCCAAGGGCGAGAAACATGGCCCCGCCCCCATAATCGCCGACCAGATTCAGCGGTGGGGCGGGGGGCTGTCCGGGACGTCCCATGGAGCCCAAAGCGCCCGAAATGGCGATGTAATTGATATCGTGGCCCGCCGCTTGGGCCAGCGGCCCGCTTTGCCCCCATCCCGTCATACGCCCGTACACGAGTGCGCCATTGCGGGCGAGGGCGTCCTGCGGGCCCAGCCCCATGCGCTCCATCACACCGGGGCGAAACCCTTCAAACAAGCCGTCGGCCTTTTCGATTAAGGCCAACGCCATGGCTGTGTCATCGGGATCCTTGAGGTTGAGTGCGACGGAGCGGCGTCCCCGTCCGGTCACCGGCCCCACGCCCATGGGGGCGACCCCGGGCCGGTCGATACGCACCACATCGGCCCCGAGATCGGACAACACCATGCCGCAAAACGGGCCGGGTCCAATGCCGGCGAACTCGAGAATGCGAAGCCCCGTGAGCGGCCGCTCTCCCATATGATCCCTCCCGTTTTGGCCCGAGCGGCGGGCCACCAGCGGTCACACGCTAGCCAGGATGTCCCCGTCGATCCACTCTATCTTTTGGAAGCAATATCGATTTAAGGCATAGGGCATGTTTACATCCAACAAGCTGAAGCAAGTGGTTGGCGTGGACCGTTTTGGCTCTTTCTCCGCCGCGGCCGAGGCGCTCAACATTAGCCAGTCGACGCTGACCAAGGCGGTCGCGGATGTGGAGCAGGATCTCGGCTTCACCCTGTTTCTGCGAACCGCCCGCGGCGTGATCGCCACACCGGAAGGGCGCGAGTTTTTGGCGCGGGCGGAGCGCATCGTGGCCGATTTCGATGTGCTGATCGAAGACGCAAAGTCGCGCAAAATAGACGCGGACGCGTTTTTGCGGTTGGGGATTGCGCCCGCATCGCAGGAGGGGCTGTACAATCGCGTGATCGCGGGGCTGCTGCGGGATTCGCCGGAGATTTGTCTCACCGTGATAGCGCTGCCGGTGGAGCGCGGTGTCCATTTGCTGAAGCAGGGCGATCTTGATCTTCTATTGGCGCCGATGGACAGCTTGACCCGCGAGCGCGACTTTGTGGCTGAGCGTGTCGCGCGCCTGTCGGTGCAGCTGTTTTGTCGGAAGGGGCATCCTGTCCTGCGTCAGGACAGCATCGGGTTTGATGATATCGCCCAGTACAAGATTGTCGCGCCCGATCTCTACAGCCGCTACGCCAATCGACTGGCCGAGTTGCTGAGTGCGGGCAATTTTGAGCCGCGCCGACGGCTTCACGTGATCGAGAATTTCTCGGTGGTCGCCACTGTGATCGCCCAGTCCGATCTTTTTGGCATTGTTTCGGAGAGTTATGCGCGCACGCGCGCTTTTAAGAACCGTTTCGCTCTGCTTGACCTTGAAATCTTCGACCCCATTGCGCTCGGGGCCGCGCGTTTGGCGCGCTGGACGCTCAGCCGAAGTGTCCGCTCCTGCCTCGCGGCGCTTCGGAACCATCCGCTCGAAGCCGAGTCTTGATATCGATGCATTCGATACAGGGTGAACATTTTTGACTGGCTGTATGACGCTGCGGCTGCTTTTCTTGGTGCAACGATAGAACGGGAGGAGCCGGTGCTGGAGCGAACGCTGTACGAGGCGGAGCACGAGTTGTTTCGCGATTCATTTCGCAAATTTCTCGCCGCCGAGGTGCTGCCCCATCATGACGCTTGGGAGCAGGATCAGCAGGTCAGTCGTGAGGTCTGGTTGAAAGCCGGCGAGCGGGGCTTTTTGTGCCCGACAGCGCCGGAAGCTTATGGCGGGCTGGGCCTTGATCGCCGCTTCAGTATTGTGATGATGGAGGAGCAAGCGCGCGCCAGCGCGTTGGGGCCGGGCTTTGCTGTGCATTCAGATGTCGTCGCACCTTATGTGGTGAACTACGGCACGGAGGCTCAGAAGCAGGCGTTTCTGCCCAAAATGGCCAGTGGCGAGATGATCGGCGCCATTGCGATGACGGAGCCTGGGACGGGCTCGGACTTGCAGGGCATTCGCACGAAAGCGGCCGTTGATGGCGACGATCTGGTGCTCGACGGGTCGAAGATTTTCATCACCAACGGGTATATGAGCGACCTGGTGATCGTGGCCGCGCAGATTGTTGAGCCGGGCGGTGCGAACAGTCAGCTTTCACTGATTTTGGTTGAGACCGACCGGCCGGGCTTCACCAAAGAAAAGCCGCTGAAAAAGCTCGGCCAGAAAGCGCAAGATACCTGCATCTTGAACTTCGACGGCGTGCGGGTGCCGCAGTCCAATATTCTCGGGGGCCCCACGCGTACTGGTGATGGCATCGCCATGCTGTTCGGCGAGCTGGCCTGGGAGCGCTTGATCATCGGCGTCATTTCCGTCGCCGGCGCCGAGTTTTGCTTTCAAGAGGCGCTCCGCTACACGCGCGAACGCGAGGCGTTCGGCCGCCCGCTGGCGAACTTCCAAGATGTGCGCTTTAAGCTCGCGGAAATGAAAACCAAGATCGCCGTGGGACAGGCGTATATCGACAAATGCGTCGAGCAAATGCTCGACGGGAAACTCACGCCTGAACATGCGGCTATGGCCAAGTATTGGGCCAGCGAGATGGCGTTCGAGGTGGCGGACCAAGCCGTGCAGATGCATGGCGGATACGGTTACATGCTCGAATACCCCATCACGCGCGCCTATGCGGACTTGCGCGCTCACCGGATCTATGGCGGCGCCAACGAGATCATGAAGGAGTTGATCTCGCGGACGCTTTGAGAGCGCCAACCGATCCCGTCGTTGCGCCCTTCAACATGGACATGAAAACACATGACTCACGCATATATTTACGATGCTGTGCGTACGCCCCGAAGTAAAGGCAAGGCGACGGGCGCGCTTCATGAAGTCAAACCGATCGAGCTGGGCGCGGGGCTTCTGCGCGAATTGCAGCAGCGGCATGATTTCGACACGGCCTATGTTGAAGACGTCATCATGGGCTGCACAGCGCCGGTGGGGGAGCAAGGGGCGGATATCGCCAAGACGATCGCCCTGCACGCGGGATGGAGCGAGACGATCCCCGGCGTCCAGCTGGATCGCTACTGCGCCTCTGGTTTGGATGCGGTGAGTTCCGCCGCGCAGAAAGTGCTGTCGGGCTGGACGGATCTGGTGGTCGCCGGCGGTGTGGACAGCATGTCGCGTGTCCCCATGGGGTCTAGCGGCGGCGCGTTGTTGCTCGATCCGCAGTTCGCCATGGATCAGGTGTCGGTGCCGCAGGGGCTCTCGGCGGATATGGTCGCCACCCTCTATGGTCACACCCGTGAGCGCGCCGATGCGTATGCGCTGGAGAGTCAAAAGCGCGCCGCCCAAGCGCAGGACGCGGGCTGGTTCGACACATCCGTCGTGCCGGTGAAAGACCGCAATGGCTTACCGATCCTCGAGAAGGATGACGTCATCAAGCGCGATACGTCCGCGGCCAAATTGGCGATGCTCCAGCCGGCCTTCGAAGCGCTAGGCGCGATGGGCCTGGATGAGCATTTGCTGCAGAAATACCCCGAGGCTGAGCGGGTGACCCATATCCACACGCCTGGCAATTCGTCGGGTATTGTGGATGGCGCCAGCGCGGTCCTGGTCGGCAGCGAAAAGGCCGGCAAGGATTTGGGCTTGGAGCCGCGTGGCCGGGTCGTGGCGAGTGCTGTCGTGGCGACGGACCCGACCTTGATGTTCCTCGGCCCGGCGCCGGCGACGCGCAAATGCCTCAAGATCGCCGGCCTCCAGCCCGAGGATATTGATCTGTGGGAGCTCAATGAGGCCTTCGCCTCCGCTGTGCTGCGCTACATGGACGACATGCAGCTCGACCATGAGCAGATCAATGTGAATGGCGGCGCCATCGCCATGGGCCATCCGCTCGGCGCGACAGGGGCGATCTTGGTCAGCATCGTCTTGGACGAGCTGGAACGCCGGAACGTGAAGCGCGGCATGTTGGCTCTGTGCGCGGCCGGCGGCATGGGCATCGCCACTCTGATCGAGCGCCTCTAAAGACTCCACGACAAGGATAAGACCCATGAGCGTGTTCGACTATCATAAGGACGCGGACGGCGTCGTCACCATCACCATGGACATGACGGGCCCAGTCAACGCCATGAATGCCGAGTTTCTCGCCGCATTCAGCGATACGATGGAGCGGCTGGAGGCGGAGCCCGAGCTGCGGGGCGTGATCATCACCTCCGCCAAGAAAACCTTCGTCGCGGGCGGTGATCTCAACATGCTGATCGCGGCGCAGCCCGGTGATGAAGGAAAGCTCTTCGACTATGTGGAGCGGACCAAGGCGATGATGCGCCGCCTGGAGACGCTGCCGGTTCCGGTCGTGGCCGCCATCAACGGCGCGGCTTTGGGCGGCGGCTATGAGCTGGCGCTGTGCTGCAACCGGCGCATCGCGTGGGATGATAAAAGCGTCGAAATCGGGCTGCCGGAGGTTGGCCTTGGCCTGCTTCCCGGGGGCGGCGGCGTGGTGCGCCTGACCCACCTGTTGGGTTTGCAAGATGCGCTGCCTTTCCTCTTAGAGGGCAAGAAAGTCCGCGGCGCCAAAGCGGCGCAGGCCGGTCTGATTCATGAAACCGTCGCGGACATCGACGCCTTATTGCCGCGCGCCAAGGCCTGGATTTTGGAGTCCCAAGACTGTGGGGCGGATGTGCAGCCTTGGGATCAACAGGGCCACACAATCCCCGGCGGCGCCATCGGGCGCCCGAGCGTCGCGCAAGTGGCCATGCTCGCCCCGCACATGTTGAAGCAAAAGACCCGCGGCAACCTTCCGGGGCCCGAACGCATCCTGCAAACCGCCGTGGAAGCGGTGACGATTGGTTTTGACGCCGCCTTGCGGGTGGAGTCGCGCAATTTCGCCTCGCTGGTGACCACGCCGCAGGCGAAAAACATGATGACGGCGTTTTTCTTTCAGCTGAACCAGGTGAATGGCGGCGCCAGCCGACCGACGGCGCCGGAACCATCGTCTGTGACGAAGTTGGGCGTTATTGGCGCCGGCATGATGGGGCAAGGCATCGCCTATGTGGCCGCCATGGCGGGTATTCCCGTCGTGCTTAAAGACGTTTCGGTCGACGCCGCCGCGGCCGGCAAGGCCTACAGCGCGGCGCTTCTGGACAAAGCGATTCACCGTGGTCGCGCTGATGAGGCCAAGAAAGCTGCGGTGTTGTCGCGGATCACGCCGACCGCTGACAATGCCGATCTGGCCGGCTGTGATTTGATCATTGAGGCTGTTTTCGAGGACATGGACCTCAAAAACACGATCGTCCGCGACGCCGAGCAATATGTGGCGGAGGCGGGTGTGTGGGGCTCCAACACCTCAACCCTGCCCATCACGCGCCTCGCGGAGGCCGCCAGCGCGCCCGAGCGCTTTATCGGCATTCACTTCTTTTCGCCGGTCGACAAGATGCCGCTCGTGGAGATCATCTGCGGCGAAAAGACCAATGATGAAACTTTGGCCAAGGCGTTTGATTTTGTACAACAAATCAAAAAGACGCCGATCGTCGTCACTGATCATGTCGGCTTCTACACCTCGCGCACCTTTGGCGCTCAGTTGACCGAAGCGGCCCAGCTGGTCGCCGAGGGGGTGGACCCCATTCGCGTCGACAATTTGGGCAAAGCGCTCGGCATGCCGGTGGGCCCTCTCACGGTGAATGACGAGGTCAGCCTGCGCCTGGGGGTCGAGATCCTCGAAACACAAATGCGCACCGGCCTTCTGAAGGAAGACGACCAGTTGCGTCCCGAGGGGGTCGCCCTCCAGCAAACCTTGGTGAAACACTACAATCGCGGCGGCCGCCACCATGGCGATGGCGGGTACTTCGACTATCAGGACGGCCAAAAGACGCTGTGGCCAAAGCTGCGCGAGCTTTACTTCAAATCGGACGTCAATGCGGACGTCAGCGATCAAGACATCAAAGATCGCTTGCTGTTCAGCAATGTGAACGAAGCGCTCAAATGCCTGGAAGAGGGCGTGGTGCGAACGGTCGCCGACGCCAATATCGGCTCGATTTTTGGCATTGGCGCGCCGCCATGGACGGGCGGGTATGTCCAGTTCGTGAATACGTATGGGCTGCAGAACTACATTGATCGCGCCGAAGGGCTCGCCCAGCGCTATGGCGCGCGTTTCCGCGCGCCAGGCATTGTGCGCGACACGCTCGCGGCAGGGGGCATGTTCACCTGACCATTTTGTGTGGGCCTGGGCGGCTGGCCCGACTGCGGTCGCCCCGACATAAGGCGTTCTGCGCATAGCAGAGCGGCCCAACTTTCGAGCATGGTTTGATCGCGCCTAACGGGCTGGGCCGCGTTCGCGCTTATGGGAGGGTTGGATGTTCTTCAAAAAGGGTGGCGCCGACGATTCAGCGCCCAAGAATGGGGACGCGGGGTCGGTCATGACGGGTATTCCCGGAACCATGCAGGACTGGCCGCTGACCGTCGATAAGATCATCGATCACGCCAGTATGAACCACGCCACCCGCGAGATTGTCACCGCCCGCCCGGACGGATCGTTTACACGCACCACCTACGCGGCTGTCCATGGCCGCGCGAAGCAAGTTTCATCGGCTTTGGCCAGCCATGGCATCACGCCCGGCGATCGAGTCGCCACCTTGGCGTGGAACACCGCCGAACACCTGGAGACTTGGTATGGCGCCATGGGGATGGGGGCAGTGCTGCACACCATCAACCCCCGTTTGCACCCCGGCCAAATCGCTTGGATCATCAATCACGCTGAAGATCAGATCTTGGCCGTTGACGCCATGTTCGCCCCGATCATCAACGCGATTGCGGGGGAGCTGAAGACCCTTAAGGCGCTCGTGGTCTATGGCGATCCGTCCGTGTTCACCGGCGTCTCCATTCCCATTGTGGAGTACGAGGCGTGGATCTCAGGCCAACCTGCCGAGTTCACGTGGGGCCAGTTCCCTGAAACGGCGGCCTGCGGCATGTGCTACACCTCCGGCACGACAGGCGATCCCAAGGGCGTCGTCTACACGCACCGTTCCAATATGCTGCATACCTTCATGACGCTGGCGCCGGATGCGCTCGGCTTGGCGCAGGGCGATTCAATCATGCCGATTGTCCCCATGTTCCACGCGAATGCGTGGGGCCTCGTGTTTTCCTGCCCGGCCATCGGCGCGAACATGATCATGCCCGGCCCCAGGCTGGACGGGGAGTCCGTCTACAATCTCCTCAATGCGGAGAAGGTCACCGCCACCGCTGCGGTGCCGACGGTGTGGCTTGGGCTGCTGCAATACATGAAGGCCAATGGCGGAAGCTTGCCTCACTTGCGCAAAGTCGTGATTGGCGGCACGGCGGTGCCGGAATCCATCCTGCGGGCCTTTGAGGAAGACTACGACGTGCGTATCATCCACGCGTGGGGCATGACGGAAACCTCGCCCTTGGGCACCGCCAATGTGCCGCCAGCCACCTTGCAGGGCCTCTCGCGGGACGAGCTGTTAAGCTACAAGCTTAAGCAAGGACGTCCCCCCTTCGGCGTGGAATTGAAGATCGTCGATGATGAGGGCGCAGCCGTTGCGTGGGATGGTGAAACGTCCGGCCGGCTCATGGTGCGCGGCCCTGGGGTGACCGCGAGCTATTTCAAAGGCGCTGGCGGGCAAGTCCTGGATGAAGAAGGCTATTTGGACACCGGCGATGTCGCGACCATCGACGTGCATGGAACCATGCAAATCACCGACCGCGCTAAGGATGTCATCAAGTCGGGCGGCGAGTGGATCTCCTCCGTGGATTTGGAGAACATTGCGATCGGCCACCCCCAAATCGCCAATGCGGCGGCCATCGGCGTCCACCATCCCAAATGGGATGAGCGCCCTCTGCTCATTGTTCAACCGATTGAGGGCGCGACGCTCACCAAAGAAGAGGTGCTGGCGCAATTGGAAGGGAAGATCGCCAAATGGTGGATGCCCGACGATGTTGTCTTTGTGGACGATATCCCCCTGGGCGCCACGGGCAAGAACAACAAACGCGCTCTGCGCGAACGCTTTGGCGATTATCAATTGCCCAGCGCGCAGGGCTGAACCGTCGCGCCAGCGCCCACGTTTTTGCCGGTTCCTTTGAACATTCTGGTGGGAAGAACTGGGCCATCCACGCGGTGATGGCGCCGTTTGGTGCG
Organism: uncultured Caulobacterales bacterium; assembly: GCA_964524065.1. GTDB lineage: Bacteria > Pseudomonadota > Alphaproteobacteria > Caulobacterales > Maricaulaceae > CAZADA01. The sequence goes on along the minus strand of CAZGCB010000056.1, from coordinate 4,354 downwards.
CGTTTCACGGGGCCGCGTGGGCATCCCCATGCGGCTTCTTGTTTCGTCCGCAGCATCAAAGAGCGTGTTGAAGCGCCATACAGGGCGCCATGACCAGCACGCTGTCGGTGTGCTTTTGGCGCTTGTGCTTTCGTGCAGCGCTTGCGCCGCGACGATGGCTGGTGTTGGACCGGGCCCTGAGGCTAGCATGCGGGCTGTTGAGTTCGCGGTGAGCCCCAAGCGCACGCCGCCCACACAGGAGAGCACAGATGGGACGCGTGAAACATTGGCTGGTGACGTCGTGCGTGGTCGCTTTGGCGGCGCCCTTGGCGGCGTGCGGTCAGGACGGGGCGTCGAATGTGGCGGCCGACGCCGCCAATGGCGCGTCTGCGACGCAAATCGCCACGGAGTGGGACCTGACTCAACTCTTTGCCTCGCCCGAAGACTGGGAGACGGCGCGCCGGGAGATTCTCGCCAGTCTGGATGACATTGAAGCGCGTCGCGCGACATTCGGCGACAGCGCCGCATCCGTTGCGGACACCTATGATGCTGTTTCCGTCTTGGCGCTGAAGGCCTATCGCGTCTTCACCTATGCGTCCTTGAAGGCCGACGAGGATTTGCGCGAGGCGGAGGGCCTGGGGCGTCGCGGCGCCGCACAGCAGATGTTCAGCACCTTCAGCCAGGCCGTCTCCTGGATCAGTCCTGCGGTCCAAGAACTGGGCGAAGACACCATCGAAGCTTATATCGCCGCCGAGCCGCGGCTGGAGAAGCACGCGGTCGATCTGCGCGACACGCTGCGCCGGGCGCCGCATACGCTGGATGCGCGCGGCGAGCGTCTGCTGGCGGGCGCCGGACTGCCGCTCTCGGGGGCGCAGCGGATCTACTCGCAGCTGATGAACTCCGACATTCCCTGGCCGACGGTGGCGCTGAGCACCGGTGAGGATGTGCGCCTGGACGCGCAAGGCTATGTGCGCGCCCGCGCCGCCCAAAACCGCGAGGATCGCATTGCGGTGTTTGAAGCCTTTTATGGGACGTTTGATCAGTTCGAGAGCGCGTTGGGCGAAACCTTGAACACGCATGTGCAAGGACAAGTCTTTAACGCGCGCGAGCGGGACTATGACAACGCACTCCAAGCGGCGCTGTCAGACGACAACCTGCCCGAGGCGGTCTACCGCACGCTGGTGGATGAGGTGAATGCCGCGCTGCCGACGCTACACCGCTATATGGAATTGCGCGAACGCATGATGGGCCTTGAGCAGATCGCCTATCACGACATTTACCCGAACCTGGTCGTCACCGAAGACACGTTCAGTCTTGAGCGGGCGGCGGAAATCACCATCGCCTCCACCGAGCCCTTAGGCGCCGCCTACACGCAGACGCTGAGTGACGCGATCTACAATCAAAGTTGGATGCATGTGTATCCCAGTGAAGGCAAACGCTCCGGCGCCTACATGTCCGGCTGGGTGTATGACGCCAACCCGTTTGTTCTGCTGAACCACCAAGACACCTATGACAGCGTCTCCACCTTCGCGCATGAATGGGGGCACGCGCTCCATTCTCTGCTGTCGAACGAAGCCCAACCGTTTGAAACCGCGCGCTACTCGATTTTTGTCGCCGAAACCGCGGCCATCACGAACGAGATGCTGGCGCAGGAGATGATGGTTCAGAATGCGCGCGATGATGATGAGCGTTTGTTCTTCCTCACCTATGCATTGGAGCAAATGCGCGGCACCTATTTCCGGCAAACCCAGTTTGCGGAATTTGAACTCGCCATTCATGAGGAAGTGGAAGCCGGAAACCCGCTGACGGGCGAGCGGCTGACCGAGATCTATTATGATATCGTCAAACGGTATTATGGCACCGATGAGGGCGTGACGGACATCCCCGAAATCTATGCTTTGGAGTGGGCCTATATCCCGCATTTCTACTACGACTTTTATGTGTTCCAGTATTCCACCTCGATTGCGGCCTCGGCGTACTACACCGAGAAAATCCTCGCAGGCGACGAGGAGGTTCTGGGCAAGTATATGACCATGTTGCGCGCTGGCGGATCGGATTACCCTTATGAGCTGAAGCTCGCCACGGGACTCGATATGGCGAGCCCTGAGCCGTATCGCGCCGTCGCCGCGCGGATGAACCGCATCATGGACGATATCGAAGCCATCCTCGATTCCCGCGACATCTAAAGGTCCTTATGGCCTGTAGGCATTGTGCTAGGGGCCGGCCCGGGACGGCGCGGGCGTGTGTAGGCCTCCAGCAGCTGCGAGCGGTATTTCGGGCGAACCGCGTGGCGCGGGGTGCGCTGGTCGGGGTGCGCTGTCATGACGCCCGGCGCCGCTCGTTTGATGGACGGCGCGGGCTCAAAGGTCTGTCGTCACGCCTGGTGCAGAAACAGGTGAGTGTGGAGATTACCCATGACGCTTCAGCAGCCGCCGGCGGCCACCCGGCGCCGTTCCGCATTCACCCGTTTTCTCGATGGCGTGGAATGGCTGGGAAATCTCCTCCCGCATCCGGTGACCTTGTTCGCCGTTCTGGCGGTCGGCATCGTGCTGTTGTCCGGCTTTTTCGGATGGATGGGTCTGGCGGTGGAGGATCCGCGTCCGGCGGGCGCGCGCGGCGTCGCGGAAGACGGCATGATCCGTGCCGTCAGCCTGATGAATGGCGACGGCGTACGGCGCATCTTCACGAATCTGACCAGCAATTTCACAGGCTTTGCGCCGCTGGGCGTGGTTCTGGTGGCCATGCTCGGTGTGGGGGTGGCGGAGCGTTCTGGGCTTCTGTCGGCGGCGGTGCGCGAGATGGTTTTGGGGGCGCCGCGCCATGTGGTGACGGTGGCGATCGTGTTTGCCGGCATTGTCTCCAACACGGCTTCGGAGGTTGGGTATGTCGTGCTGATTCCGTTGGCCGGGGCGGTGTTCTACGCCCTCGGCCGGCACCCCTTGGCCGGTATGGCGGCCGCATTCGCGGGCGTGTCGGGCGGCTACAGCGCCAACCTGTTGATTGGCACCATTGACCCGTTGCTGGCGGGAATCACGCAAGAAGCCGCCCGCCTTATCGCGCCCGATTACGTCGTGGTGGCGACTGCAAACTGGTACTTCATGGTGGCTTCGACGTTGTTGATTACAGCGGTCGGCTCGCTCGTCAGTATCTTTATTGTGGAGCCCAAACTCGGTCCCTATCAGCCACAGCGGGCGGACCCCACCATTCTCGATAAGCGGATGATGGAAACGCTAAGTCCCACGGAAAAGAAGGGCTTGGTGTGGGCTGGACTGGCCTTGCTGGGCGTCTTGGGGGTGATGGCGTTTACGCTCATCCCCGAATGGGGGGTCTTGCGCAACCCGGACACAGGCGATCGCATCAACTCCCCCTTCTTTCGTGGGTTTGTGGTGTGGATCCTGATTTTCTTCATTGTCACAGGCTATGCTTACGGTCGAGCCGTGGGGACCATGAAAACCGACCGCGATGTTATTGACGCGATGGCGGCGGCGTTATCTTCTCTGGGCCTGTATATTGTCTTGGTGTTCTTTGCGGCGCAATTTGTGGCGTTTTTCGGATGGACGAATCTTGGCGCTATCAGCGCGGTGGCCGGCGCGCAATTTCTGAAGGATGCCGGGCTCACCGGGCCGTTGGTCTTTATTTTGTTTATCTTGATGTGCGCGGTGATCAATTTGTCGTTAGGCTCGGCTTCGGCGCAGTGGGCCGTGACCGCGCCGATCTTTGTGCCCATGCTGATGCTGATCGGGTATTCGCCCGAAGTCATCCAAGCGGCTTACCGCATTGGCGATTCCACCACCAACATCATCACGCCGATGATGAGTTATTTTGGGCTGATCTTGGCCTGGGCCACCCGTTACGACCGGAATTTGGGCGTCGGCACGCTCATCGCGATGATGTTGCCCTATACGATTTTCTTTTTGGCGGCGTGGTCGCTGTTCTTTGTGCTGTGGACCTTTGGCCTCAACCTGCCCGTCGGTCCGGGCTCGCCAACTTATTTTACGCCCTAATACGACGCATCTTCGCGTTGCATAACGCGTATCAACAGCGCCCACTTGCGCCAAACGGCCATCGATTTGCGTGATCGGGGCTGGTAACGTTTGGCGAGCCACGCGCGTTGTCGACATGGCGACGCGTTGAAGGCCGCACCTTAGAAGGCATCCGATGGCATCGTCTGTTTTCACCCGCGTGCATCGCCGTTTGCTGACGGCTTGCGCGGCCCTCGCGATCACCGCCGGGGCGGGTCCTGCGGCCTGGGCGGACACACCTTCCGTGGAGACCGCGCACGCGATGATCGACGGCAATCCTCTGTTTTCCGAATGGACCGCGCCGTTCGCCGCTCCGCCGTTTGATGAGATCTCATCGGGTCATTTTACGCCGG
>CAZGCB010000055.1:0-17502 GCA_964524065.1 uncultured Caulobacterales bacterium | reverse complement strand
CGTTCTAAGCCCCCGGCCCGGTCAACCCGCTGGACCAAGCCTGGAAAACACGCCCCGCCACGCCCGCCAAGCCGGTGACGCCACACCCCCTGGCCTTCGCCGGGGAAAGCCATGCCGACAAGCGGGCGCGTCTCGCCATCGCGCTGGAGGCCGAGCGGCTCGACGCGGCCGTACTCACGGACCCGGCATCGGTTGCGTGGGTGCTCAATCTGCGCGGCGGTGATGTGGCCCACACTCCCCTACCTCTGGGCCGCGCCATCCTGCACAAAACCGGCGCGGTGACGCTGTTCTTGGACGAGGGCAAGCTGACGGCGGAGGCTGAAGCCCATCTCGGAGACACAGTGGCGGTGCTGCCCGAAGCGGCGCTGGCGCAAGCGCTGCAAGATTTACAGGGCTTTCGCGTGCGGGTGGACCCGACGCGGGCGTCCCAATGGACGTTTGCGACTCTGGAGCAAGCCGGGGCCATCATCGCGCGCGGGTTGGATCCCTGCGCCCTGCCGCGTGCATGTAAAAACGCGGTGGAGCTGGAGGGCGCCCGCAACGCGCACCGGCGCGATGGCGTGGCGGTGAGCCGGTTTCTCCACTGGCTGTCGCTGGAGGGTCCAAGCGGGAGCGTCGATGAAATCAGCGCCGCCCAGCGCTTGGAGGCGTTCCGTCGGGACACGGGCGCGCTGGAGGATCTCAGCTTCGACACCATCTCCGGCGCCGGGCCCAATGGCGCCATCGTCCATTACCGGGTCACCACCGCCACCAACCGCCGCTTGGAGCGTGGGAGCCTCTATCTGGTGGATTCCGGCGGCCAATATCGCGACGGCACCACGGACATCACCCGCACCCTCGCCATCGGCAAGCCGACGCCGGAAATGCGCGCCCGCTACACCCAGGTTCTGCAGGGCCATATCGCTTTGGCCACTATCCGTTTTCCCGTCGGCACCACAGGCCCGCAGCTGGACGCCCTCGCCCGTCAGCCGCTCTGGCGCGCCGGCTTTGACTATGATCATGGCACCGGCCATGGGGTGGGCAGCTATCTCAGCGTGCATGAAGGGCCCCAGCGCATCCACCGGGTGATGAACGACACGGCGCTGGCGCCTGGCATGATCGTCTCCAACGAACCCGGTTACTACAAAACCGGGGCCTACGGCATCCGCATCGAGAACCTGCAAGCCGTGACGTCCCCCAGTCCCATTAAGGGCGGCGAACGGGACATGTTGGGCTTTGAAACCCTTACCCTCGCCCCGTTGGATCGCAGCTTGATCCTGAAATCCCGCCTCAATCGCGAGGAACGGCGCTGGCTCGACGCGTACCACGCGCGGGTCTGGGACAGCATCGGCGCGCAGCTGGCCGGCAAGGCGCAGGCCTGGCTCGAAACGGCCTGCGCGCCGCTTTAGCGCACGCCGTCACTCAGCCGGACGCGGACCGGGCGGGCTCAGGCCTGGCACGTGACGGCGAACGACCCGGCTCACCAGAGCGGCGCCGGCGGCCACGCGGCTGGGCAGGGCGAGAAGCACCGGCGTCAGCGCTAAGGTGAGCAGGGTGGAAAAGCCCAGCCCCCACACGACGGCGGAGGCCAACGGCACCCACCATTCCGCGGACGGCCCGCCAAAGGTGATGCGCCCGCCGATGAAATCGGCGTTGACCTGAAACACCATCGGCAAGAGGCCGCAAATGGTTGTGATGGTGGTGAGCAAGACAGGCCGTAAACGCTGCGCCACCGTGCGCGCGACCGCTTCATCGGCGGCAAACCCCTCGCGGCGCAAGCGCTGATAGGTGTCGATGAGCACAATGTTGTTGTTCACGACGATGCCGGCGAGCGCGACCACGCCCGTGCCCACCATCAGCACCGAGATATAGGTAAATGTCAGCTGGATACCCAACAGCACGCCCGTGACAGACAAAACCACGGCCTGCAATGTCAAGTACACATGCCAAAAGTTGTTGAACTGTAGCAGCAAAATCGCGGCCATCATAAACAAAGCCGCCCCCATCGCGGCGAGAAAGAACACCCCAGCTTCCGCTGTCTCTTCGTCGGCGCCGCGAAAATTGATGCGCACCGCGGGGTCAAACCCCTGCGTGTCGATCCAGACTTTCAGGTCTTCAATAATCAGATTGGCGGCATAGCCCGCATCGGCGTTGGCCCGCACCTCCACCACCCTTTGGCCGTCGCGCCGATTGATCTGCGCCACCCGGGGCTCGGGCGTACGCTCGACAAAATTAGCGATGGGCACCAGGCCGTTGGGCGTCGCCACCCGCAAGGCGTCCAGCTGGGTGATGTCGCGCGCCTCTTCGGCGAAGCGCACGCGGATATCCACTTCCTCATCGGCGTCGTCGGGACGATACCGGCCGACCAACACGCCATTGGTCACCAGCTGCACCGCGGCGCCGATTTGACCGATATCAACGCCAAAACGTCCAGCCTGCTCGCGATCCACCCGCAGCACCCATTCCACACCGGGCAGCGGCAAAGTGTCCTCCACCGCGATCAGGCCCTCCGTCTGATCCAGCTGGGCGCGCACGCGACGGGCCACGTCGTCAACGAGCGCCGGCGTGTTGGAGGTGATCTCCACCCGCACGTCCTTGCCCACCGGCGGTCCATTCTCCAGCGGTCGGACCTCGACAATAACGCCGGGCATGCCGGCCATACGCCGCTCAATCTCGGCGAACACGTGGCGCCCGTCCGGGCGCACGCCGAAGGGTTCAAAGTCGACAAAAATGGTCACGGCCGTGTCGTCCGGCGGCGCGGAGACGCCGAAGCCGATCCCGCCGCCGCCGCCTGTGGTGGTGTAGAGCGAACGCACGCCCTCCACGCCCGCCAAGCGGGCTTCGGCTTGCTCCGCCAATTGCGCCACCTGCGATGCGGAGGCGTTGGAGCGCGCCCGCACATAAATGAAGGCCTGCTCCGGCTCCACATCCAAGAAGAACTCAGCCCGGTGCGGCGTCGCGCTGAACCACGTCCAAATCCCGATAATGACGGCGAACGCCGCCATGAGCACCAGCAACGGCCGGCGCACCATGCCCAGCGTGAACCGCGCATAATAGCCGATGGGCCCGCGCGCCTTGAGCGGATCGCCATCGGTCACGCTCATGGGCGCGCGCTGGCGGGCGCCGAAGGCGCCGCCCAACACGGGTAGGAAAATGAGCGCCATGAGCAGCGACGCCGTCAGCACGAAGATGAGGGTGCGCGGCAAGAACGACATGTACTGGCCCGGCAGCGAGTCCCAAAACAGGAACGGCACGAAGGCCGCCAGGGTCGTGCCGGTGGACGACACAATGGGCCAGAACATGCGCCGGCCGGCCTCGGTGAAGGCCGCGCGCCGGTCCACCCCCTCGGCGACTTTGCGATCGGCGTACTCCACAATGACGATGCCGGCGTCCACCAACATGCCCACCGCCAGCACCATGCCGAACAGCACCATGAAATTGACGCTCATGCCGGCCGCGCCGAGCATCAAAAACGCCATCAAGAAGCAGGACGGGATCGCCACGCCCACCAGCAGGCCCGAGCGCAGGCCAAGCGCCGCCACAACCACGATCATCACCAGCAGCACCGCGGTGCCGACCGATGTGCCCAGCTGTGCGATGGAATCGCGGATCCAACGCGAGTTATCGAGGCTGAACGCCACCTGCACCGTCTCCGGCCAGGTTTCCGACAATGCGCCCGTGACCGCGCGCACCGCTTCGGTGGTTTCAATGATGTTGGCGCCCAGCCGCTTGGTCACCTGCAACGCCAAAGCCGGTTTCCCGTTGAACAGGGCCACCCCGGTCACGTCTTTAAAGGTGCGGCGCACCTGCGCCACATCGCCCAAGGTCACCACCGCATCGCCGGAGGCGCGGATGGGCAGCTCCAACACATCGGCGTCGGTCTCAAACAGCCCCGGAACCTTCACCGCAAAGGTTCCCGGCCCGGTTTCCAACGCGCCCGCGGCGATAAGACGATTGTTGGCGGTGACGGCGCTGAGCAGCTCCTCATAGCTGATGGCGTAGCTCTCCAGCTTCGCCGGATCGATGATGACTTCCAGCAACTCCTCGCGCGCGCCGTCCAGCTGGGCCTCCAAGACACTGGGCAGCGCCTCCAGCTCGTCCTGAAGCTGTTTAGCCTTTTCAAACAGCGTGCGCTCCGGCGCATCGCCGAACAGCGTGACGATGACCACCGGGATCAAACTGGCGTTGAACTCTTCAATGGACCACTCATCGACCTCGGCTGGAAACTGCCGACGCGCTTCATCCAACCGGGCCCGCACATCTTGGATGGCGGTGTCCTGGTCAAAGCTGATGTCGAATTCGGTGATGCAGTTGCCGTAGCCTTGGGACGCCGTGCAATCGATTTGCTTCAGCCCCTCCAGCGTGCGCAGCTCCGTCTCCAGCGGACGCACCACCAGGCGCTCCACATCCGCGGGGGAGGCGCCCTCCAGCGGCACGCCCACATAAACGATGGGGATGGGGATGTCGGGGTCCGCTTCCTTCGGCAAAAGAAAAAACGAGACAAAGCCCGCCACCAGCACCACCAACCAGGTGACGAACACCAGCCGTGCGCGGCTGACCGCAAAGTCGACGATGCCGGTCATCAGGCGCCGTCCTCCACGGACGCGCCCGGATCAACAGCGCCATCACCCGCCGCAACGGCGCTGGTGACGGTGACACGAGCCCCGTCATCAACGAAATACTGGCCCAAGGTGATGACCCGCTCATCGCGCGGCACACCGCTGACCCAAGCGCCTTCGGGGCTATCCTCCAAAACATGAACCGGTACGAAGCGCACGCGATCCTCGTGGTTCACCGTGCGCACGCCCAACACGCCCTCATCGGACAGCATCAACACACCTGTGGGCACCAAGGCCGCTTCCACCACGCCGGCGGCCAGGGTCACTTCGGCGGTCAGGCCCGCGCGCACCGCGCCCTCGCTATTGGGCGCGCTCACCTCCACCCGGAAGGTGCGGGTGTCGTCATCGGCGCGGTATGCGACATAGCGCACCACACCCTCCAAGGTTTCGCCGGTGATCAACCGCACCATGGCGGTTTGACCCAGCGACAAAGCGGCGATGTCGCGTTCCGCCGCCCGCAACGACACCAGGATGGGATCAATTTCCGCGACCACGCCGCAGGGGGCGCCCACCGCGAGAACATCGCCGATTTCCGCCAGCCTCTGATCGAAGACGCCCTGAAACGGCGCGCGAATGTCGATGTGCTCCAAGTCCAGCCGCGCTTGCAGGAGCGCCGCCTCTGCGGCCTCAAACGCCGCCTCGGCCGCCGCCACTTGCTGGGCGCCCCGGTGGCCGCGCTCCGCCAAACTTTGCGCGCCACTGAGCTCCAGCTCGGCGGACGCCACGCGCGCTTGCGCTTCTTTCACCCGCGCCTCGCGCGCATCCACCGCCAAACGGCAGGCGGTGTCGCCCGCGTCCACAAAGGCGCCCTCCTGAGCGGGATCTTCCGCCACGACGCCTGCGGTCTGAGCGCGCAGCGTCACCATGCGGTTGGCCTCCGTGCGCCCCCGCAGCGTCAAGCGCTGAGGTCGCTCGGCCCAGATCGGCATGGTCGCGACCACGGTAAACCGCTCCTCAGCCGCCGCGGCGCCATCCACCGCGTCGGTGTACGCGCCCGCCATGTACGCCGCGTCCACCCCGCCGCGCACGAGGAAATAGACGCCCACCCCCACAGCAATGAGGACGGCGGTAATGATGTTGGTCCAACGGCCCATGGGCTCACCCAATGATCGACAGCATCGCCGGATCATCCGGCGGATCATCCGGCGGATTCACCAAAACTTGTTATACTGCAGGTGCGAACAAACTACACCCACACATACGCAACGCATCCGCATACCAGATGTGCGATGCAGCAAAGCCGGCGACAGCACCCAGCGTGCAGCACATAACCGCTTGCACATGGGCCCGTCCCAGGCCGACGTCAAATGGCGATATCAGCCCAAATCGCGTGATGGTCCGACGCCGCGTGCAGCTTGCGCTTCAACTGCGGATACACCGCCCAGCGTTTGGGCCGTGAGCCCGGCCAGGCCCCTTTGCGGAAAATCCCGCCCGCCGTGACTTTGGCGAACAGCGCCGGCGACAACAGCACATAGTCGATTTTGTCATCATCATTGCCGAGGCCCAGCGTGCCGACACCGCGATGGCCGTTCTCGACGTTGAACTCAAACGCGGTGAAGGCCGGGTGCTCGCTCACATCGCGCAGATCCGTCTCGCCGAGGAGCGGCGCCAGCTCCTCACTGTCCGGCGTGTCATTGAGATCGCCCAGCACCACCACATTCTCGCAGCCCTCATCCACGAGACGTCTGTAATAGCTGGCGACAGCCTCAGACTGAGCCCGGCGCTTGGCGCGGCTGGACGGATCATTGCCGCCAAATTTGGATTTGAAATGGTTGGGCAGGATCATCAGCCGCGCGCCGGAAGGCGTCATCACCTCATATTCGGGGCAATCGCGGCTGAAAATCGGGTGACCGTCGGGTTTCAGATCATCCACATGGCTGCGCATTTCGCCGATGGGAAACCCCTCGCGGGTCGCCAAACCGACATCAATGCCGCGGCTATCATTGCCGTCGATAATCATGATGTGGCGGTAGCCTTCGGGCAGAGCGAGCTTTTCCAGCATCATCTCGTGGAATTGTTTCAGCACCGGACGGCTTTCCGCCTCCACCACCGCCAGCACATCCGCGGCGACATCGCGGATCACACGGGCGGTGTTGGCCATGGCGACCTCATTCACCGCCTCGGTGCGCAACTCGCACCAGCCGACCCAGTCCTTGCGGCCCTTGGCCTTAATGAACGGCTCTTTCGGCTTGCGCGGGCGAGAAATCAGCTGGCCGCGGATCTTGCGGATGCGCGTATAGCGCCCCTCATCACGGCGCAGCATGCCCAGCTGTTCGATCAGCGCCAGCATGCGTGTCTTGCGAGCCGCCGTATACGTCTCCTGCTCAAAGAGCTGATTGAGCTCCGAATGCGCCTCCAGCACATCGGCATAGGCGCCCTTCTCCTCGCCATTAAAGACGCGCGCGCGATCGAACAGATTTTCCACATTGAACGCCGCGATGCGCATGGCCAGCCCCCCCAACTCAGCATTTCCATCGGTGACAGACTACCAGACCCCGCGGCCCGGCGCCCGCCTGTTTTCGGTGAAGCTGGGGCGATTGCCCCACAATGCGTCGCAAGACTGTGTTCCTCGCCCCGCGCCCGCTCTATGCTTGCGCCATGACAAGGCGGAGGGAGCCCTATGCGACGATGGATGTGGATCAGCGCGTGCGCCATTCTGGCCAGCTGCGGGACGCAGACGCAGACCATGACGCCTGAACCGGCCGCGCCTATCGCACAACGTCCTTCCGGCGACCGCATCAGCGGGGACTGGTTCGCCACCCGCTCGCCCGTCCTGGCGCGCAATGGCATGGCCGCCACGTCCCAGCCTTTGGCGTCGCAAGTCGCACTCGACATCCTCAAAGCGGGTGGCACGGCCACCGACGCCGCCATCGCCGCCAACGCCGTCCTTGGCCTGATGGAGCCCACCGGCAACGGCATTGGCGGGGATTTGTTCGCCATTGTCTGGGATCCGCGCACGCAGGAGCTTTCTGGACTCAACGCCTCTGGCCGCTCGCCCCAAGGTCTATCACTGGAGGCGATGCGGGCCGGAGCGACGGAAGACGGAACAATCCCCTCCCACGGCTCCCTGCCCGTCACGGTGCCGGGCGCGGTGGATGGCTGGTTTGAACTGCATGAGCGTTTCGGACGCCTGCCCATGGCGCAGGTGCTGGCGCCCGCCATCGCCTACGCGCAGGACGGTTTTCCCGTCACCGAGGTCATCGCTTACTATTGGGGCCGCAGCGAAACCGGACTGGAGCGGCGCGCGGAGTCCGGCATGATCGAAGAGATCGCCAACGCGCGCGCCACCTATTGGCCCAATGGCGCGCCCAAAGCGGGCGAAGTGTTCCGCAATCCGGATTTGGCGCGCACCTATCGCCTCATCGCGGAAGGCGGGCGCGCCGCGTTTTACGAAGGCGCGATCGCCCAAACCATCGACGCCTATATGCGCCGCATTGGCGGCCATTTGCGCGCAGAAGATCTGGCCGCGCATGTGTCGCAGTGGGTGGAGCCGGTCACGGCCGATTATCGTGGCTACACGGTGCACCAATTGCCGCCCAACACGCAGGGCGTCGCGGCGTTGCAAATGCTGCAAATCCTGGAGGGCTACGATCTCGCCGCCATGGGCTTTGGCTCCGCCGACAGCCTGCATATTCAGATCGAAGCCAAACGCCTCGCCTTTGAAGACCGCGCCCGCTACTACGCCGACCCCGATTTCGCCCCCGCCCCGCTCGCCGGTTTGGTGTCGGACGCCTACGCCGCCGAGCGCCGCGCCTTGATCGACCTTACCCAAGCGCGCGAGGCGGTCGCTGCGGGCGATCCGGCCGTGTTGGAGAGCGGCGACACCATTTACCTCACCGTCGCCGACAGCGAGGGCATGATGGTGTCGCTGATTCAATCGAACTATCGCGGGATGGGCTCTGGGCTGGTGCCCGATGGGCTGGGCTTCATGCTGCAAGATCGCGGCGAGCTGTTCTCGCTGGAAGACGGTCACGCCAATCTTTACGCGCCGGGCAAGCGCCCCTTTCAGACCATCATCCCCGCCTTCGTCACAAAGGATGGCGCGCCTTGGATGAGTTTCGGCCTCATGGGCGGCGGCATGCAGCCCCAGGGGCATGTGCAAATCCTGGTCAACATGATCGACTATGGCATGAACGTGCAGGAGGCGGGCGACGCCCCGCGCTGGCGCCATGACGGCTCCACCGAACCCACCGGCCCCGCCGATGACGCCATGGGCGTGGTGCGCTTAGAAAGCGGCTTTACGCCGGATACGGTCGCCGCGCTGGAGGCCCGCGGTCATCGCGTGGAACATGGCGGCGGCGGTTTTGGCGGCTATCAAGCCATTACGCGCGACCGGGAAACCGGCGTCTATGCCGGCGCGTCAGAAATGCGCAAGGATGGCGCTGCGATGGGATACTAAACGGCGCGACTTGCCATTCGCGTCCGCGCATCATCAGAAGAACGGGTTGCTCATCTCCACATCGATGAAGCCCTTCACCGTGCCATTCAACGCCCGGCGACGACGGGTGATGACGCCGCCATCGCTTTCGGTTCCTGGCCCGCCTGGATTGCGGGTGTTGAACTCAATCGTGTCGACAAACCGCCGCCCTTGGGCGTCTGTCGTAATCGCGTCGACAATCCCGCAATGCTGCGCCTGAAAGCAGGAGCCCGAAGCCTTCCAGTCAAAAAGCACAATCCAGCCCGGCCGCACGCGCCCATGATCGCGGCGCGCCACGAAACGCCGCGTGCCCAGCGCCACATGGTACATGTTGATGACCGACACCGTCGGGTAGAAGTGATAGCGGTTCACCTCCGGCAGCACGCTGCGTACCTTGGTGATGCGCCGCTCGCTGAGATCGCCAATATGCCGCCGCGCATACGCCAGGGCCGCCACATAAGACACGCCCGCGGCGCAAAACGGGTTCGGCGCGCCGCTCGCCCGGCGATAGGGCAAGCGGAAAGTCTGCAAGAACTCCGCGATTTGTGGCTCATGGGTGGCGCGGCTCATGCCGACAAAGCTTGAAGCGGTTTCCTTCAACACCGCGCCGAAGCGGTCTTTGCGCGGATAGAACGAGGCCCGTCGCCGCCCTGACGCCAGCCGGTCGATGGCGTCCGCGCCATAGACCAGCTCTTCGGTCGGCGCGTCAGGATCGCCTTGATGCACCTCAATGATCGCACCATCCGCCGCGACAGCCGGGCCCTCGTCACCCGCATCAGCGGGCGCACCAACAGGCGCATCCGTGCTCGCAGCCGGGGCCGCATCCTCGGTTTGCGCCAGGACAGCGGGCGCAAGGCTAAGCGCGCCGGCACCGCCCATCATCCGCGCCAACGCCCGGCGGCGGTTTATGACATGGCTGTTCTCGTCCACAGGTTTCTCCCCGCGCGATTGGCGGCCCCGTTTTGCAGCCCTTGGGCGCAGTCTAGCCCGCCTCCTGCGGCGCCGAGAAGAACAAGGGGCAGCCCTCCAGGCCCGCGATATCCGCCGGACTGAGCACCGGAACGCTGCGCGAACCGCGGGCGGAGTAGATGTCGAACCGGTCCGGCTTGTCCTCCGGGTTGGAGAATTCGCGGATATATTGCAACGGCACGCCGCTCTCCACCAAGGCCGTCGCCAGCTGCTTCAGCAGCGCCAAATCCCCATCCGGATGACAGCCCAGCGCGTTCACCGGCGTGTCATGGCTGACGCTGCGCACCAGATAAGGCGCACTCAACGCGTTAAGCGCGTCAAGCACCGCCGGCCCGTCAGACGCCTTGCGATAATAGTGCACGGTCACGGGGCCAAAGCTGTGATCATGCGTCTCGGCCGGCGCGTCCGCGGCATCGGCGAGCGCTTGCTCCTGCGGCGAGAGGGGCGCGGCGAACGCCGCAGGGGAGCCGGTGCGGAAGACCATTTCGCCGCCGCTGGCCAGCACCCAACCCCATTCCGGCGTCAGGGTGCCCTTGGGCGACAGCTGGCGCTTGACCCACATGCTCACCTCGCTGGCGGTGACGAAGGGGCTGTCGGGCACATCGGCGCCGGATTCCACCGCCTCGATGAACAGGTCCACAAACGGGCTGTCAGCCGGCGTTTTCTCATATTCGTTGCCGATGGTGAGATATTGCGCCGCAGGCCGGGCGATGGACTCCCAAAAGCTGATGCTCGGCAGGCGCTGGCCGATGCGCGTGGAAAACCCCGAGCGCTGGCCGAAAATGGCGCCGGAAAAGCAGGAATCGATCAGAAACAGCGTGTGGCGCGCGCGCGAGGCTTCGGCGAAGGCCCGGATCTCCACATCCGACAAGGCGTTTTGCGCCATGCGTTGGACAAAGCTGGAAAACGCCTCGCCGCGAATGCCCGCCGGGCTGGGCGTGTCCTTGGCCACCAAAAAGCCGCGCGCGCCGCGCGATTGCGGCTGCGGATTAAGCCAGCCATGACCCGCGAAATAGATGATGGAGCGGGTGTTCTCCCCCACTTGCGTGTTCAAATAGTCCGTGATGGCGGCGCGGATGTCGTCCGCGCCTTTGTCCATCAGCGTTGTGACTTGGAAATCATGGCGCTCCAAAAACGCCTTCAAGTCCTCGACATTGCGCCGCACGCCGTCCAGGGACGACCATTCCTCATAGTCCGACACGCCGATCAACAGCGCGGTGGACCGTTCGTACATGGGAAAGTCCCCCTCCACCGCGGGGATCGACAGCGATTGCCCCCAAGCGCTGAAAGACAGTGAAAGGGTGGCGGCCAGCGCCGCCAGCATGCGTGTCATCATAGGTGCACGATCCCATTGCGCGGCGCTTTGCGGGCCGCCGCGCCTCCATTGGCTACCCACAGATAGCCTTCCTGTCCCAAGATGAAACAGGAACGCCATAGGTGAGGCGAATTTGTGGAGGCGCACGGGGCGGAACGCGGACCGCCTGGAGCCGATCGGGAGGGGGCTAGCGCCCCTCTTCACCGCCGCCCGGTTGTTCCTGCGTCGGCAAAGCCGCCGCACTGGCCGCTGTGCGGGCGAGTTGCACAAACTCCGCGCGATAGCCGAAGGGATCCTCTCCTCGCGCCGTTTGGGCCAAGGCGATGACATCCTCATAGGCGAAATCGCTGAGATAGGGCTCCTGGCGCAGCAATTGGGCGAAGCCGGCGACGGCCGTGGCGAAACGCGCCGGCTGGCTGGCGGCGGCCATATCGGTCACCGCATCGGCTTCCATGACGGGCCGCTCGATCAGCTTGCTCTCATCCTCACCCGGCAGCTTATAGCGCACACGCAGAAAGGCGATTTCATCCGACACGCCGGCGTCCGCAGCCGGCGTCGCGTCCTCAGCATACCGGCTGTCCTCGATCAGGCGGCCAGCCGAGCCCGGCGCGGCGATCTCATAAATGGCGGTGACCTCATGGCCGGCGCCGATCTCGCCAGCGTCCACGGCGTCATTGTTGAAATCCTCCCGCCGCAGCATGCGGGTTTCATAGCCGATGAGGCGGTATTCCGCGACGTGCGCCGGGTTGAACTCAATCTGGATTTTCACGTCCTGAGCGATGGGGAACAGCGCGCCCTGCACATCATCATGCAGCACTTTGCGCGCTTCATTGAGGCTGTCGATATAGGCCGCCTGGCCATTGCCAGCCTGCGCGACGGTCTGCATCAGGCGGTCATTGTAGTTGCCGCGGCCAAAGCCCAGCACGGAGAGATAGACCCCGCTGTCGCGCTTACGGGCGACAAAATCCTCCAGCCGCTCATCGGCGGTGATCCCGACATTAAAGTCGCCATCGGTGGCCAGCACGACCCGGTTCAGCGCGTCTTCGTCGAAATTCTGCTCCGCCAAGGCATAAGCGAGGCGCAAGCCCTCGCCGCCGGCCGTGGAGCCGCCGGCGCTGAGATTGTCGAGCGCGGCGAAGATTTTGCTCTTCTCGCTCACCGGCGTCGGCTCCAGCACCGCGCCCGCCGCGCCGGCATAGACCGCAATGGCGACGGTGTCCTCCGGCTCCAAGCTGTCCACAAACAGGCGCATGGACTGCTTCAGCAACGGCAGCTTGTTCGCCGCATTCATGGAGCCGGACACATCCAGCAGGAACACCAGATTGGCGCGCGGCCGCTCGGCGGCCTCAATGTCATAGCCCTGAATGCCGATATGCAGCAGCCGCCGATCCACAGCCCACGGGCTGGGCATCAGCGTGGTGGAGACGGCGAAGGGCGCCTCACGCGTGTCCGGCAGCGGATAATCATAGTCGAAATAATTGACCATCTCCTCCACCCGCACCGCATCACGGGCCGGCAGGACGCCGCCATTCAAGCTCGCGCGCACAAAGGAATAGGCGGCGGTGTCCACATCCACGGAGAAGGTGGAGACGGGCTCCTCGCTCACCAACTTGACGGGATTGGGCTCCTCATCGGGGAAGCGCTCGCGGTCGATATCGCCGGGCCGCGGCGGCGCCACCGGCAAGGCTGGCTGGACAACGCCGCCGGCCAAGCCGGCCCCGGCCATGCTGTCGAACATGGCCAGCGGCTGGCGCCTGGGCCCGCGGCTTCGCGTATCATCGCTACGTTCCGCTGCGGGCTGGGCCTCTTGTTCCGCCGGCGCCTCGGCGGCCTCGCTGACCGGCGGTTCCGGCGCCTCCTGGGCCACGCAAGCGGCCAACAGGACGGCAAGCGCGGCAGCGCTCAGAAGGCGGAGGCGAGATGCGGGCGCGTATGATCCAATCATCGACGATCCTTTCGCGGATTGTTGTCCGGTCGGCCTTCGGGAAGACGCACTTCCTCCGGCGCCCGGCTGGGCGATCCTTTGTTGGCCAGCGGTTGATCCACGGGCGCCTGCGCCAACCCAGCCGCCATAAACACCGCTAAAGCGGCGGCGGCGCTGATGCAGGGATAGGCGTGACGCTGTACCATTGGGCGGCCTCCAAGCGAAGAGGACCCGTTATGGGATGGTCACCCTGTCGTTCGCGCGGCGGTTTTGGGACACAAATCAGGCTTAACGCATTGTAATGGAGGCCGTCATCGGCGCCTTGGCGCGGCTTAGCGCTCCGTCTCAAGCTTTTGCGGCTCCACACCCGCCGCGCGCACCAAATCGCTCAGGGCCAGACACGCAGCCTCCAGCGCGGCGACGTCGCGCCCGCGCGCCACAAGGTGCACGCCATAATCATCGAGACCGCGAAAGTACGGATAGCTGCCGATGGCGACCGCGTCATGAGCCCCCTGCAAGGCCGACAGCCGGTCGCCGATATCGCCTTCGCGCAAACCCGGCGCGCGCACTGTCAGGCTTTCCAGCACCGCCCCGCCATGGATGCGATCATCCAACACCGCCAGCATGGACTTCATAATACCCGGCACCCCAGCCAGCACGAACACATTCTCGATTTGAAAGCCTGGCGCGCCGGTGGCCGGGTTATCAATCAGCACCGCGCCTTGGGGCATGCGCGCCATACGCCGACGCGCCGGGGTCAACGATTCATCGCGCGCGGCGTAGCGCGTTTCCAAAATCGCCAGCGCATCGGGGTTCACTTCGCAGGGAACGCCAAAGGCCGCCGACACCGCCTCAGCGGTGATGTCGTCATGGGTGGGGCCGATCCCGCCCGTGGTGAAGACATAAGCGCAACGCGCGCGCAGCGCATTGACGGCCTCCACAATCGCCTCTTGGCGATCGCTGACCACCCGCGCCTCCGCCACATCGACGCCTTGGGGCTGAAGGTACTGAGCAATGGCGCGCAGATTCACGTCCTGGGTCCGCCCGGATAAAAGCTCATCGCCGATCAAGACGACGCCCGCTGAAACCGGCGTCATGCCCACGGGACCGGACGTCGCCCCCGCATCATCGCTTGCCGTCATGAGCTTCTCCCGCTCGGCCCCACTCCCAGTGGGCCTCAAGGTGGCCTATTTACACCCTGTTCACCATGGTCCAAGGGCCGCTGACCAGAGCCGCGTCATGACCGAAGCCGCTTTTCCCGCCGCCATCGATGTCAAACTGTCCGATGCGGAGCTGGCCCGTTTGGAACCGTTCGGACGCCGTGAACAGGTAGCCTCCGGCACGGTGCTGTTCGCTGAAGGCGATCGGCCCATCGATTTCATTGTCGTGTTGGAGGGCGCGGTGGAGGTGTCGCGCCACACCCATGAGGGCCAAGCGCTGTTGCGCACCATGGGCCCGCGGGAGTTTCTGGGCGATGTTTCAGCCCTGAACGGTCAAGGGGCCGTCGCGCACGCGCAGGCGTGCGCGCCCTCGCAGGTGCTGCGCATCGCCCACGCCAATCTGCAACGGCTCATGGTCGAAGATTCGGGGCTGTCGGACCTTATCGTCTCCACCTTCGTGGCGCGGCGCGCGTTCTTGCGCACACAGTCGCATGCGGGCATCGCCGTGGTGGGCCGGCGCTATGACCGCCAAGCGTTTGAGATCCGCGACCTGCTCGACAAAAACAACGTGCCCCATCACTGGCTTGACGCCGATGACGATCCAGAAACCAGCGGCATTCTCGCCGCCGCCGGGGTGGGGCGCGACGCCCTGCCGGTGATTGTCGACGGGCGCGGCGCGCTGGTGCAGCCCACCTTGGCCGATGTGGCCGAGCGCTTGGGCCTGACCCTGTTGCCCGACGCCGATGAAATTGTGGACGTGGTGGTGGTGGGCGCCGGGCCGGCGGGGCTCGCGGCGTCGGTCTATGCCGGCTCCGAAGGGCTGAGCGTGGCGACGCTGGAGGCGCGCGCGCCCGGCGGACAGGCCGGCACCAGCTCCAAAATCGAAAACTATTTGGGTTTCCCCACCGGGGTTTCAGGCCGTGATTTGGCCGAACGCGCGTCGGTGCAGGCGCAGAAATTTGGGGCGCGTTTGGCCGCGCCGCTATCGGCGCTGAGCCTCACCCGCGAGGACGATGTGTACCGCATCAGCTGCGGCGGCGACCGGGGCGTGCGCGGGCGGGCCGTCGTCATCGCCACAGGCGCGCAATATCGCAAGCTGCCCATTGAGGGTCTGGAACGCTTTGAAGGCTCGGGCGTGTTTTACGGCGCGACCGCGATGGAGGCCCAACTGTGCAGCGGTCAGGACGTGGTCGTGGTGGGCGCGGGCAACTCCGCCGGGCAAGGGGCGGTGTTCCTGTCCCAAACCGCGTGCAATGTCCATGTGATGTACCGCCGGGCGGACATCCGCGACACCATGTCGGATTATCTGGTGCGCCGGTTAGAGGCGACGCCCAACATCCACCTGCACCCACGCACCGAAATCAGCGCGCTGCAAGGCTGTGAGGCGCGCCTGCGGCGCGTGGCGCTGAGCGTGGGCGGCGATTCCCGTGAGACCATGGACGCGGCCTTCGTGTTTTTGTTCATCGGCGCGGCGCCCTGCACCGATTGGCTGCCGCCCTCAATCGCTCTGGACGCCAAGGGCTTTGTGCATACCGGCGGCGCGTTGACGCCGCGCGATCTGGTGGCCGCCGGCTGGACGCTGGAGCGCATGCCCACCGCCTATGAAACCAGCCTGCCGCGGGTCTACGCCGTGGGCGATGTGCGCGCGGGATCCGTCAAGCGAGTGGCCTCGGCGGTGGGCGAAGGCTCCGTTGTGGTGCAAGCGATCCACGCCGCGCTGCACGACGAGGCCGCGGCGCCCAGCGCCGCCTGATTGTAGGGCGCGACGCTGCCATGGACTTTGACCCGCCGCTGACCGAAGCGCGACTCATCCGTCGCTATAAGCGCTTTCTCGCCGATGTTCGCTTCACGGCCGAGGCGGAGGATAAGCCCGGCGCCGACGCCGTGCCGCCGGCGGATGGCGCCGATGATGACGTCGTCACGGTTCACTGCCCCAATTCCGGGGCCATGTTGGGCGTGGCGCCGCCGGGGGCGCGCTGCTGGCTGTCTCAATCGCCCAACCCGAAGCGCAAACACGCCTGGACGTTGGAGGTGGTCGAGGCGGATGGGGTCTGTGTCGGGATCAACACCATGGCGCCCAACCGTTTGGCGGCCGAGGCGCTGTCGCGCGACGCCATCGCGGAACTGGCCGGCTACGGCGTCCACCGGCGCGAAGTGCGTTATCATGAGGACAGCCGTATTGATCTGCTGCTGGAGAGCGCCGATCGTCCCCCCGCCTATGTGGAAGTGAAGAACGTCCATCTGCGGCGGCGCGATCGTCTGGCGGAATTCCCCGACAGCGTGACCGCACGCGGGGCGAAGCACTTGCGGGCCTTAGCGGATATGGCGCGCGCGGACGCCCGCGCGGTGATGTTGTTCGTGGTGCAGCGTGATGACTGCGACGCTTTCGCGCTGGCGGACGACATCGATCACGCCTACGCCGCAGCGTTCCGCGAGGCCCGCGCCGCCGGCGTGGAAGCGCTGGCCTATGCGTGCGCCGTGTCGCCACAGGCCATCCATCTCACGCGGCCACTCCCGATGATCGGGGAGTGATGGGCTGCACCGGCGCACCGGCGAACCGTGGTCGGTCGTCGCATGATGCATTGCGTTCCCGGCCCAAGACGCCACATTATCCATGAGAGATTTATGGTGTCGTCACCCAGACGCGCTGTCAGGAGCACCCCATGACCATGACGGCCGCCAGCGCGCCCGTACGCGAGACGCGGCGTATCGAAATTCATGGGCCCGAAGCCTTTGAGGGCATGCGCCGCGCCGGTCGCCTCGCGGCGGAATGCTTAGACATGCTCACGCCCCATGTGCGCCCGGGCGTGACGACGGAGCGCTTGGATGAGATGGCCCGCGCGTTTTGTTTCGAGCATGACGCGACGCCGGCCTGCCTGTTCTATCGGGGCTATCCAGCGACCATTTGCACGTCCCTCAATCGCGTGGTCTGCCACGGGATCCCCGACGATAAGCCGCTGCGTGAGGGAGATATCGTCAATATCGACGTGACCGTCATCCATGATGGCTGGCATGGCGACACCAGCCGCATGTTCCCCATCGGGGCCGTCAAGCGCGTGGCCGGGCGCCTCATCGATGTGACCTATGAGGCGATGATGGCCGGCATCGCACACGTGCGC
>CAZGCB010000054.1:0-17791 GCA_964524065.1 uncultured Caulobacterales bacterium | reverse complement strand
GTGGGCGACCATTCTGGAGCATGAAGGCTCGGTGCAGCATCTGGATGTGCTGGACGAGGATGAGAAAGCGATCTTCAAGACCGCTTTTGAACTCGACCAGCGCTGGGTGATCGAGCACGCCGCCGATCGCACGCCCTATGTCTGCCAGTCGCAATCGCTCAACGTCTTCCTGCCGGGCGACGTCGATAAATGGGATCTGCATATGCTGCATTGGTCCGCGTGGGAGAAGGGCGTGAAGTCGCTCTATTATCTACGGTCCAAATCGGTGCAGCGCGCGGCCTATGCCGGTGCGGATGATCCGGCGGGCGATGCGGCCAAGGACGCGGACGCACCCGTGATGGAGCGCCGCGACTACGAAGAGTGCCTGGCCTGCCAATAGGCCATGTCCCGATAGTTCTGGAGAAACGCCGGACGGGCGCGCGGCGGCGGCTAAGATCGTCGCGCCGTCGCCGCGCCGAACCACAGCGCCCGCGGCGTTGAGGAGATGACGCTATGCCTTTGGATGGACGCCCTTTGCCGGGTCTGATGACGCCGAGCCATTCCTACAAGCCTTTCCGCTATCCTTGGGCGTATGACTTTTGGAAGCGCCAGCAGCAAGTGCACTGGATGCCCGAAGAGGTGCCGCTGGGCGAAGACTGCAAGGACTGGACGACGAAACTCTCGGACGAAGAGCGCAATCTCCTAACGCAGATTTTCCGCTTCTTCACGCAGTCCGATGTGGAAGTGAACGACAATTATATGGAACGCTATTCGCGCGTCTTCAAACCCACTGAGGTGAAGATGATGCTGGCGGCGTTCTCCAATATTGAGACGATCCACATCGCGGCCTATGCGCTGCTGTTGGAAACCATCGGCATGCCGGACACGGAGTTCTCCGCGTTTCTGGATTATCAAGAGATGGCGGACAAGCACGATTATATGCAGCAATTCGGCGTGGACAGCGAAGCGGACATCGCCCGCACTCTGGCCATGTTCGGCGCCTTCACCGAGGGGCTGCAGCTGTTTGCGTCCTTCGCCATGCTGATGAACTTCCCGCGCTTCAATAAAATGAAGGGCATGGGGCAGATCGTCACCTGGTCAGTGCGCGATGAGAGCCTGCATTGCGAGGGCATGGTGCGGCTGTTCCACGAATTTGTCCGCGAGACGCAATGCCTGACGCCGGCTTTGGCGGACGACATTGTCGATTGCTGCAAGACCGTGGTCGGTCTGGAGGACGCGTTTGTCGATCTCGCCTTTGAGATGGGCCCGGTGGAGGGCATGACGGCGGACGACATCAAATCTTACATCCGCTATATCGCCGATTGGCGGCTGGGCCAGCTCAACCTGCCGAAAATTTACGGCGTCAAAGAGCATCCGCTGCCCTGGCTGACGGAAATCCTCAATGGCGTGGAGCACGCCAACTTCTTTGAGACGCGCGCCACGGAATACTCCAAGGGTGCGGCCCAGGGCGAGTGGCATGGCGATCAAGGCGTCTGGGCCCAATTTGACACTGTGCTGTCTAAGCGCGCGTCCTAACCGCGAGCCATCCACTCTGGCGGAGCCAACTCAATCGAGGCTCCGCCAGGTGCGGCGCACAAGGGCGTCTATGCAGGCTGTGCGGTGATCATTAACGCCCCATTAACCCGATCGCAGCGAGGCTTTGAATACCGCACAGCGTGCGGTCCGCTTGGCTGTCGCGAGGTTATCATGTTCGCCGCTCCCCAGGCCGCACAGGATGCGGTCGCTCCCGTTCTGGAACCGGAAGATTTTGCGCCCTTTTCGGAAGCGCTGCTGCGTGATTTAGCGGCGGCCTTGTCGGAAGCGCCTCAAAAGCGCCTCGGCGAGGTGATGCGTGTGCATGAAGCGGGTGCGCCGCTCTTGGAGCGAGCCGGCGGCGATGTCGCCGGCGCCGTGGCGCTCATCCTCGCCATGTGGGGGGAAGACGCGTGGGTGGACGACCCGTTGCTCGCCAACGCGGCGTAGTCTTGGAAAACGCCCTCTTGGGCCTGCGGCCCGAACCGGTCGCGGGCATCATGACAAACGGGCGATGGACGCGGCCCCACGAACAAGGCATGCAGGGGCTCCCATAGACGCGGCGCCCCGGCGTTCCTTCGCTTCTGTTCCCACGCGCCGCGCCCTTGACCTGCCACGTGTTTGGAGATCCGCGCCATGGCCGAAACACCCCATCGCATCACCATTGTCGCCAAAACGTTTTCCGCCGCAGCGATGGAGTTCCATCGCTCCCGGATGGCCGAGCGCGGCTATCGTATGGAAGGGCGCATCGAGCCGGCGGTCTTTCAGATGATTGACGATCACGGCGCCACAACGGACTTGTTCGACGCCGAGCCGCTGTTCGCCGTCACCTTCGTGTTGCGCGACGAGGGCTGATCCCGCTCTGGAGTATCGCAGGCTCGGCTCGGCTCGGCGGGACGCGGGACGATCTATCCGGCCTGCGCCATACGCCGTGAGCGGCGGACGCTGAGCCCATGACGGACGGGTCGCGAGGCTGCAACGGGCCTCGCGGGCGTGCACCGCATTGTCGCCAGGTCCGACGCGCCTTAAGTCTGAAAGACAAAGGCAGAAGGACAGCCGCCATGACCACTGCGCCGCCGCTGTGGACCGCCACGCCTGCCGATTTTGGTCTGGAGCAGGTGGCGAATTTCCGTGATTTCGGCGGCCATGCGCTGGACGGCGGGGCGCGGGTCAAGCGCGGCGTGTTGTTCCGCAGCGCCAATTTGTTTCGCGCGACGCCGGCCGATCAGGCGCAGCTGGCGGCTCTCGGTATGCGTGTGGCGGTGGATTTGCGCCGCAGCAGCGAACGCGAGGCGGAGCCCTCGAAATGGCCGGCCCAGGCGATGCCGCGCATCATCACCAGTGATGATCACGAAGCCGATCGCACGCCGCTCCATTTGAAGTACTTGCAAAGCGATGGGCCTATCACGGCTGAAGCGACCCACGCCTACATGCTGAGCGCCTATAAGCGCATCCCGTTTGAAGGGCGTTACATCGCGATGTTCCGCGCCGGCTTTGAAGCGTTGGCGGCTGATGAGACGCCCTTTCTGGTGCATTGCGCCGCCGGCAAGGACCGTACGGGCGTGTTTTGCGCGCTGGTGTTGCATGTGTTGGGTGTGGCGGCGGCTGATATTCAGCGCGATTATCTGCGCACCAATGATGCGCCGGACTTTGAGCGCCGCCTGACCGCGGCGACGTTACGGTTCTCAAAGCGCTTCAATCGGGAGCTGGACGCCGCGGCGGTGCGGCCCATCATGGGCGTTGATGGCGCGTATTTGGACTCCGCCCACGCTGAAATGGCCGACCGATGCGGATCCGTGAGTCAGTATGTGAGTGACGTGCTGGAACTGGACGCGGCGTTCGCGCAGCGCCTACGCGCGGCGTTGGTGGAGCCCGCGCCCAAAGACTAAACCGCCCCGACCGGCCCGTGGATCCCGATCACGGATCGGTAAGCGCCCCGCCTGTATTTTGAACAATGTGCAGGCCGCGTTAACCTCTCTTTGACAGATCTTCCCCTGTATTTACGCCATCATATCACCATAGCGTCGGCGGCTGGGGCTCGCTCGCCGCGCCCACCGCCCTGGCGATGAAGGGGACAGACATGTTTGGCAAGCGCGTGTCCGAGGATCAGTGGCCGCCACATGAGGAGCCGCGGCAGGACGCCGAGGGCAAGCGACGCGAGGGGGCGCCGCGTTTGTCGGAGTTGCGTCCGGCCTCCGATGCGCCGCCGGCTCAGCCCTTCGAACCCAGCTATCCGGCTGAAACGCCGGTGCGCCGCACATCCGAGGAACCTCTGGCTCCCGCGCGCTCGATCGCGCTGCCGGCGCCCGCAAGTTACAGCGCGCCCCGCTCCACCTCGCACTCGCGCACGCCCATGGACGCGCCTGAGCATCATCCCGCCTACGCCGCCGTGTTTGACGCGATTTTCACCGCCATCGACATGGATCAGCTGTTGGGCATGGGGGCCCGGCGCGCCCGCGAAGAGTTGCGGGATTTGGTTGCGGAAGTGGACGCCGCCCAGCGTTTGGCGCTGAGCCAAGACGATCAAGACGCCATCGCCGCCGCCATCGGGGATGATTTGGTCGGGCTGGGGCCGCTGGAGGCTCTCGTGGCGCGCGAAGACGTGCAGGAGATCCGCGTCACGGCCCCCGACCTTATCCATGTGGAGGTGAACGGCCGGCGCCGCAAAGCGGCGCTGCGCTTTCGCGACACGGCGCAACTGGCGCACATTTGTCGCCGCTTGGCGCGCCAGGCCGGCAAGACGTTGAACGCTGACAATCCGGTGTGCGATGTGCGCCTGGCGGACGGTTCCCATGTGACCGTGATTATCCCGCCGGCGGCCGCGAGCCCGGCCTTGCGGATGCGCCGTCCGCACGCTTGCGCGGCGAGCCTCGACACGCTGACCCGTGATGGCGTGATGAGCCGTGAGACCGCCGACATTCTGTCGCTGGCGGTGCGCGCGCGTTGCTCCATTTTGGTGACCGGCCCGGCGGGGCGGGGCCAATCGGGCATCGCCGTCTCCACCTTCCTCAGCGCGCTGGCGCACGAAATCGATCCGGCCGAATCCCTGGCCATCATTGAGGGCGTGCGCCGCATGGCCGTGCCGCATCCGCACGCGGTGCGTCTGGTGGCCGATCAAGGCGTCAGCGCCGCCGCCGCCCGTCGCCGGACCGCGTTGACGCGCGCCGCCACAAGTCTTGGCGTGGATCGCCTGGTCGTCGACCCGCTTGCGGGCCCGGAAAGCCTGGAGATGCTGCACGCCATGGCCGGCGGCCAACGCGGCTCGATCAGCGCACTCTACGCCCCGGACGCGGAGAACGCCCTGGCGCGTCTGGAGACATTGTCGGGCGCCGCCGTCCATGGTGGGACCCTACAGGCGCTGATCGCGGGTGGTGTGGATTTGATCGTGGAGCTGGCCCTGGGCGACGCCCAGTCCCTGCGCGTGGCGCGCGTGTGCGAGGTGGCGGGGCTGGACGAGGGACGCCTGGCGCCGCGTGACATTCTGGCGCCGGCCCATGATAGCGAGGACGATAATCCGCCCTTGCGCTTTGTGGCGACGGGGCGGCCGAGCTTTTGGTCGCGCGTGGCGCGCACCGCGCTGGAGGCGGAATTCATCCACGCTTTGCGTGCGGCCCGCTAAATCCGTCGCGCCGCGGCCGCTCTTGCGTGCGATTCCGAGCTGGGCTATCCGGCCGGCATGATGGATTGCTTCACGCATGAGGCTGGCGATGCGCCAGTCATCCCCGTTCGCCTGATCCGCAAAGACGCGTTAGAGGCCGGCTTAGAGCCGCTGAGCCCCCTGGCGCGCGGGTATGCGGAGGCGGTCGGTTTCACCGCCAAGCCGGGCGAAGTCCTCGCCGTCCCAAGCGCTCAAGGCGCTGTGGAGACGCTGCTAGTGGGGCTCGGCGCGGGCGAGGACCCAGGCGTGATCGGGGCGGCGCCCCAGGCCGCGCCGCCGGGCTTGTATCAATTCGAGGCGCTTTCGGATGTGGAGTCGGCTGAGGCTCTGATCGCATGGGCCCGCGGCGCCTATCGCTTCACCCGCTACAAGGCCGCCGCGCGCGAACCCGCCCGCCTGCTAGTGGAGGCGGATGGCGCGTATGCGGCCGCGTCCCATGCGGTCGACGCGATCGCTTTGGTGCGTGATCTCATCAACACGCCGGCCGGTGATATGGGTCCTGTGGCGGTGGAGGCCGCCGTGCGCTCCGTCGCCGAAGCCCATGGGGCTGACGTGACGGTGACCCGCGGCGACGCGCTGCTGGAGCACAATTACCCGCTGATCCATGCGGTGGGGCGCGCGGCCGATGAGGAGCCGCGCCTGATCGAGCTGGTATGGGGCGAGGCGGCGCATCCGCGCATCGCGCTCATCGGCAAGGGCGTCACCTTCGACACCGGCGGGCTTAACATCAAAACCGGCGATTATATGCGCCTGATGAAAAAGGATATGGGCGGCGCGGCCCACGCCTTGGCGCTCGCGCAATGGGTGATGGCGACGCAGCTGCCTTGCCGGTTGCATCTGCTAATCCCCGCGGTGGAAAACTCCATTTCCGACGAGGCGTTTCGGCCGGGCGACATCCTGAACAGCCGCGCCGGCCTGACTGTTGAGGTGGAGAACACCGACGCCGAAGGACGTCTGGTCTTGGCCGACGCGCTCACGCGCGCGCGCGAGGACGAGCCGGCGCTCATGCTGGACTTCGCCACCTTGACTGGCGCGGCGCGTGTGGCGATGGGGTCGGATGTCGCGCCCTTCTTCACCCACGATGATACGCTGGCCGGCCAGCTGGAGGAGGGGGGGCGCGCCGCAGCCGACCCGGTCTGGCGCTTGCCCTTGCATGCCGGCTATCGCCGCCAGCTGGACAGCCCCATCGCGGATCTGAAAAATCTGGGCGACACCCCGTTGGGCGGCGCCATCCTGGCGGCTTTGTTTCTCGAGCGCTTTGCGGGTGCGGAGACAGTGTGGGCGCATTTTGACGTCTATGCCTGGAACATGGCCAATCGCCCCCAGGGTCCCAAAGGCGGGGAGGCGCAAGGTCTGCGCGCCGCCTATGGGATGTTAACCCAATTCCTTGCATCTAACGCGTGAACGTGTCGTTCAACGACCTGGGATCGCGGCCATGGGTGAATGGGATTGGCGTCAAGCGCTGCATGTTTGGCGGGTGGTGACCTTAGCTGGCGTGCGCGGGGATGAACCGGATTTGACCGCGCGTCAGCTGGCGGTGCTGACCACCGTCTACCTCACCGATGCGCCCCATACGGTGCGCGGCCTCGCCGAGGAATTGGGCGTCGGCAAGCCCGCCATCACGCGGGCCCTCGACACCCTGTGCCGACACCGCTATGTCCGGCGGCGGCGCGATCCCGCCGACGGCCGCAATGTTCTGGTGCAACGCACGGCGGCGGGGTCGGTGTATCTGCGGGATTTGGCCGAACGGATTCATCGTGTCGCCACCGATCTGCCGGCGCAGGGGGAGGCGGCGCTCGGCTGAGGCTGGCCCCATGACGCCCCCCGTTGACGACGTCGCCCGTCCCACATCCGCTTTGGATCCACGTTTGACCCCGGCGCGTGGTGATGTCGCGGCGGCGCATTTGCGCGGCGTGGTGGAGGCGCAGCGCTTTGTGGAGGCGACGCCCTTTCAAGTCACCGCCGGCGTCGCGGCGCTGCGCCGCGATCCGCAGGGCGGTGCGGAGATGGTGGGGCAGCAGCGCTTGGGAGAGGCGTTTGACGTCTATGACGAGCGCGAGGGCTGGGGCTGGGGCCAGACGCGCGCGGACGGTTATGTCGGCTATGTGGAAATGGACGCCTTGTCGGCGCCGGTGCTGGCGCCGGATCTGAAGCTGACGGCGCTGCGCAGCTATGTGTTTTCCGCCCCCGATATCCGCTCGGCCCCGCGTTTTCTCGTCAGCCTCAACAGCCGTTTCACGCAGGAACGGCGCGAGGGCGATTTCATCCACGTCGCGCGCGCCGGTTGGATCGCGGCGGTTCATCTGGCGCCTTTGACTCACCGCGCGCCCGATTGGGTCGCGGTGGCCGAACGGTTTCTCGGCGCGCCGTATTTGTGGGGCGGCAAAGAGAGTCTCGGCCTTGATTGTTCCGGCTTGATCCAAATGGCCTTGGCGGCTGCGGGGATTGACGCGCCACGGGACACCGACATGCAAGAGGCCATGGTGGGCGTGGAAGCCGACATCGCCGCCCCGCGTCGGCGGGGCGATCTGGTGTTTTGGCGGGGTCATGTCGGCGTGATGGTGGATGGGACGCGTCTTCTGCACGCCAATGGCACATGGATGGAGACGGTGCTGGAGCCGCTGGAGGATGT
Organism: uncultured Caulobacterales bacterium; assembly: GCA_964524065.1. Lineage (GTDB taxonomy): Bacteria > Pseudomonadota > Alphaproteobacteria > Caulobacterales > Maricaulaceae > CAZADA01. The sequence continues at coordinate 9,989 of CAZGCB010000054.1, read as the reverse complement.
GGCGGCCCGTATGGCGCCCAAGGAGGGGCCGATCACGTCGGTGCGGCATGTACCGCCGACGCCCGCGGCGTAGCGGTTCAAGCGCGCTGCGGCGCGGATGCGACCGCTCGCGCCGCAGGGGATGCCGCGCGGATGTGAATCGTCGCAGGCGAAGACGAGCAGACCGCTTGCCCCGGCGCGCCCGCCTGATTATCAACGGTTTATGCGGTTCGGGGGCCGCGAGGCGAGAGCGACGCGGGTTGACGGGCGACGATGGCGCCTCGCGCTCTCAGGAGGGATCAACGCGACGCGCACGCGCGGCTTTTGTGGATGAGCCGTTCACGCGTTACGCATGAGCAGGGTGATTTTGGCCCGATATTTGCCGCGATAGCGGCGTTGATGCCTTCGGCGATGAATGTGTCCTTGGCGGGTTTGAGAACAAAGGTGAGAACATGTTGCAGGTTGGGAACGCCCTATCGGATCTAGGGATCACGGATGACGTGGTGATCCATCGCAATTTGCTGGAGGAAGAGCTCTACGAACACGCCGTGCGCCGCCAAGAAGGCAAGATCGCCAAGGGCGGAGCGCTGGTGGTGGAGACAGGCCAGCACACAGGGCGTTCCGCGGCGGACAAGTTCACCGTACGCGACAGCGAAACCGAAGATCAGGTGTGGTGGGACAACAACAAAGCCATGACGTCGGAAGCGTTCGATACGCTGTGGGCGGACATGCAGGCGTACATGCAGACCGCGGGCAACGATCTTTATGTCCAAGAGCTGTTCGGCGGCGCCGATCCGCGCACCCGCATTTCCGTACGGGTGGTGAATGAGCTGGCCTGGCACAACCTCTTCATCCGCCATTTGCTGCGCCGGCCCACCCCGGCGGAGCTGCAGGATTTCCAAACCGAGTTCACCATCGTCAATTTGCCGGGCTTCCGCGCCGATCCCGAGCGCCATGGCTGCCGATCGGAGACGGTGATCGCCGTGAATTTCGCCAAGCGGATGATTTTGATCGGCGGCACGTCCTATGCCGGTGAAACCAAGAAGTCCGTGTTCACCATACTCAATTATCTGCTGCCGCAAGATTCCATCATGCCCATGCACTGCTCGGTGAATGTCGGCGAAGGCGAGGACGATGCGGCGATCTTCTTCGGCCTCTCCGGCACCGGCAAGACCACGTTGTCCGCTGATCCGGCGCGCACCCTCGTGGGCGATGACGAACATGGCTGGTCCAAGGACGGCCTGTTTAACTTTGAGGGCGGGTGCTATGCGAAAATGATCCGTCTCTCCGCCAAAGCGGAGCCGGAGATTTACGCCACCACCCGCATGTGGGGCACGGTTCTGGAAAATGTGGTGATGGATCCGCATACTCGGATCCTGGATTTGGACGATCCGGCTTTGGCGGAAAACAGCCGCGGCGCCTATCCGATCTCGGCCATCCCGAACGCGTCCGCCAGCGGCCAGTGCGGGCATCCGAAAACCATCATCATGCTGACTTGCGACGCCTTCGGCGTCATGCCGCCGATTGCGCGTCTCAGCCCCGCCCAGGCCATGTACCATTTCCTGTCGGGCTACACCGCCAAGGTGGCCGGCACGGAAAAGGGCGTGACGGAGCCGCAGGCCACGTTCTCCACCTGCTTCGGCGCGCCGTTCATGCCGCGTCACCCCTCGGTGTATGGCAACCTGTTGCGCGATAAGATCAATGAAAACGGCGTCTCTTGCTGGCTCGTGAACACGGGTTGGACGGGCGGGCCCCATGGCGTCGGCACGCGCATGCCCATCGGCGCGACGCGGCTGTTGCTCAATAACGCGCTGAAGGGCCGCTTTGAGGGACAGGAGTTCCGCACCGATCGCTTCTTTGGATTCGAGGTGCCGGTGAAAGCACCGGGCTTGGAGCACGCGGTGCTCAACCCGCGGAAAACCTGGGCTGATCCGGCCGATTATGATCAGCAGGCCGCGGCCTTGGCGGAGATGTTTGTCGCCAACTTCGAAAAGTTCCTGCCTTATGTGGGCGATGAGGTGAAAGCCGCCGCCCCGCGTGCGGAAGGGGCGTTCGCCGCCGCGTAGTCACGCGAAAAGCGTGTGAATCAAAAAGCCCGCCTGGTGTGAGCGCCAGGCGGGCTTTGTCATGCGCGCTCGCGAAAGCCAGCGCTCCTAGTCGTTGGCCGGCTCCGGCATGTCGATCGCCTCGTCAGCGGTGTCCGCAGCATCGGCCGCTACAGCGTCAAGCTCCGCCTGCGCCGCCTCGGCGGCCGCCGCAGCCGTTTGCTCCGCGCTTTGCGCGGCGGCCTCCACGGCCTCGGCCGCCTCCAGCGTCTCAACAGTCTCGTCCACCACCGCCGGCAGCGGATCGGGGTAGGCCACAGGCGCGTTCGACAAGCTGTTGAGGAAGGCGATGACGTTCAACCGCTCGTCCTGTTTGCGCAGACCGATGAAATTCATCGCCGTGCCGCGAATGTAGCGCTGGGGCTTTTCGAGATAATCATAAAGGTTCTGCGGCAACCACGGCTCCGCGTAGTCGCTCATGGCGGCGGTGTAGCTAAAGCCCGCACGCGCGCCGGCCACGCGGCCATAAACGCCCCACAGCGCGGGGCCGATGCCGTTGGCGCCATCGGGAGCGGCGCTGTGGCAGGAAGCGCATTTGGCGGCGAACACCCGCTCGCCGGAGGAAATGCTGGCGGTGCGCAACAGGGTCCCAAAATCCACCGGACCCGTGTCTTCTTCGGTCGCAACCGCCGCCGGCGCGCCGACATCGACGGCGTAAGCCAGCTCATCCGGCGTGCTGCTGTGCACCGTCAAGTGCCCGATTTCGCGCAGCGCGAACAGCGCCAAACCGGTGGCGAGCAAGGCGCCTATGATCTTGTTCCAAAACAAATCGCCCATGACGCATGCTCCGTCGGCCGGGGTTGCGGTGAGCCGCCGACGCGCCCTCTCGGCCCTCCGCGGTCAGCACCCAATATCCAGATCACTGCCTTATATACGCCTACCACGCCACTTGCGAAGCCACTTGCGGCGTCCTGTCGCGACCGTCTATCGATCTCCCATGCGTATTCTCACGATTATCCCGGCCCGCATGGCCTCCACGCGTTTGCCCGACAAGCCGCTCGCCGACATCGCCGGGCGGGCGATGGTGCTGCGCGTGATGGATGTGGCCCACGAAGCGGCCTTAGGGGATGTGGCGGTGGCGGCGGCCGATGAGGCCATTGTCGCGGCCGTGGAAGCCGATGGCGGGCGAGCGGTGTTGACGGACCCAGATCTGCCCTCGGGCTCGGACCGGGTGCGGGCGGCGGCCGAACGTTTGGACCCCTGGGGGCTGTGCGATCTCATCATCAATTTGCAGGGCGACATGCCGACGCTCGAACCCCGGGCCTTGGCGGATCTCGCGCGCACCTTCGCCGAACGCCCGGAGGCCGATATCGTGACGCTGGCCACGCCCACCGAGGATCCCAGGGAAATCGCCGATCCCAATGTGGTGAAGGCGATTGTGGCGCTGGAGCCCGGGGCCAAGCGGGGACGGGCGCTCTATTTCACGCGCGCGGCCGCGCCGTCCGGCCCGGGACCGGTGTGGCACCATATCGGCGTGTATGGCTTTCGCCGCGCCGCCTTGGAGCGGTTCACCGGCTTGGCGCCATCCCCCTTGGAGCGGCGCGAGCGGCTGGAGCAATTGCGGGCGCTGGAGGCCGGCATGCGCATCGAGGCCGCGATCATCAATGCCGCCCCGGAGGGCGTCGACACGCCAGAGGATTTGGAGCGAGCCCGCACCTGGTTCGCGGCGCGTCGGGGCGCGCCGTCGCCCGTGTCGGAGGACGCGTCATGAGCGGGGCGCGCGAACATCCTGTCATCGCCTATCAGGGCGAGCCGGGGGCTTTTTCCCAGCTGGCGGCGCAAAGCGCTTATCCGCACGCGGAGGCGTTACCGTGCGCGACGTTTGAGGACGCCTTCGCCGCGGTGGAGGACGGCCGGGCGGCGCTGGCCATGATCCCGGTCGAAAACTCCGTGGCCGGGCGCGTCGCGGACATCCACCATCTTCTGCCTGCCTCGCGCCTGCACATTGTCGCGGAGCATTTCCAGCCCGTGCGGCATAATGTCTTGGCGCGTCCGGGCGTGCGGCTGGATGACATCCGCCAGGTGCGCAGCCACGCCATGGCGCTGGCCCAGTGTCGCAGCATCATCGCCCGCGAGGGCTGGACGGTGATGCGCGATGTGGACACCGCCGGCGCCGCGCGCGCGGGCGCCGCGGGGGGCGCGCCGGGCGCGGCGGCCCTCGCCGCGCGCTTGGCCGCGGAGATTTACGGTCTGCAAACCTTAGCCGCCGACGTGCAGGATGATGCCCGCAACACCACGCGCTTTGTGGTTATGGCGCAAGCGCCCGCCATGGTGGAGCCAGGGGCCGGCTTGCATGTGACGTCATTTTTATTCCGGGTCCGTAATGTGCCGGCGGCCCTTTATAAGGTCATGGGCGGTTTCGCCACCAATGGCGTCAACATGACCAAGCTGGAGAGCTACCAACTCGACGGCTCCTTCAACGCAACGCAGTTCTATGCGGATGTGGAGGGCCATCCTGAGGAGGCGCCCTTGGCGCGCGCCTTTGAGGAGCTGAAATTTTTCAGCCACGAACTGCGGATTGTCGGCTCCTACCGCGCCCACCCCTATCGCATCGCCGAACGCGGCTGAGCAGACGCGCCCTTAAGGCCGCCCCGGGGCGGTTTCCAAAGGGGGTGAGGCGTTTTCACGCAGGCCGTGCGCTTGGCTTTTGCGGCGCGGCGCGCAAGCCTGACGGCCTGGTTGCGTGGTCTGAGGCTGCTGGGCGGCGCGTTTTGGAGATCGAGGCGATGTTCAAGCTGCTTCTAACGCCGTTATTCCTAGTGTTGTCGGTGATCACCTATTGGCAGCCTTCGCCCCTGTGCGCGGTGCTGGGGCCCTACGCGTTTTTGTCCAGCATGTGGTTCATGTACGCGCTGATGGCGTTCGCCCATTGCGGTCCGTGGCTTGTGAAGGCGCGCGATTGGGTGCGCGGCAAGCCGCCGCAGGCCGCGTTTGAACGGCCCTAAGGGGACGATTGGCGCCGGTTCTGATTGGCCACTAAGACGCCGCGATCGCGGGGCGATCACGCCAGCCGGCGCAGTTCTCACATCGTCTCGATGCGCCTTTTGCGCCAGCGGATCGTGGCTACGTGCCATGCCACACCGCGACGCCGCCCTCGACATCGGGTCCCGCGACGGCCGACGCGCTGTATCCATGAGGAGGATCAGCCATGACCGCATTCACGCTGCACGACGAAACCAATGCGCCGGACGCCGCTCGCCCGCTGCTGGCCGGTGCGAAGAACGCTGTGGGGTTCGTCCCCAATCTTTACGCAACCCTTGCCGAATCACCCGCGACGCTTGAGGCGTATTTGGCCCTCGGCAAGCTATTTTCGAAAACGTCGTTCACCCCCATCGAGCAGCAAGTGATTTACCTGGCCATTAACCACGAAAACGGATGTCACTATTGCATGGCCGCGCACTCCACCTTGGCGTTGGGCGTGAACATTGAGGCCGACACCTTGGCGAATCTGAGGGCTGGGCGAACGTTGAGCGATCCGCGCCAAGAGGCTTTGCGTCGGTTCGCTGTGGCGGTGGTGCGTGAGCGCGGCTGGGTGCAGGGGCCGGAGCTCGACGCTTTCTTGGACGCCGGCTTCACCAAAGCCCAGGTGATTGAGGTGATCTTGGCCGTCGGCCACAAGACCATCTCCAACTATCTGAACCATGTCGCTGAGACGCCCCTCGATGCGGCGTTCCAACCCCAAGCGTGGGAGCGCGCGACGGCGGACGCCTAGGAGCCTCACGCGCTTTATGTATGGATGAGACACGCCCTTCGCCGAGCCTTCGCCCCGGCGAAGGGCGTCATCACTCGCCGAACAGCGCGTCAATGGCCGCTTGGGCTTCGGAGGTGTCGCTTCCCCCGCCGGCGCGTGCGTCAACCCCGCCGTGGATCACGGAGTCCAGGCGCGCTATGTCGCGCTGCAGGCCTTCGGTGATGACGTGGATCATCGCGGGCAAATCCCCGCCCGCGGCTTGGGCGCGGGTCAGTTGCGCCACAGCCTTCTGGATGGATGCGGCGAGCTGTGCCGATGCGGCGTCGAAGGGCGCGCGCACCAGGGGCGGCGCCGCCTCATAAGCGGCGATGATCACATCGCGCGCCGCGAAGCCGGAATGGCGGAAGTGCGTGGCGTAATCGGGCGGGGCCCAATCGACCAACTCATCCAGCATGTCCGGATCATCGCCGGCCAGGCTGAGCAGCATCAGCGCTTCGTTGAACACGTTGAGATAATCCGTCGCCAAGCCCGAGGCCGGGTGGACATTGGCCTGCGCCAAGATCTCTGGCGTCAGCGCGAGGGCGGGCGGGGCGGTCATGCGGGAACTCGCGCACGGTTGAAGGGCGATGGCAGGCTCTGACCATGCCGGATGTCCCTCAACATTCCCTTCACATGTCGGGCGCAGCCCCGGGGCGCATGCGGGCGTCATCCTCGGCGAAGGCGCGGATGAGATGATGGGCGATGGTGAAGGGGGGCGGCGCGGCGGCGTCTGGATGCGCGCCGGCCAGCAGCTGCTCAGCTTCACACCGATCGAACCAGCGCACCGCCTCAATCTCCACATGGTCTGGGCGCGCGTCCGTATCGCGCGTGAAGGCCGCGAGGCCCAACATCAAGGAGCCTGGGAAGGGCCAGGGCTGCTCCATCACGCAGCGGGTGTGCTGCACATGGATCCCCGCTTCCTCCCAGCTTTCCCGCCGGGTGGCTTCCAGCAGGGTTTCGCCGGGCTCCACAAAGCCGGCCAGACAGGAGAAAAAGCGCGGCGGCCAGCCGGCTTGGCGGCCCAGCAGCAGGGCGTCATCGCGGATGATCGCCATGATCACGACCGGGTTGATCCGTGCAAACATCTCATGGCCGCAGCTTGGGCAGCGCCGTTTCCAACCGCCGTCGGCGGATTGGGTTGTCGCGCCGCAACGCCCGCAAAACACATGATCGCGCCGCCAAGACAGCAGCCAGCGCGCCAAGCCGGCCAGGCTGGCGTCATCGGCCGGCAACCGCACCAGCGCGCCGCGCAAGTCGGCGAAGAGGGGCGGATCGGCCGCGGCCAGCATGGGCGCGGTCGCGATAACGCGCGTCCGCGCCGTCTCCTCATCGGGGGCGTCGATCGCGGCGGCGAAGACGGCCGTCGCGCCGTCAAGGCCCAAAAACACGGTGTCTTGGGGGTCCATATGCCGCAAAAAGTCAGCGTCCAGCCAGACCAACCCGCCGGCGCCATCGGGCCGGCGCAATAAAGGACGCCCGCGCCACACGGCCAGCGCCCGTGTCTGCGGGGCGCCGATCAAAGCCGCCAAGGCTTCCGGGTTCTTGCGCGTCAGCTCCGCCCGATCGAGAGGGGCGGCGACGAAAGCGGGGGATGAAGCGTCCATGACGGAACGCTGTAAAGGGCGCGGCGTTCACGGTCACGCGGAGATATTCCCACCATCTCCATCGGCGCCGTTGTGTGGGACGAAGAATGGCCAAGGAGCAGATGCAGCGCTTGGGCGAAATCGGGGGCGCCTATTTTCGCGTGATGCGCGCACGGGCTTGACGCTCGGCGCGTAGCTCCCAACACACAGGCCATGCAACACACCACAGAACACACGGCAGGAGACGCATCAGTGGGGCGAGAACAAAGCGCGCATGCCAGCCGGCCGCACAAGGCGCGGTCCGTCGCTCTCGGATTCGCGGCGATGAGCCTGCTTGCCTGTGGCGCGCCGCCGGCGGCGCCGCTGGCCGCGCCGCCCAGCGAGCCTGCCGTGTTCGTGAATGTCACTGTCATTCCCATGACGGGGTCCGATGAGCGCTTGTTTGGCCGCACTGTGGTGGTGGAGAACGGGCGCATCCAGGCCGTGGGGCGCACCGGGGAGGTGGCCATTCCCGCTGGCGCGCAGCTGATTCCCGGCGGCGGGCGCACTCTGTTGCCGGGGCTGGTGGACGCCTGCGCCGGCCCGGTCGAGGCCCATGACGCCCCGGTGTTTGTGCTGCACGGCGTCACCAGCGTGCGCACGGGTGACGCCAGTTTGGCGCAGGCGGCGTTGACCGGCCGCATCGAAGCTGGCGCCGTCTTGGGGCCGCGCTTGTTTTTGTCTGCGACGATTGACGGCCAGGCCTATGCCGGCTTGACCGGAGATCGGGTGGAGGCGGCCGCCGCCGGGCGCGCCGCGGTGTCCGGCGCGGCGGCCAATGGCTTCACGGATATCGCGCTGAGCGCGCCGCTGGCCACGACGGGGTATCGCGCGGTTCATGCCGCCGCTGGGGAGCGGGCGATCCCGTTGGCGCTGCGCTCCAGCGGTCAGGTGCTGGTGGAGACAAGCCTCGCCTTGGGTGTGCATGTGATCGAGGGCATGGCCGGTTATGGGCAGGCGGCCGCGCGCGGACGCCTGCCGGCGCAGGAAATGGCGTTGGCCGAACGCTCGATGGTGGCTGTCGCGCCGGGGCCCGATGTGGCGCAAGATGCGGCCGCCTGGTCGGTTGCCGATCCGGCGATGCTCTCCCGCTTGGCGCAGTATACGGCCGCGCGTGGGGTGTGGAGCTGCCCCGCCTTGACGGCTCAGATCGATCCGGCGGCCCGCGCGGACGGCGAGCGCGTCGGGTTTGAGGACGCTGTGGCCTTTACGCCCCGCGCCCGGCGCGCGCTGTGGCGCGAGCAGACGCAGACGTGGCCACGCGATCTTGATGTCGCCGCGGATGCCCGCCGTGCGGCCGTACGCGCTTTGCATGCCGCCGGTGCGCCCATCGTCACGGGCAGCGGCGTCAACCGCGCGCCTTACCTTGTTCCAGGGGCGGCCTTGCATGACGAGATGGATCATTGGATCGCGGCGGGCTTAGCCCCCGCAGACGTGTTGCGCGCGGCCACGACCGAGGCCGCGCGCTTTCTCGACCAGGACGGTGCATTTGGTGTCGTCGCCCGTGGGGCGCGCGCCGATCTTATCCTGGTGGAAGGCGATCCGCTGGCCGATATCTCTGTGTTGCGTGCACCCGATGGCGTCATGGCGGCCGGGCGTTGGCTGGATGCTGAGGACTTGCGGCGCATTGCGCGCCGTGCGCAAGCCACGGCCCAACGTTAGGCCCCCATCGACGGGGCCCGCCGCTTCGTCGCCGCGCCGCTCGCCAGCCATGCCCGCTTGGTCTAGGCTGGGGTTGGGACAGGGGATGGCTTGCAAAGGGGACAATCATGGGCGTGCGAATTTGGGCGATCGGCGCCGCCATGGCCGGCGCCATGGCGGCGGCCGGGCCCGCGCTTGGCGATCCGCAGCTTTCTGTGGAAAGCACCTACACCTACATCGCCGGCGATTATCGCCTTAACGCGACGGGGGGACGGGTCGGGCTGGTGTGGAACCGCGCCGTGGCCCTTGAGGCGGAATATGTCGAGGGCGTCGGGCAGGGTGACACTATTTTGACCACCGAAGGCGGCCGCTTCGAGGAAGGGGGCTCCTACCAACTCGACTATGGCTATGGCGTCTATGGGCGTCTCATCGCGCCGCTGAATGAATATGTGCGGCCCTTCGTACGCGCCGGAATTGCGGGTTACAGCTTCGATTTGACCACCGCCGAAGGCGTGACGATCGAAAACTTCGACACCGACGCCAACCTCACCGCCAGCATCGGGTTCGGTTTGGATTTTCATCTGACCGATTATCTCGGAGCGCGCGTCGATGTGAACGCGAATTATCTGGACTCCGCGCGAGCGGCGGCGGTCGTGGCCGTGGTCGCGGTGGATTCCGCCGATGGGCAAACCGAAACTGATGTGAGCATCCAGACCGATCTCTTAGACAGCTTCACCACCACCAGCGTCACGGCCTTTGTGCGGTTTTGACCGCACTGCGTCTGGGCCCAGCGCCGGCGGCGCCTTGCGTTCGCCGTCTGACACGCTGATATTGATCGATGGAAGGCCGGCGACGGACGCAGCCCTCGCCAACCCGGTCAGGTCCGGAAGGAAGCAGCCGTAACGAGTTTCG
>CAZGCB010000053.1:0-17848 GCA_964524065.1 uncultured Caulobacterales bacterium | reverse complement strand
CGCCAGGACCCTCTTCATTGAACCCGCCAGCCCCTGGGGTGAGACCCGATCGCAAGCGACTCAGTGTCGATTGCAGGGTCGAACGGCTACAACGAGAGCTTCAACGGCAAACTCCGCGATGAGGTGCTGAATGTGGAGCTGTTCAATGATTTGCGGGAGGCCAAAGTTCTGATCGAACGGTGACGGAGGCACTATAACACGGTCCGTCCGCACACATCCTTACGCTACCAACCTCCAGCCCCTGAGACGATCATCTCAGCGGATCTGGCCTGCACCATGTGGAGGCTCCGGCCAGATCAGCCTGCCATCACAAGCAACGCCATGGTTACATAAAAACTGGCTGCGCCATCGGGGGCCGCGCACGCCGTCACGGAACAGACACAACCTGCTGCTCGATGGCGCCGAAAATGGACTGCCCCGCGGCGTCCAGCATCTCGATCCGCACCGTATCGCCCGCGCGCATGAACGGGGTTTTCGGCGCGCCGTGCTCTATGGTTTCGATCATGCGGATCTCCGCGATGCACGAATACCCTAGCCCGCCATCGGCCACCGGCCGGCCTGGCCCGCCATCGGCCCCCTTGTTGGAGACGGTGCCGGACCCGATAATGGAGCCCGCGCCCAAGGGGCGGGTTCTGGCGACATGCGCCACCAGCTGGGCGAGATTGAAGGTGGCGTCCACGCCCGCCTCCGCCCGCCCGAAGGGCGCGCCGTTCAAATCCACATGCAGCGGGCGATGCACCAGATGGTCGCGCCAGGCCGCGCCAAGCTCGTCTGGCGTCACGGCCACCGGCGAGAAAGCGGTTTGCGGCTTGGACTGGAAAAAGCCGAAGCCCTTGGCCAACTCCCCCGGGATCAACCCGCGCAGGCTGACATCATTGACCAGCATCACCAGGCGGATGTGTTGGGCCGCCACGTCGACCCCGGCGCCCAGCGGCACGTCATCGGTGATGACCGCCACCTCGCCTTCCATGTCGCACCCCCAGGCGGCGTCGCCCAGGGGGATGGGGTCCGTGGGCGCCAAGAATTGGTCTGAGCCGCCCTGATACATCAGCGGATCGGTGTAGAAGCTTTCCGGCACCTCCGCCCCGCGGGCTTTGCGCACCAACTCCACATGGTTGATGTAAGCTGAGCCATCCGCCCACTGATACGCCCGCGGCAAAGGGCTGGCGCAGGCCGCCGCGTCGAACGGCTCGCCGGCCACCTCCCCCGAATTGAGCTGATCGCTCAACGCCTGCAGCGGCGGCGCCAATGTGTCCCAATCATCCAACACCGCTTGCAATGTCGGGGCGATGTCCGCCGCCGCCACACAGCGCGTCAGATCGCGCGACACCACCAGCAAGCGCCCATCGCGCCCCTGCTTCAACGAAGCCAGCTTCATGGCGGCTCTCCCATCCAAAGTTGTGCCGAAGGCGGGGACAGCGCCGAGCCATAGGTGCGGCGCTGTCCAGCGTTTTAGTGCTCGGCGCGGGCCCGCTCATGCAGCCAGCGCGCATGCTGCGGCGCCTTTTTGGTGCGGCTCCACTCCTCCAGCATGGCGTCGGCCACCCGCTTCAGCTCCACATAATCCTCCGGCGCCCCCGTATCGCAGGCCAGCTCGATGCGATGACCATTGGGATCGAAGAAATAGATGGATTTGAAGATGCCGTGATTGGTGGGCCCCAACACCTCGACGCCCATGCTTTCCACATGCGCTTTGGCGGCGAGCAAGTCCTCCAGCGTGTCGACCTTCAGCGCGATGTGCTGCACCCAAGCGGGGGTGTTTTCATCGCGCCCCATTTGCGGCTGCGTGGGCAACTCAAAGAACGCCAAGACATTGCCGTTCCCCGCATCCAAAAAGACATGCATGTAGGGATCCGGCTCGCCGGTGGAGGGCACCTCATCCTCCGCGAACGCCAAGTCGAAGCTCAGCCCCAACGCCTTTTGGTAAAACTCCACCGTCTCCTTGGCGTCCTTGCAGCGATACGCGACATGGTGCACGCCCTTGATGGTCGCCGGCGCGCTCATGACACGCCGTCCTCGACCCGCAGCGCGCCGCGGTTGATTTGGTCGCGTTCCAGCGACTCAAACAGGGCTTTGAAATTGCCCTCACCGAAGCCCTCATCGCCTTTGCGCTGAATGAACTCGAAAAACACCGGGCCCAGCTGGGTTTCAGAGAAGATCTGCAGCAGCAAGCGCGGGTCATTTTCCGCCGTGGAGCCATCGAGCAAGATGCCGCGCTTTTGCAGCTCCGCGACCGGCTCGCCATGGTTCGGCAGCCGCTCGCCCAGCATGTCATAATAGGTCGCCGGCGGCGCCGTCATAAAGGGCGTGCCCGCAGCCTTCAATTGATCCCAGCTCGCCAACAAATTCTGTGACGAAAAGGCGATGTGCTGGATGCCCTCGCCGCCGAACTGGCGCAAATACTCTTCGATTTGGCCCTTGCCGTTCTCGCCCTCTTCATTCAGCGGGATACGGATTTTGCCGTCCGGCGCCGTCAGCGCCTTGGAAGTGAGGCCGGTATACTCGCCCTTAATGTCGAAGAAGCGGATCTCGCGGAAATTGAACAGACGCTCGTAATATTCCGCCCAATAGGCCATACGGCCCACATACACATTATGGGTGAGATGATCGATCACCTCAAAGCCGGCGCCCACCGGATGGGGATCGACACCGTCCAAATACTCAAAATCGATGTCGTAGATCGCGCGATCCGGCCCATAGCGATCAATGAGATACACCAGCGCCCCGCCAATGCCGCGAATGGCCGGCAGCTTCAACTCCATCGGGCCGGCTGGCACGTCCACCGGCTCCGCGCCTTGGGCCAAAACGTGAGCGTAAGCCGCTTTGGAATCACGCACACGAAAGCCCATCGCGCACGCCGACGGGCCGTGTTCACGCGCAAAATAGGCTGCTGGCGTCGCCGTTTCATAATTGGCGAGCATGTTGATCCCGCCCTGGCGCCACAAATCCACATCCTTGGAGCGGTGACGCGCCACATGGGTGAAGCCCATGCGCGTGAACACCGGCTCTAAAACGCCCTTTTCCGGCGCTGAAAACTCGATGAACTCGAACCCGTCCAGCCCTGCTGGATTCTCAAACAAATCCGCCATGTGCGCCTCCCTTGGCCATCCGTATCGATGGATCTAACACCTTGCTATCACAATCAGTTGCAATCTCAACTAAATTCGCCTGCAGAATGGCTGGATCGCTCGCAAATCGACGAACGTTTAAGGTCCGGCAGGTGACAGGCAGGCCCGGGATGGACATTGCCGGGGCCATCCGGCGCTCCCGCCTCCGCTCCGCCCAAACAACCGCAGGGCTTCACACCTGGCGGCCCTGACTGCGCGTGAAGCCAGATGTGCGGCCCTGACCGTACTGCTGCCCCCCGGCACGCCACCGTCGCTTGGGGGGCTAACCCGCAGAGCATGGGCTGGCGCGCCCGCGACAGCCGCGGACTGGACTGGCCGCGCGATCAAATTACGTTAAGATGACTGTGATTTTTCTCTGCGCACATCACGCAACGCTGAGCCGGCCTTTCATTGACCTGAAGTAACTGACTTGTTACTGTGTGGTCGTAGGAAAAATCGTCGTGATCTTTGCAGCGTGTCGGCGACAGAGCCGCGCATGCGTGGCCCTGAAGGGTCGAACGCCGCCTGACGGCCGATGGCACACCCCCGGCGCGCGGGAGTTGGAAGAAAGGCGCAAGAGGATGTAACGCCCGGTATGAGCAAATGGTGAGGCTAACCGTTCGCCCCGCTGCTGCGCTATGCTGACCTACCCAGAAACATCACCTACTTCGAGTTAAACGGCGACACCCGCCGACACAAACGAAGGACGCCGCCTGCATGACTGCTCTCGCCAACGCAAAACGCTTCGATATCACGCTGAGCGACCGCTACACCGCCACTGATGGCTGGCATTACATGACCGGCATGCAGGCCCTGGTCCGCCTGCCTATTCAACAGCGCATCCGTGACGAGTTGGCGGGATTGAACACCGCCGGCTTCATCTCCGGTTATCGCGGCTCGCCGCTGGGCCGCTATGACATGGAGCTCTGGCAGGCGGGCGAGGCGCTCACCAGCCGTGACATCGTCTTCCAGCCCGGCGTCAACGAAGATTTGGCGGCCACGGCGGCCTGGGGCTCGCAATATGTCGGGCTGTTCCCGGGCGCGCGCGTAGATGGCGTGTTCGCCATCTGGTACGGCAAAGCGCCCGGCGTCGACCGCTCCATGGACCCCATCCGCCACTCAAATTTGGCCGGCACCTCGGCAAAAGGCGGAACACTCTTGCTCGCAGGGGACGATCACGGAGCAAAATCTTCCACCCTCGCGTGCTACTCAGACTACAATTTCATGTCCGCGGCCGTGCCCTTTTTCGCGCCCGCCAACGCGCAAGAGGTTTTGGATTATGGCCTGCACGGCATCGCTCTGAGCCGCTTCGCCGGCTGCTTATCCGGCATGAAATTGGTCACCGACGTGGTGGAGGGCGGCGGCTCGGTCAGCCTGGCGCCGGACTCGCCTGAGATCATCATTCCGGAGACGGAAAAGCGCGCCAACATCCTCGCGCTCGCCATGTTTCTCGATCAAGAACGGGCGCTGCACGAAACGCGGCTGGACTTAGCGCTGCAATATGTCCGCGCCAACGCGCTCAACGTCATCACCCAAGCGGCGCCTGGCGCGAAAGTGGGCATCGTCTCCACCGGCAAGTCTTGGCAGGACTTGCAGCAAGCCCTGCGAACGTTAGCGCCGCAGGGCGCTGAGCGCATCCGGTTGTTGAAGATTGGCGTGGTCTGGCCCTTGGACGAGGCCATCATCCGCGAATTCGCCGCGGGTTTGGATACGATCATCGTGGTCGAGGAAAAGCGCCCGATGATCGAAGATCAGATCCGGGCGATCCTCTATGGCGCGCCGGGGGCGCCGAAGGTGGTGGGCAAATACTTTAATGGCCGCGCCTATGAGGCGGAAGCCGCTGAGCAAGCCTTCCCCGGCGTGGGGGAATTTAATCCCGCCATGGTGGCGCGCATTGTGGCGCGCGCCGCACTGGCCGCCGACCCCGATTGCGGGCTGACCATCCCCAACGAGCCTGCGCCGGTGAAACGATCGGGCGGCGCGATGCGCAACCCGTCTTTCTGCTCCGGATGCCCGCATGGCCGTTCCACCCAAGTGCCGGACGGCAGCCGCGCGCTGGCCGGCATTGGGTGTCACACCATGGCCATGATGCTGGATCCCTTCACAACCAACTCCTTGTCGCATATGGGCGGAGAGGGCGTGATGTGGATCGGCCAAAAGCCCTTCACGGACGAAGAGCACGTCTTCGCCAATATGGGCGACGGCACCTATTTCCACTCCGGCATGATCGCCATCCGCGCCGCCGTCGCGGCCAAAGTGCCAATCACCTATAAGCTGTTGCACAATGGCTTTGTCTCCATGACGGGCGGTCAGCCCATTGACGGCGAGATCACGCCGGAGCGCATGGTGACCCAGCTGCTGGCCGAAGGCGTCACGCGCATTGCGCTGGTGTCCGATGAGCCCGAGCAATTCCAGCACATCACCTTCCCCGGCAATGTCAGCCTGCATCACCGGGTGGAGATGGAGG
Source organism: uncultured Caulobacterales bacterium (assembly GCA_964524065.1). Classification (GTDB taxonomy): domain Bacteria; phylum Pseudomonadota; class Alphaproteobacteria; order Caulobacterales; family Maricaulaceae; genus CAZADA01. The sequence goes on along the minus strand of CAZGCB010000053.1, from coordinate 12,274 downwards.
CGGTGCAAAAGGAATTCCGCGAAATTCCCGATGTGACGGTCATCGTCTACAGCCAACCCTGCGCCACGGAGCGCCGACGTCTGCGCAAACGTGGCCAGTGGGAGGATCCCGACAAGCGGGTCTTCATCAACTCCGCCGTGTGCGAAGGCTGCGGCGACTGCTCCACCGTGTCCAACTGCATGTCCATCGAGCCGCTAGAAACGGAGTTCGGCCGCAAACGGACCATCAATCAGTCCAGCTGCAACAAGGACTTCTCCTGCGTGGAGGGCTTTTGTCCCAGCTTCGTCACCGTCTCCGGCGCGAGCATTCGCAAGCCGGCGTCGAAAAAGACGGTGCAGAGCGACATCCCCGATCTGCCGGACCCGGTTTTTGCGGAGATTGACGGGTCCTACGCGGTGTTGATCTCCGGCATCGGCGGGGCTGGCGTGGTCACGGTCGGCCAAACGCTGTCAATGGCTGCGCATGTGGACGGCTATTACAGCTCCAACCTCGATGTCACCGGCCTGGCGCAAAAGTACGGCGCAGTGCATAGCCATGTGAAGTTCGCCCACTCACCCGACAAGTTGTTCGCCACGCGGATCGCTGCGGGCGAAGCTGACACCATTGTGGGCTGCGATTTGGTGGTGACCGCGGGCGAGGAGTCCATCTCCAAGTTAAAGCCTGGCACGGGCCAGCTTGTGGCCGACGATACGCTGGTGCCCACCGCAGATTTCTCGCGCAATCCGGACTGGTCGCTGGACAAGACGGGCATGGTGGAGACACTCCGCGAAGCCAGCGAAGACCGGGCCGTGATCTTCGACGCCCGCAAGCTGGCCATGGCCACCCATGGCGACGCCATCTACGCCAATATGATGCTCATGGGCGCCGCCTGGCAGCGCGGCGCCATCCCCGTGTCCCATGAGGCTCTGATGCGCGCCATCGAACTCAATGGCGTGAAAATCGATCTCAACAAGCGCGCTTTCGCCATCGGCCGGCTCGCCGCCCATGATCCGCAAGCGGCCGAGGCGATGATCCGCCAGGCCACCGCCGCCGACCCCATCAAGCTGTCGGAGCGGCGCGAGAAATCCTTGGAGGAAGTGATCGCCATCCGCCGTGAGTGGCTGACCGACTACCAAAAAGTAGCGCTCGCCGATCACTATGAGGCTTTGGTGCGTCGAGTGGAGACGGCTGAGAACGCTATCGGCGGTGACGGCAAACTCGCCAAAGCTGTGGCGCGCTATTATTTCAAGTTGCTAGCGCCCAAAGATGAATGGGAGGTGGCGCGCCTCTATGCGCGGCCGCAATTCTTAGAAGAGCTAAAATCCACCTTCGACGGCGATTTGCGGCTCACCTTCCATGTCGGCGCCTGGCCGTTCGGGCGCTTTGACAAAAAAGCGGGCAAAGCGGTGAAGGGCGAGGCCGGCGGCTGGCTGCTGAACGTGTTCAAGCTCATGGCGCCGTTCCGCAAAGTACGCGGCACGCTGCTGGACCCCTTCCGTTGGAACGCCGAAGCGAAATTGGCGCGGCGGTTGCTGGCGGAGTATGAGGCCGATGTGGAATATGCGTTGACGCATTTGTCTCTGGAGAAACGCGATCCGCTTTATGCGCTTCTAGCTTTGCCGGACAAAATCCGCGGGTATGGCCATGTCCGCGAACGCCACGCCGAGCAGGCCGAGGCCGAACGCACGCAGCTGAAGGCCGCCATCACCGCGCCGCCCGCCACCCAAGCGGCGGAGTAGTCGCGGTGCACCAGCCGTGTTGACGCTGGCTTCGCACGCTGGGAGGAGGCCGCCACGCGCCCCCCCCCTGCGACGCGAAGCGCTGGTCCAACGATGTGACCGCCGCAATCTCCCGGCGGTCCCGCGGCGGGATCGCCCCCGGTATCATCAGCACCTGACCGGCATAACGATGGCCGGCGGCCACGGCGTCTTCCACCGAACCGCCCTGAAGGCGCGCGCTGAGATACGCGCCGGTGAAGGCGTCCCCGGCGCCCGTCGTGTCCAAAGGCTGCAACACCGCGGGCGGCGCTCGCCAGCCGGTGTCGGCGATGAGCGCGCCCCGCGGCCCATCCTTCACCACCACCTCCTGTGCGCCCCAAGCGCGCCAGCGAGCGGCGGTATCCTCAGCGGATGCATCGCCCATCAACACATGATCATCATCATGGGTTGGCAGCGCCACGGTCACCAGGCGACCGAATTCCGTGATGGTTTGGCGTGCAGCGTGCTCGGACTCCCAACAGCGCGGGCGATAATTGGTGTCAAACGCCACGGCGCCGCCGCGCCCGCGCCCGCGCACCGCCTGCGCCAACGCCGCCAACGCGCGCCGGCCGTCCGGCTCCAAAATGCCCAGCGTGATGCCGGACACGAACAACAACGGCGTGGCCTCCAGCGCCGCGCGCAACGCCGGGTACGACGCATGGGCGAACATGCGTCGCGCAGCGCTTTCACGACGCCAATACACAAAGGAGCGCTCCCCACGCGCATCGGTTTGAATGCCGTAAAGCCCCGGCTTCTCCCCCGCGACCCGCTGCAAAAAGCGCGCGTCCACTCCCTCGCGGCGCACCGCACGCTCAATGCGATCGGAGAACGGATCATCCCCAATGGCGCTGAAAAAGGCCGCCGGCGCGCCGCCGCGCACCACGCCCACGGCGACATTGAAGCAATCGCCCGCCACGCCCAAGCGGCATGTGTCGTCCTCAACGTCCGACAATTCGATCATCGCCTCGCCCACCGACAGCATGGGCGGCGCATTTGGACTGGGTGACCGTGTCACAACACGCACACTCCTGGGTTGGCGCATCGGCGTAGCCGGATCCGCGCATCTGCAGTCCACCGCCCGTCGGCCTTGACCGATCGATGCCGTGCGCTGCATGTCGGAACTAAATAGTTAAACCACGTCAATGCTTGTGTGCGCTCCATTGCGCGCACAGACGCAACAGGCTGACGTCCCCCAAAACAAGGAGCGCAGCGCGGAAGGAACGTCCAGCCCTATGTGTGGGGCTGCCCCGTCCAAACATGCTCACCGCGCGCTGCGCTCAGCGTGACCGGCTCGCCTGCGCAAGGATTGTGACCGCCATGGCCAAACCCCTGGAGCTTCATCCTGATCGCTTGTTTTCGTCCCATCCGACGGAGCGTGACATCACCCGGCGGCTGTATGCGAGGGTGGCGGACTTGCCCATCATCTCGCCGCACGGCCATCCCGATCCGCAATGGTTCGGCGATAACGAGCCCTTCCCCGATCCCGCTCAGCTGTTGATCACGCCGGATCATTATGTGTTCCGCATGCTGTACAGTCAGGGCGTGCCGCTAGAGCGTCTAGGCGTGCCGACCGTGGACGGCTCGGCCACAGAAACGGACGGGCGCACCATCTGGCGCTCGTCAGTACGCCCTCTTTGGTGAAGTGAGCTATGACGTCACCGACCGGCTCACAATCACAGGCGGCCTGCGCTACTCGGAGTATGAAACCTCCTCGACTTCCGGCGAGTTCATCGCCGCCGAAGCGACGGAGATCCCCGCGCAATTGCAAGCCTTTGGCGTTCCGGCACGCTTTGCATCATTGGCCGACAGCGTTTCGCCAGCCGATTCCGACTCCTTCTCGGAAGACGACATCTCCTGGCGCGCCAATGTTCAGTACCGGCCGACCGACACGTCCATGGTCTATTTCCTCGTCGGCACCGGGTATAAGCCCGGCGGAACCACAGACGCCGGCGGTGAGTTGCAACGGATCGACCCCGAGAAGCCGATCTCCTACGAAATCGGCTATAAGCACAACTTGCCGGACCGGACCTTTGTGTCAGTCGCGGCGTTCTACACCGACGTGCAAGACTTCCAGGCGTCCGTATTCGACGCCAACACCTTCACCTTCCCGGTTCAGAACATCGATGTCGTCACCCAAGGCGTCGAAGTCGATATTTTGTCAGAACCTTTGGACGGCTTAGAGTTACGTGCAAACTTCGCGTACATTGATGCAACACTGGGCGACAACGTTATCAGCGAGTGTTTCATCACCCAAGAAATCGCGTTCATTGAAAATGGCGGCACCGGTCCGTGTACCGCCGACATCAGCGGTAATGATCTCGACAATACGCCCAAATTCTCCCTCAATGCCGGCGGGAAGTACGAAATGGTGCTGATCCCAGCCGCGCTCAGGGGCTTCATCAGCGGCGATGTCACCTACACCACGGAACGGACGTTCAGCCGCGAAGGCGATCCGGGCCGGGAGCAAGATGGCTATGCGATCTTCAACGCCCAGATTGGCGTCGGGGCTCCGCAGGACCAATGGGAATTCACGCTTTGGGGTAAAAATATCTTTGACGAAGAATATACGGACGCCTCCGCGCCCTTCGCAGCGGGCTTGGAGTCGTTCGGCGCGCCGAACCCGGGTTTCCAAGGCTACATGCACCGCCTTGGCCCGCCCCAGACATACGGCGTGCGTTTGAACTTGCGCTACAACTAAGCGTTCCAAAACACACAAACGCGCGGGGAGGGCCGGCCGGCTCTCCCCATTTTTTTTTGCGTGTGGCGTTCGCGCTGACGAGCTCCACTCGGCAGCCACGCGTCATCTGTCCAACGGCGCCATCGTAACGCCCCGGGCGCGACGATGGCGGGCGCTCCCACGTGCATGGAGACCGCGCGCGCGACAGATGTTGAACCCAGTGACGCGCCGCGTCCCGGCAGATGATCCCACCAAGCGCCGCCATCCGGGCGCCATGATACGCGCCATTAGGGCCGCGGCCCCACGCTAACCTTCGGTCCAGAAGGACACTTCGCGACGCAGTGGATCGCGTTCACCGGTATCCAGCGCCTGCCACAACCGGCGCGAACGTGTGATGATTTCGGCTTCAAAAGCGTCATCGGCATCCGCCTTGAGGCCAACCGCAAGCACCGCTCGCGCATGATCTTCATACCGTTCGGCGTCGAGAGCCAAAAACGACACCGCACACTGCAGAGCGATGGCTGCATTATCGGGGTCCATGCGCAGCGCGCGGTAAAAGTGTGACACGCCTGTCTGCAAGTCTGCGCCATACATGCGTGCGCCGCGATCGCCGCCGCGCCTCAGCACTTCCAAATGCCACGCGCCCATCAAGGCATGCGCCCAGGCGTGATCGGGCGTGTCATCCAGCACTGTTTCCAACAACGCATGCCCGCGGCCCGGCAGATCGCGCCACAAGCTTTGCAACGCTGAAGCTTCGCGGCCTTCCAACCAGAGGCCAACGGCCAATTGCAGCCGCGCCTCCACATGATCAGGGTCCCGCCGCAGCGCTTCCTGCGCCAAGGCGCGCACCCGCGCCGCCTGATCGCCGTCGGAATCGCCGTCCAATATCGCTTGCGCCGCGACAGCCTGCGCCGCCAAGGCCAGCGCATCGGCATCGGGACGCGCCGCCGCCAATTCGGCCGCGCGGCCATAGGCGCCGACGGCGAATAAATCCCAGGGATCCGCGGACGAATGGCGCACCGAGGTCGCCTCATCCTGCGCGCGGGCCATGGGCGGAGCGCCGATGGTCAACAGGGCGGCCAACAAGGCGGCAGGGACGAGAACCGTGAACGCAGACCGCAAACGCATGGATGTCCTCATCCTTCAACGACGGCGAATATGGTTTCTGGACTCTGTTTACGCGGGTTCACATCGTATCAGATCACTATGACGCCATAACGCACCCGCCCGTCCACGGAGCGGACTCACCTCGCCGCCTTTTCTCCGGCCAGCGCCTTGTCAATCAGAGCCGCGGTCTCCGACAGACCGTAAATCGCGGCGAAAGAGCCGAAGCGCGGCCCCTGGCTTTGGCCCAGAAGCACCTCATAAAGCGCCGAAAACCAGGCTCGCAGCGGCTCAAAGCCATGCGCTTTACCCACATCATAAACCAGCTGCTGCACCGCCTCACCGTCGCGCGCATCGCCCTCAAAAGCGCGAAGGCGATCGCGCAAATCGCTGAGCGCCGCATGCTCCTGCTCGCTGGGGGCCCGGAAGCGCTTGGTCGGCTCCACAAAATCCTTGAAATAGCGCACCGCATAACCGGCCAACCGATCCAAGGTGGGATGGGTGTCCGGCGTGGCGCCATCCACATAACGAGCGATAAAGCCCCACAGGACATCGGTGTCATGGGCGCTGGCGGCCGAGGCCAGGTTGAGCATCAGCGCAAAGGAAATCGGCGCCTCCGCCGGCGGCGGCGCGCCGGCATGGATGTGCCAGGCCGGGTTCTCCAACTGACGGGCCGGCTCTTGATCTCGGTAGCTTGTGAGGTGGCTGAGATACTCATCCGCGGATTTGGGAATGACGTCGAAAAACAGCCGCTTCGCCGTCTTGGGTTTTTGGAACATGAACAGCGCGAGACTCTCAGGCGCGCCATAGCGCAACCATTCCTCCACCGCCAAACCGTTGCCTTTGGATTTAGAGATTTTCTGCCCCTGCTCATCGAGGAACAGCTCATAACTCAATCCATCGGGCGGCGTTCCGCCCAAGGCGCGACAAATTTTAGACGAAACCCGCACGCTCTCAATCAAGTCCTTGCCCGACATTTCGTAATCCACGCCCAGCGCCGTCCAACGCATGGCCCAGTCCGGCTTCCATTGAATTTTGACATGACCGTCGGTCACGGGTGTTTCTTTGCGCTCACCGTCTTCGTCTTCAAACACAATCGTGCCTGCGGACACATTGCGCTCCAAGGTGGGGACCTGCAGCACGCGGCCCGTGGTCGGGCTGATGGGCAAAAACGGCGAATAGCTGGCCTGGCGCTCCGCACCCAGCGTGGGCAGCATGATCTCCATCACATGATCGAAACGCGCCAGCAGGGTGAGCAACGTCTCATTAAAGGCGCCGGACGTGTACTGTTCGGTCGCGGATGTGAACTCATAGTCAAAGCCAAATTGATCGAGAAAACTGCGCAGCCGTGCATTGTTATGCTGCGCGAACCCGTCATGCGTTCCGAAGGGATCGGGCACCCGACTGAGCGGCTTGCCCAAATGCTGTTGCAACATCTCCTGCTGCGGCAGGTTGGTCGGCACCTTGCGAAAGCCGTCCATATCATCGGAAAACGCGATCAGCCGCGTAGGGATGGCGTCCTCGGTCAGCACGCGAAAGGCGTGACGCACCATGCTGGTGCGCGCCACCTCGCCGAAGGTGCCGATATGCGGCAAGCCGGAGGGACCGTAACCGGTTTCGAACACCACCGGCTGGTCCGGGGCCCGGCCCGCCTTGTGCTGCGCCAGGATCCGCTTGCGCACCAAGCGCGCCTGCTCAAACGGCCAGGCTTTGGCGTCTTCCGCGAGGGCGGTCCACTCGGTCATGGCGGGCTCCAATGGACAAGCAAACGGGCCGCGCAGCCGTTGACACAACAAAGGCCGGGGCCGGCGCCCCCGGCCTCCCTGCGCGCGCGCCGTCTTGGTTATTTGTTGGGCTGCGGCGTGGTGCGCAAATATGTTTTGATTTTCTTGTAGCCTTTAGGGAACAACTTGTCGGCTTCTTCATCGGGGACAGAGGGCACGACGATCACATCATCGCCATCTTCCCAGTTCACCGGCGTGGCTACCTTGTAGCCATCGGTGAGCTGCAGGCTATCAATAAGGCGCAAGACCTCATTGAAATTGCGTCCTGCACTGGGCGGATAGGTGAAGGTGGCGCGGATCTTTTTGTTTGGATCAATGACATAGACCGCGCGCACAGTGACCTTGGGATCTGTATTGGGATGGATCATGCCATAGAGCTTGGACACGGCTTGGTCCGCATCGGCGATGATCGGGAAGTTCACGGCGGCGCCCTGTGTTTCCTCAATATCGCTTACCCAGCCATGATGGCTGTCGAGCGCGTCCACAGAGATCGCGATGGCTTTGACATTGCGTGCGTCGAACTCGCCTTTCAGCTTAGCGGTAAAGCCCAATTCTGTGGTGCACACCGGCGTGTAATCGGCGGGATGGCTGAAGAAGACGACCCAACTGTCGGCGCTCCAATCGTGAAAACTGATGGGGCCTTGGGTTGTCTCCGCCTGAAAATCAGGGGCGGTATCTCCGAGTAACAAGCTCATGGCGGTCTCCACGGTGTGCATCGGCATGCGGGGATGCGCGGCATAGCACGGGGGCTGGTCGGCGCAAGGCGAGATGGCTTACCGTCATGTGCGGGCCTTCGCATCTTTGCGCAAGCCTCCAGCAATGAAACGCCGTGCAGGGTGTGACGCAGGGGCGCGTCGAGCCGAGCGAGTAAGTGGACGGGCGAATGAAGACCTTGATTTTAATGCGCCACGCGAAGGCCGTGCGCCCTTGGGAAGCAGCGGAGGATCGCCTGCGCGGCCTGACCTCGCGGGGCCGCGATGATGCGCGTGAAACGGCGACAGCGCTGGCCGCCGCCGGTTTTGCGCCCAGCCTGGCGCTTTATTCGCCGGCGGCGCGCACGCAACAAACCTGGGAGCTGGCGCAAGAGATTTGGCCGGACGCGCACGCGCGCGAGGTGGAAGCGCTCTACATGGCCTCCCCCGATGATATCGAGGCTGAGGCGACGCGCGCGGGCGGTGATGTGACGCTCGTCATTGGTCACAATCCCGGCCTGAAGGACTTGGCGCGCTGGTATATCAGCAGCGGCGAGGGCCATGATCGCGACGGCGCCGCACAGCTGGAGGATGGTTTTTTGACCGCCAGCGCCAGCGTCTTTGCGGTGGATGAACGCCCCGCACGCGGCAGGACACGCTTGCTGCGCGTGATCACGCCGCACCACGCGGCCAATTAGACGCGCCGCCGAGGACACGCTTTAGTTTTACTTCATAAAAACACAATCGATCGACGGATACTCAGCCGCACCACTTGCTTTTCTTAAGCTCAGCCCGCCGCCATTCTACACGCCTGCATGGGGATGGAAGGGGCGCAACACCATGGACCAAGCGCCATGGAAGGCGGCGGGCACGCCGCGCATGTCCTGTCTGCCGCGCCAACAGGCGGCGGATAGGGCGGCATGGGGCTTGGCCCATCAGGACCCGGCGGCGTCGGCGGCCCTTGGGCTGACTCACCCGCAAAAATGGTTTGTCGCTGTGATGGCCGGCGTGTTGGCCGCCAGCGCTGTGTTCGCGCCGGCGGCGCTGCTGACAGCGCTCTTGACCAGCCTCACCATCGCCGCCCTGGCGCTCGCGGCGTTTCGGCTGGCGGCGATGTGCACGACGCCCCGCCCCGCCGACACGCCTGTCGCCCCCGCCACACACCCGCGGACCCCGCCGGCCCCCCGCTACACCGCCATTGCGGCGCTTTATCAAGAAGCCAATGTCTTGGCGGCGCTCGTGGAGGGCTTGGAGGCCCTGGAGTATCCGCGTGATCATTTGCAAATCCTCCTGGTCTTGGAGGCGGACGACCACGCCACCCGCGCCGCCGCGGCGCGCATGCCCCTACCCGCTGGCATGCGCGTGCTGATTGTCCCGCCGGGCGCACCGCGCACCAAACCGCGCGCGCTGAACTACGCCTTGGGGCACGCCACCGGCGATCTCATCACGGTGTTCGACGCCGAGGACCGCCCGCACCCGGGTCAGCTGCGCGCCGCCGCGGCCGCCTTCGCCACGGGCGGGTCGCGTCTGGCGTGTGTGCAAGCGCCGCTGGGCTGGCGCAATGCGGGGGAGACTTGGCTCACGCGCCAATTCGCCTTGGAGTACGCGGCCCAGTTCCACGTCATCCTCCCAGCCCTAGCGCGTTGGGGGTGGCCGCTGCCGCTGGGCGGCACGTCCAACCATTTCCGAGCGAAGGCGCTGCGCGCCGTGGGCGGCTGGGACGCCCACAATGTGACGGAAGATGCGGATCTGGGCTTCCGACTCGCCCGTGAGGGCTGGCGATCGGCCGTCATCACGCCCGGGACGCAGGAGGAATGTGTGACCGGCTGGCGCGCCTGGCGGCGCCAGCGATCACGCTGGATCAAAGGCTTCATGCAAACCTGGACCGTGCATATGCGCCGGCCTGTGAGTTTGATGCAACAGGGCGGGCGCGCCGCGCAGGCGAGTTTGCAGCTCACCATCGGTTTGAGCGTACTGGCCAGCTTCAGCCACGCACCGCTTGCGGCGGCGCTCGTGTTAGGCAGCTTGGGCGTCCTGCTGTCCGGCGCGCCGGCGGCGCCGCTGATCGCGCCCTGGGCGCTTGCGGGGCTGAGCTTCGCCGTCAGCAGCGCCACCGCCCTATTGGGCGCGCGCCGCGCGGGCCTGCGCGATGTGGCCGGCGCTGTGCTCAGTGCACCGCTCTATTGGGCGCTGCATACGCCCGCGGCGTTCAGCGCCGCCTGGAGCCTCGTGCGCACCCCCTTTCATTGGGAGAAAACGGCCCATGGCGTCAGTCGCCAGGCGCAAGAGACGTCCGCGCCAGCGCGTCCTGTACCCGCAAAGCCTGCACCGTCTCGCGCACATCATGCACCCGCACCATCATCGCCCCACAGCGCGCGGCGTGCAACGCCGCCGCCAGCGAGCCGCCCAGCCGTGCGCCAGGATCCATCGCCGGCGGATCGAGGGCGTGGATGAAGCGCTTGCGCGAGGCCCCGAACAGCAGCGGCGCCTCCAGCTGGCGCGCCATATCCGACAGCCCCGCCATCAGCGCAAGATTGTGCTCCAACGTCTTGCCGAAGCCGATGCCGGGATCCGCCCATAGCCGCGTCGGCGCCACGCCCGCCGCCACCGCCGCCGCGCAGCGTTCCGTGAGGAAGGCCGTCACCTCGGCGCAGACATCGCCATAATGCGGCGCCGCCTGCATGGTGCGCGGCGCGCCCTGCATGTGCATCAGCACGACATCCACGCCCAGCTCCGCCGCGATGGTGGGACTGTCCGGCGCATGACGCAGAGCAGAGACATCATTCCACATCCGCGCGCCGGCTTCGGCGGCGGCGCTGGCGACGGTGGGCTTCATGGTGTCGATGGAGATGAAAGCGTCGGGGGACGCGTCGAGGATGGCGCGGATCACAGGCACGACCCGTGCCCGCTCCTCCGCTTCCGACACTGGCGCAGCGCCCGGACGCGTGGACTCGCCGCCAATGTCGAGAACATCCGCGCCGTCATCGAGAAGCGTGAGCGCGTGGGCGCGGGCCGCATCCACGGTGTCATGGCGCCCGCCATCAGAGAAGCTGTCGGGGGTGACATTCACCACCCCCATCACTTTGACGCGTGAATTCAGCGTCTCTGAGGCCGGACGCCCCACAGGCCCGAAGTGCGCGGCCCCGGTACGCCCCGTCATCGGGCTAGCCCCTGCCGGCCGAACCCTGGCCCCCAGGCTACGCGCCCTGCGGTTTGGGACCATCGGTCCAGCCGGAGGCCGGCGCATCTTCGCTGGGGCTGTCTTCATCCGTGACCGGCACCGCACCTTGAGGCGGCGCGGCCGGCGTATCGTCCACATCCGGACGCTCCGGACGCTTGCCTTCCAACAGATCCTTGATCTCCTCACCCGTCAGCGTCTCAAACTCGAGTAAGCCCTGGGCGAGGGTTTCATGATCCGTGGACTTCTCCGTGAGGATGCGCATGGCCTCGTCATAGCCCGCATTCACGAGGCGTTTGATTTCCTCATCAATGACTTGTGCGGTTTGTTCGGAGACATTCTGGCTGCGCGCCACCGAATGGCCGAGGAATACTTCCTCCTGATTCTCGCCATAAGCCACCGTGCCCAGCTCGTCAGAATAGCCCCAGCGTGTCACCATAGCGCGGGCCAATTTGGTAGCCTGCTGAATGTCGGACGCGGCGCCGGACGTGATGTTGTCCTTGCCGAAGATGATTTGCTCCGCCACGCGACCGCCCATCAAAATCGCCAAGCGCGACGTCATCTGGGTGTAGTTCAGCGAATACTGATCGCGCTCAGGCAGCTGCATCACCATGCCCAACGCGCGTCCGCGCGGGATGATGGTGGCTTTGTGCACCGGATCGGTGGAGGCGACATTCAGCGCCACAATGGCGTGGCCGGCCTCGTGGTACGCGGTGAGTTTTTTCTCGTCCTCGGTCATGACGGTGGAGCGCCGCTCCGGACCCATCATGACTTTATCCTTGGCGTCCTCGAACTCCGCATTGGTGACGAGACGCTTGGAGCGACGCGCGGCCAACAGCGCGGCTTCATTCACCAAATTGGCGAGGTCCGCGCCGGAAAAGCCCGGCGTGCCGCGGGCAATGTCACGCAGCTTGACGTCCGCGCCCAGCGGCACCTTGCGCACATGGACTTTGAGAATCTTCTCGCGGCCGACAATGTCAGGATTGGGCACGACAACCTGGCGGTCAAAGCGGCCAGGACGCAGCAGCGCCGGGTCCAACACGTCCGGACGGTTGGTGGCGGCGATGAGGATCACGCCTTCGTTGGCCTCGAAGCCGTCCATC
>CAZGCB010000052.1:0-18477 GCA_964524065.1 uncultured Caulobacterales bacterium | reverse complement strand
CTCAGAGTAGCTTAAATCAGCCCCGATCCCGTCCAACCAACGGGGAGCACCTCACTGTGTTTGCCCCGAGCTCACCGTATAGTTCTCGCTCAATCACGGCCTTGAGATAGTCAACCGCCAATTCCGTCAGGTCTTTTTGCTCAAGACGCTCACTGTCGCCGCAGCTGTCATCGGCGTCCATCTGTGGCGGATGGCATGACTGCGCGAGCATTTCCAATACGTAGGCTCGTAGTTCGCGTCGCAGGTCATCGTCGGTAAAAACCATCATACGCTTCAGCTTAGCGCAAATCCCTCGAAAGCTCAGCACGGCAATCAGAACAGCGTCGGCCGCGCGAATGCCGTCTTTCAATCGCAGTGACCACCGGAGTTCGCGTCGTCCAAATGCGGCTTGGAGATCTGCGGGCACATAAAGCCGCGCATAGTAGACCGCTCCACGGCGTTCGAGGTTTTGCAAGCGGCGTCCGGCCATGGTGCGCTCCGCATCGGAACACCGGATCGTCACACGTCCCACTACCGCTCCTCGCCAGCCAAACACGACGCTATATCTCGCAAGGGAAAGAGACGCATTCTGGCGGTGAGGGTGGGATTCGAACCCACGAGACGGTTCCCCGCCTACACGCGTTCCAGGCGTGCGCCTTCGACCACTCGGCCACCTCACCGGCAAGGCGCGGACTATAGCCGTCCGCCCCCACGCCGCAAGTCATGGGCGCGCACTTATGGCCTGAGGCTGATGTGGAGCGTGCGATCCTTCTACCGGATCGTAAAACGCGCCATGTCCCCGGATGACCGGACGATGCAACCTGGATCAGTTCGCGACCACTGACCCCGCCGCCCGCGCCAAGTCCAACAGCCCGGCGCCGCAGGCGCGCGGACATTGCGTCGGGGTGCGCGGACTGCGGGCCGTGTTGACGACCAAGGCGATCAACTCCTCCCCCGTCGCATCGGGATACTGCGCCGCCAGGAGCGCGAGAGCCCCGGCGACGTGGGCGGCGGCCTGGGCGCCGCCTTCCGCGTAGGCGTAGGAGCAAGGCCCCGTCATCTCCCCCGTCGCCATATCGATGCACGCTGGGCTGCGGCGGGTGGACAAAACCCCATCGGGTCGGCCGTCGCCGGTCAGATCCACGCGCATGTCGCCGCCAGGAGCCAAGATGTCCACCCGTGGGCCATAGTTTGAGTACGCCGCCAAACGACCGGCGGCGTCACCAGCGGCCACCGTCAAAACACCGGTGCAGTTGCCCGGCGCGGCGCTGCGCGCGTCCACTCCGCCCACACCTGCAGAGGCCACCACCACAGCGCCGGCGGCGAGGGCGGCGTCAATGGCGTCCTGGGTTGAGGCAGGGCATCCGGTCGGGGCGTGCATGCTGACGCCGATCAGAACGATACGCGCCGGGCGGCCATTATGGCGCAAGACGGTCGGCGCCATGGTCGCGAGAGCCGCGGTTCGCGCCAGCTCAGCCTCGGCGTCCGCGCCAGCGTCGAACGCAGAGGACGGCGGCGCGCTCGCGCCCGCAGCACCCTCAACCGCTGTACCATCCGCCGTATCAAGCGCGCTTGGAGCGGTCCCGAGCGCCATGGGCGCCACGCCGGCGGCCCAGCGGATGGCGTCATTCAAATCAGTCCGCAGCGCGCCGCATCGGCTGGCGACGCGGATGGGCGCCACGCTGACGGACCAGGCCGCGCCCGCCACACCGACGCCGTCATTGCTGCCGCCAGCCCCGATAATGCCGGCCAGATGCGTTCCCTGGAAGGCCGCGGCGCTTGCGCCCTCGGGGCACGGCGTCCCAGAATCAGCAGGATCGAGGTCGCGGCCATCGCCATCCCCGGCCAACGCTGGTGTCGAAATAAAATCGGCGCCCGCGAGCACATTGCCGCGCGGCGCGCGCGCCCCAACGGCCGCCGCACCGTCGTGCGCAGCTGTGGAGACGGCGAACTCCGGGTGCACCGGATCCAAACCGCTATCCAGCACGGCCACCACGACATCGCGACTGCCGGTCTGGGATCGCCCCGATGAAGCCCCGTCCCTTGGCGAGGCCACTGTCCAGAAGTGGGAAAAGCCGCCGCCGCCCGTCACGCCCTCATCATTGGCGGCCAAAGCCTCCGCCGGCCCCCAAGGCCATTGCAGCGGCGCCAGCGGGTCCTCCGACGCCCCGCCCCGCCGCGGATCGAACGCAGCTATGGTGTCCGTAGCGCTCTCGGATGCGGTTGGATCCGGCGCCGATATGGGCCCGTCCATCCACAGGGCGGCGGCGGGCTGCAGCAGATGATTGCGCTCAACCCAGGCGAACAAATTGGTCGCCATCAGCTGCGCCTGGACGCACGCCAAGGCGTCCTGCGGCTCGAGGCCCGTCTCAGGCGTATCCAAGCTGGTGACGTCGTCCGGACACGCCGCCTCACCGTCCCGCGACAACGGCGCGGCCGTCGCCAAGCCGAACACCGTCACGTCCAAAAGGAATGCGCCATCAGCCAGCGGCCGTACGCGGCCATAGCGCTCCGCCGCCGTCACCGCGATGGCGACGCCATCGGGCGTCTCATCCACCGGCGCACCATCAGAACGGGACGCGCTCTGCGAACCATCGCCCGATCCATTGACATCACCCGGTTCGGCTGCGGTCTGCTCCACCGGCTCCGATGGCAAGGGCGCCGTGATGAAACGGGGTTTGATCACAAGCTGGCTGGTGTGAAAGCGCGGCGGGCGCGGCGGCGTCGGAACCGCGTCCGTTGGCGCGAAGTCGCCCCCAACCCGCCTTTGCTGCGGCGTGAGTGTCGCGATGAAGTCCTGCAAGGCATCGCCGGGATCCGCCACCACCGGCTCCGGCGGCGGATATGAGCCCCACGGACCGAGATTCACAACGCCCAGAAGGCCGCTATACCACGCGAACGCCGTCACCAGCAGCGCGCCGACCAGGCCTGAAATCACTGTGCGCACCATGGCTAAGCCCGCCTTCCGTTGTCGCGTTGGGCTGCGGGGCCTGCGCGTCGAAACGCCGCCGGCCGCGATCGCCGCTCACAATCGCGCCAGCCCCCCTGCGCGGGGAGGTGTTGTCGACCTATCTGTGACAAGACACAAGCAGGGAGACGCCGATGTTCGCCAATCCATTCAAAACCCGTCCCCCCACGGCCGACGAGGCCCTGCCCGGACGTGAAACGCCGCTGCACACTGCGCGCGAGCATTTTGTCAATGGCGCGCTGTTGAAAGGCCCCTACCCCGAGGGCGCCGCGATCGCCGACTTCGGCTTGGGCTGCTTTTGGGGCGCCGAGCGCGCCTTTTGGACACAGCCTGGCGTGCACGTCACCGCGGTGGGCTATCAGGGCGGCGCCACGCCAAACCCCACCTATGACGAGGTTTGCTCCGGGCGTACCGGTCACACCGAAGCGGTGCGCGTGGTGTTCGACCCGTCCCGCATCGCCTATGAGACCCTGCTCAGTGTGTTTTGGGAGGCCCATGATCCCACCCAAGGCATGCGCCAGGGCAATGATGTGGGCACGCAGTATCGTTCGGCGATTTACACGCACAATGACGCCCATGCGGCCGCCGCCCGCGCCTCGCGCGACGCCTACCAAGCTGCGCTCACGGCCCGTGGCTACGGCGCCATCACGACGCAGATCGCTCCAGCGGGACCGTTCTACTTCGCCGAGGACTATCACCAGCAATATTTGGCGAAAAACCCCAACGGCTATTGCGGTCTCGGCGGCACCGGCGTCACATGCCCGGTGGGTCTCACCGCGCCCTAGCGCGCCCGAAAGACGCCGCAAACGCCCCCAGCGCCAGCGACGTTACTCAACGCCGCCGGCGCCGAACCTGTTGCCAAAGCGGGATGATCCGGCTCAGATGCACGCTTATGAGAGGGGGCAAGCTCAACGTGTCCCGGACGTCGGGCGGCGCGCCCTCTCGTCACAATGCCATCATGAAGTCGGGCTAAGCCCAACATGATTCACTGACAGCAACGGGTGAAGAGGGGAATGATTATGAAGAAATTTGGTGTTTTGGCGTGCGCGTCCGTGGCGGGTTTGGCTGCGGCGTGCGCCACGCAACCGGAAGCCGAACTGGACGCGCCGGAGCCCGCCGTCGAGCAGCCGGCGACCTTCGCCGAAGCCGCCGATGAGCGCGTGTTTTTCGCGTTCGACCAATCCGCGTTGAACGATATGGCGAAAGAAACCCTGCGCGCCCAGGCCGCGTGGCTCAACCTCGCCGAGAACGCTGATGTCAGCGTGACTATCGAAGGCAACGCCGATGAGCGCGGCACGCGTGAATACAATCTGGTGCTCGGCCGCAAGCGCGCCGAAGCCGTGGAGGACTTCCTCGTGGCGTTGGGTGTGGACCCTGCGCGCATCAGTACGGTGACCTATGGGGAAGAACGCCCGATCGACCCGGCCTCCAATGAGGAAGCCTGGGCGGTGAACCGTAACGCCACCAGCGTTCTGATTTTCGCCGGCTCGTAAGATCGGCTGCGTCGGCCGTAAGGCGGACGCATGCGCGATGAATGCAGATCCCGCGGGGCGGTGATGGGCGCCATCACCGCCCCGTTTCTCTGGATCATGTCAGCCGCGCCGCCCCCAGCCCGATCGAAGCCGACCCACGGCCCGGCCCCTCACCCCGCCGCCGCGCGGCCATCGCCCGCAGACGCCGCACCGCCCGCGCGCGCGCTGTTCAGCAGCTCTTTGGCTCGCTCCATATTGCGCTGAGCCAACTCGGCATACCGGGTGTGGCCGGCCAGGCGAAACACGCTGAGGGCATCGCGATATGCCTCCACCGCCTCGCTGAGACGGCGCGGATCGCGCAGCGTCTCGCCGAGGGTGGTGAGCACAAGTCCCATATTGTTGCGCGTCGCGGCCCAATCCTCGCGGGCGCGTTCGCGCGTGCGCACGCTGAGCGCGTCGCGATGGGCCGCCAGCGCCGCCTCCAACGCATCGGGGTCGCGGCCCTCTTCCCCTAATGCATGCAGGGCGTTGCCAAGATTGTTCTGCACCCCCGCCCACTCAAAGCCATGCTCGACGGGCGACAAGACCTCCAGCGCCGCGCGATAGGCCTGGACCGCATTACGCAGCGAGACGCGATCAATATCGCGCTCACCGATCACCTGCAGCGCCGCGCCCAAATTGTGCTGCACGCGCGCCCAAGCCTGCGGATCCTCTTCACGGGGGCGGGCCTCCAACACCTCCTTGAAGGTGCGCGCGGCGCCTTCCAGCGCGCCCGATGCCGGTTCGCCCTTGCCAATGGCGAACATGGCGAGACCCAACTGAATCGCCGCCTGCGCCCACGCGTTCGGATCGGTGTCTTTGTTGCGTTCCTTCAAGCAAGCGCGCAACGCGGCCATGGCGTCATAGCTGAGCTGCGGATCCCCAGAACGCTCGCCAGCCGCCGCCAAAGCCACGCCGAGATCATATTGGGTCTGCGACCACGCGTTCGGATCAACGGCCTTGACCCGATCATTCGCCGCAGCGCGATACAGATCGATCACCTCATCATAGGCTTCCGCGCCCTCGCCGGCGTCCGCCAAAGCATGAAGCACGCCCGCCAACTCCCGGCGCACCACATCGACAAAGCGCGAGGGTGAAGCTTGCGTCGCCGCCAAAGCGCCGCGATAGGCGTCGACCGCGCCTTTGACATCGCTGGAATCGTTGCTCATCTCGCCACGGATCCGCAGCGCGCGGGCGGTTTGGAGCCAGACATCAGCATGGGCCTGGCCGCCGCCCTCGGCGCGCAGCATGGACTCCGCCTCATGAAACGCCTCCACCGCGGCGTTCAAACGGCGCACATCCTGCTCCATCTGTCCCAAAGTCAGGTGCACCCGGCCAAGATCCGCGCGGGCCCCCGCCCAGGCCTGCGGCTCCAGATTGCGATCGGTCTCCGCCAAGATGCGCACGCGCAACCGCGAGGCCCGGCGCAGCATATCGGCGTCCTGCGCCCGCTCCCCCACGGAAAAGGCGATCCGCGCCGCATCGGTGCGCAGCAACCGTTCAAACTCAGCGCCCAGCCCCTGCGGCGCGGCAGCGATCAGCGCGTCGATGGCGGCCAGCACCTGCAGCAGCTTTTCCGGTCGGTAGCGGTCAGCCTCCTCCGCGCACGGCAAAGCCAAACGCGCAAAAATGTAGGCCACGCCGTGCGCCAGCTTGTCCGCTTCGGTGGGATCTTGTGGCGGAATCAAACGAATTTCCTGGGCCGGTCCGTTTTGCGCGCGGGTGCGGGCTGTCAGGAAGTAGAGCCGCCAGAGCGGCGCGTCCCGCCCCGCCCGGCCCCAAATCACCAGATCCGCGTCGGCGCGCTTGGACCAAGCCCGCGCGGTCTCCGTGGCGTCCGCCCCGTCCAACATCGCCGGCAGCCCCGCGCGGGCCACGCCGCGATCAAACAAAAAGCCGGACGCGTGCACGTCCACCGCTCGCTCCGCCAAATGCGCGAGCATGCCGGTATCATCATCTTGCAAAGGTGCGATCAGCACGGCAAAGCGCGCCCCGCTTTTGACGCGTAAGTCCCGCGCCACGGCGGCCGCTTTGGCGTGCGTGCGCGAGCCCCGCGCCCACCGCACCGTGCGCGCGGCCGTGCGCGGCAAATCGGCCACCGCATCCACCACGAACACGACCGCAAAGCCCAGGGTCACCAACGCCGCTTCAGGATGGGTCACCACCCAATCGCGCACCGGCGCGCTGGCCAGGCCGTCCATCACGGTGCGCCAAAACGACTCCTGCATCCAACCGATCCATTCCCGCGCGCGCCGCTTTGGAACCGTAGCGCCCGCCGCCCCTGCCGCGTCGTCGCCACATTCCGGCGATGACACCGCGATGCAAGGGCCGCACCAACACCAGTCATGCTGTCTTAAGCGCTCCCGCGTGCAAAGTCAGCCGAAAGGCGCCTCGCCATCCGCGCCACAACGCGGCGTGCTGTTCGCCCCCACATTGCGCGTGCCCCTAAGGGACGCCTCGCGCACAGCAAGGGCCGCTCAGCCAGCGCTCAGCCAGCGCGGACATGCACCCGCCGCTCCGCCAGCTGACGCTCAGTGCGGGCGAGGACACGGCGCACATCGGCCGCCTCACGGCTGGCGGAGGCTTCGTCAAACGCCGCCGCCGCCGCCCGCAACGCCGTGGCCGCCGCCGCTAAGTCGTCCAACCCGCCACGGCGCTCGCCCATCGCGGCGAGGGTTTCGCCGCGCTGAGCTTGGGTTTGCGCCCAGTCGCGCGGATCCGTCTCGCGCGCCCGCACATGCAGCGCCGCGTCAAAGGCCGCCACGGCTTCTTCCAGCGCCGTGACGCCCGGCTGACGCGCGCCAAAGGCCGACAGCGCCCGGCCCAGCCCATGCTGCGCCGCGGCCCAGCCGATGGGATCGGTGTCCCGTGGCGCCTCCGCCACCGCGGCGCGATAGCCCTCGACCGCCGCCGCCAGGCGCGCGGCGCCGCCCAAATGCTCGCCCGCCAGAGCCTGAGCCCGCGCATGGACGATCCGCGCGCGCGCCGCGCGCGCCCCATCACGACGGGCGCTCCAATGGGCCGCCGCGGCCGCCGCGGCGTCAGCCGCGCGGTCCAAATCCCGCGCATCGGCGCCGGCCTCGACCGCTTGGCAGACCGCCTCGGCGGATCGCAATTGCAGCAGCGCATGCTGAGACGAGGAGCGCCCCGCATCCGCAATCTCCAACGCCGCCTGCAACGCGTCATGGGCTTCACGTCGCAACGCCACCACATCGGCGCGGGTGGCGGGCGCCCCCGCCTGGAGGCTCTGCTCCGCCGCCATCGCCGCCAGGCCGGCCAGCAGCGCTTGGGCGCGCGCGGTTTCGCCGGGAGCCGTCGCCATACGCCCATCACAGACCGCCGCGCGGGCCGCCTTCAGCGCGTCCGCCACCGGCGCGGCGACGCCCGCGCGCGCCGTTTCCGCCCGCCGCAGCGCCAACGCCGCATAACCCTCACGCAGTCGCGATCGATCCGCACCACCCAGCGCCGCATCCGGCGCCGCCGCAGCCGCCGCCAGCGCTTCCAGAACGCTATCAGCTAGCGCGTCAAAAACCGCCATATCCTGGGGCGTGTCCACGGCCGCCAGGACCGAGGCCGCCAACGCCCGCGCGCGGTCAGGCCCGGCCTGCACGCCAAATCCGGTCACGCCGCCCGTCAGGCCCATGGCCTCCGATGGGGCCGCCACGCCCCCATCACCAACGCCCCCATCACCAACACCGGGAGCCCCACCGCCCGCCATGGGCGTCGCCCCTGGTGCGCTGATGTGCAGCAAGGCCGCGCCAGCTGTGTCCAACCGGCCCCACACCACCACATCCGCGCCGGCGGTGCGGGCCGCACCGGCCAAACGTCGCTCCACGCGATCCATAACCGGCTGGCTCCAAGGCGTCCGCGCCGCGAGGGGACGCGCCGGCCAACGCTGCACCGCCGTCGCGCCCAAGACCGACGCCAGCGCGTCCCGCACGGTGCGGCTCGCCGTCCGGGCCGCCGCCGTGTCGTGTCCCGCCAGGTCCGCGACCAAAACATAGACGCCCGCGCCGCGCGGCCGACGCGGCGGCCTGCGCCCCACATGCCGCGCCGCCAGCACCAGCGCCGCCGCCAACACAATCCCGCCCGCGATCAAACCCGCAAGACCGGCCGGCCCCAGGGTCCCCATCAGCCCGCTCACGTCGGTCATCCTCCCTCAGTTTTCTACACCTTAACCGGTTTCGCGGCGAAGGGAGCCCTCTGGCGGGCGCACGCGGCAATCCCCGCGGCCGCCTTTGCGGGTAGTGTGTCGCACAGCCCACGCACCGGCCCGTCTTTGGACGCAAACGCGGTGTCATGCTTCAAGTCTCAAATCGCGCCGTCAAGCGCGGTCGTGTTAACGCCGTCTCGCACGACGGACGCGACGAGCCCCGCAGGAGTCCGTTGTGACCTTCACCTACCGTCCTTTGCCGAAACTGCGCGCCGCCTATTCCGATCGTACAGCCGCGCTGATGGCGCATATGTGCCGTTTGGCCTATTTGCCGTTCGAGAGCGACCCCGCGGCTCGCCGTCGACTGGACGCGGTTCTGGCTTCGCAAGACTTTGTGTTGCTCTCCACCTTCGCGGGCGCCGCTGCAGCCGGCGCCGCCACCCCCGACGCGACGTCCTCCAGCCCAGACGCGGGCGGCCCGTCCCGCCATGGCGTGGAGGGGTTTTTCACGGCGCATCGCTATGGCCACCTCGCGGTTTTGGCGTTTCGCGGCACCACCGACGACATAGATTGGCGGGTGAACCTGCAGTTCCAACGTGAGAGCATTCAAGTGGGTCGCGATGCGCGACGCGGCGAGCCCAACGCCGACACCCCCGAGCCGGACCGGCGAATCCGCGTGCATCGCGGCTTTTTCCAGGCCTACCAAGCGGTTCACGACCAAATCGCGCCGCACATGGCGCAGTTTTGGGCGGATCATCCGCGCACGCCCGTTTACATCACCGGTCATTCCCTCGGCGGCGCCCTCGCGCAGATCGCCACCGCGCATTTCACCAGCGATCAAATCGCCGCCTGTTACACATTCGGTGGTCCGCGCGTGGCCGAGCGGGACTTCGACACTGTGGTGAAATCACCGCTCTACCGCGTGGTGAATGGCTATGATTTGGTGCCGAAATTACCGTGGCGGCTCTTGGGATACTGCCATACGGGCGATGTGCGCCGCATGCTGCCGGGCGAGCCCATCCGTTTACGCCGTCGCGATTTGGGAACACTGTCGAGCATTGTGACCGATTTCGTCGGCATGGGGCTTTCGGCGCTGCGTCGCCGGTTCTTGGGCGTGGACGACCACGACATCGAAACCTATGTGCGACGGCTGGAAGCCCATGCGCGCTCGCGCGAAACACTCACGCAGACGCTGATGCAGCTTGGTGCAGACGACTAGACGTCATCGCTCAGAGCCGGCACGACGGGTTCGCCAGCTTAAGCCGATACATCCAACTGCATCTGGACATCACACCGCGTATAGGGCGAGGGCGCGCATTCCGCGCCCTTGAGATGGCGAAAACCAAAGCGCTCATAGAGACGAATTGCATTGGGCAGTTTTGATGACGTCTCAATCAGCACCTGACGTGCGCCCAGTGCGCGAGCACGGGCGATCGCCGCCTCCATCAACGCCGCCCCGACGCCCTGGCCTTGGGCCGCCGGCGTCACCGCCATTTTGGCGAGCTCATAAACGCCCTCCGCCTTTTTGACGAGCGCGACGCAGCCAATGCTCTCAGTGTTTGTCGCCGGGTCAGCAGTGGAAGACGCGCCGAGAGCCCCACGCCGCGCCATGAGCACCGCCCCACCGCGATCCACAATCGCCGCTTGCGGATGCTCCAACACCGCGCGGTCAGGCGCTTCCATGGTGAAGAATTCCGCGATCCACGCGAAATTGAGATCACGAAACGCCGCTGCCTCCTGCGCGCGCATGTCACTTATGTCGAGCGAAGCGCGAACGACGCCGGCGTCCCTGTCAGGCACGGCCCTGATCACCCGTCATCCATCTTCAGCGCTTGGATGAAGGCTTCCTGCGGGATTTCGACACGACCGAACTGACGCATTTTCTTCTTGCCGGCCTTTTGCTTCTCCAACAGCTTTCTTTTGCGCGACACGTCGCCGCCATAGCATTTCGCCGTGACGTCTTTGCGCAGCGCCGCAATGGTTTCGCGCGCGATCACCCGCCCGCCAATGGCGGCTTGGATGGGAATTTTGAACATGTGGCGCGGGATGAGATCCTTCAGCTTCTCACACATGGCGCGCCCGCGGCGCTCCGCCTGGCTGCGGTGGACCAACATGGCCAGAGCATCCACCGGCTCGTCATTGACCAGAATGGACATGCGCACCAAGTCGCCCACGCGATGATCCGCCATTTGGTAGTCAAAACTAGCATAGCCCTTGGTGGCGGACTTCAAGCGATCGTAAAAGTCAAACACCACTTCGTTCAGCGGCAATTCATACACCGCCATGGCGCGCGCACCGACATAGGATAACTCTTTCTGCAAGCCGCGCCGATCCTGACAGAGCTTCAACACCGCGCCCAAATACTCATCGGGCGTCAGAATGGTGGCGGTGATCCAGGGCTCAGCGATATCGGAAATCTTCACCAGATCCGGCATGTCCGCGGGATTGTGCAGCTCAATCTGCTCCCCATCGGTCAGCGTCAGCTGGTACACTACCGACGGCGCGGTCGCGATGAGGTCGAGATTAAACTCCCGCTCGAGCCGTTCCTGAATGATTTCCAGGTGCAAGAGCCCCAAAAACCCGCAGCGAAAGCCAAAGCCGAGCGCCGCGGAAGTTTCCATCTCAAACGAAAAGCTGGCGTCATTCAGCCGCAGCCGGCCCATGGCTGCGCGCAAATCTTCAAAGTCCGCCGCGTCCACGGGGAAAAGACCACAAAACACCACGGGCTGCGCCGGACGGAACCCGGCCAGCGGCTCGGCCGTCATGCGCTTGTCTTCACTGATGGTGTCGCCCACCGCCGCGTCGGCCACCTCTTTGATGGACGCCGTCAGCACGCCCACCTCGCCCGGCCCCATGGCCAGCGTGTCCACCAGCTTGGGCGTCAGCGCCGCCACGCGATCCACCGGATAGACCGCACCGGTGGACATCATTTTGATGCGCATGCCCTTTTTGAGCACACCTTCCATGACGCGGAACAACACCACGACGCCCAGAAACTGATCATACCAAGCATCCACCAGCATGGCCTTGAGCGGCGCCTCAGGATCGCCCGCCTCCGGCGGCGGCAAGCGCTCGACAATCGCCTCCAGCACGCCTTCCACATTCAGGCCCGTCTTGGCGGAAATCTCCACCGCGTCCGAGGCGTCAATGCCGATGACATCCTCGATTTGCGCGCGCACACGCTCAGGCTCGGCCGCCGGCAAATCGATTTTGTTCAGCACCGGGACGATTTCATGATCATTGTCGATGGCCTGATAGACATTGGCCAGCGTCTGCGCCTCCACGCCCTGGCTCGCATCCACCACCAGAATGGAGCCCTCGCACGCCGCCAGACAGCGCGAGACTTCATAGGCGAAGTCCACATGGCCGGGCGTGTCCATCAAATTGAGGACATAGGTTTCGCCGTCCTTGGCTTTGTATTCCAGGCGCACGGTCTGCGCCTTGATGGTGATGCCGCGCTCGCGCTCGATTTCCATACTGTCGAGCACTTGTTCTTTCATTTCGCGATCCGACAGCCCGCCCGTCAGCTGGATCAGCCGATCCGCCAAGGTGGACTTGCCATGGTCGATATGCGCGACGATGGAGAAATTGCGGATGCGCGCCGGCGGCCTCAGATCCGCGATGGCGGCGGCGGTTTTGGTGGCGGTGCTCATATCAGCCATGTAGCGCAAAACGCCGCGCCTGTAAGCGGTCGCGCGAAGATGAGGGCCGCACCGCGATCTCCGCGCGCATCAAGGCGGACGCCCCCCCGAACTCGCACGCTCATCCCCGCAAGCTGCCGCCGGCCTTCTCCACCGCTTTGACGATTTTGGCCGACACCGCCTCAATGGCTTTGTCGTCCAACGTCGCCTCCCGCGGCTGAAGCACCACCTCCAGCGCCACCGACTTCTTGCCCGCGCCAAGGCTTTCGCCCTCAAACACATCGAACACGGCCACATCCGTGATCAACGTTTTGTCAGCGCCGGCGGCGGCCTTCACCAAATCCCCCGCCGGCGTCGCGGCGTCGGTGATGAAGGCGAAATCGCGCCGCAGGGGCATGAATTCGGACAACTCCAGCGGCGGCTTGGCCTTGGAGGGCTTTGATTTCGGCGCCGGAACCGCATCGAGAAACACTTCAAAGGCGAGGATCGGCCCATCCACATCGAGCGCGCGCAGCACACGCGGGTGAAGCTCGCCAAACTCCGCCAGCAGCGCCTTAGGGCCGAGCCTTAACGCGCCGGAGCGGCCCGGATGCCACCAGCCCCGCGCCGGCGCGCTGAGTTGCAGCTTGTCCACCGGCGCGCCCGCCGTCTCGAGCGCCGCCAGCGCATGGGCTTTGGCGGTGAACACGTCAGGTTGCGTCGCGCCCGCCCAATGGCGCGCACCGCTGGAGCGCAACACGCCGGCCGCCGCCATGGACTGCCCGTTCTCGTCAGCGGATTGGTAGATCGGCCCCACCTCAAACAAAGCGACGTCCCCAAAGCCGCGATCGGCGTTTTTCTGTACGGCCAGAACCAAATGCACCAGCGCGCTCGGGCGCATGGCGTCAAGCTCCGAAGAAATCGGATTGGCCAGAAGCAGTGGGCTCTCGGCGCCGAACAGTTGCGCCTGGTCGGCGCGGCAGAAGGACCAGGTTATGGCCTCCTGGAAGCCACGCCCCGCCAGCGCCCGCCGCACATGGCTCACCCGCCGGCGCGTCGGCGTCATGGCGCGGCTGGCGCGGTTCTCCAGGCGCGGCAAGGCGGTTTGCGGCAGCTGATCATAGCCCGCCAGCCGCGCGACTTCCTCCACCAAATCCGCGCTTTGAGACACATCCGGCCGCCAGCTGGGCACGCTGATGGTAAGCCGCCCGTCGGCGTCCTCGCCCGTGCTGTCCAGCCCCAATCGTTTCAGCAGCGAGACGATTCTTGCTTTGCGCAGCGGCAGCCCCGTCAGACGCGGCACATCGGCCGGATCAAACACCACCGCTGCCGGCGTGGGCGGGGCCTCTCCCGCGACGAGAATCTCCGACGGCTCCCCGCCACACATCTCTAGGATCAGACGCGTGGCGGCCTCCAAACCGTCAACGGCCGATTGCGGATCCACCCCGCGCGCAAAGCGGTATTGCGCATCCGAAACAATGCCCGTCGCGCGGCCGGTGCGCGCGACGCCATTGGGCTCAAACCAAGCGCTTTCGATGAAAACATCGGTCGTGGCGTCGGTGGAGCCGGAATACGCCCCGCCCATCACGCCGCCCAGGCCCAGCACACGCGCATCATCAGCGATGACGCACATCGTGTCATCCACCGCATACTCTTTGCCATCCAGGGCGAGGAAGCTTTCTCCTTCTCGGCCCAACCGCGCGCGGATCGGCCCGTTCAGCTTAGCGGCATCGTAAACATGCAGCGGCCGCGCCCGATCGAGCGACAGGAAGTTTGTCACATCCACCAGCGCGTTGATCGGGCGCAGCCCCACCGACAGCAGCGTCTTTTGCAGCCAGTCCGGCGAGGGGCCGTTGGTGACGCCGCGGATCACCCGTCCGGCAAAAACGGCGCAGGCCTGGGGCGCATCAATCTCAATCGCGACGGGACAGGCAAAACCGCCAGCCACCGGCTTAACCTTGGGCGGTGAAAACTTGCCAAGCCCGGCGGCGGACAAATCGCGCGCAATGCCGACGACGCCGAGCCAATCGGGCCGGTTCGGCGTCACCTCGAAATCAATCACCGGATCCTTGACGCCTAACGCCTCGGCCGCCGGCGCGCCCACCGGCCAATCGCCGGTCAAATCGACAATGCCGTCATGATCATCCCCCGCCTCCAACTCCTTGGCGGAGCACAACATGCCATGGCTCTCCACGCCGCGAATGGCGCGGGGCTTTTTATCCAATGCAAAGTCGAGCCCCGGAATGAAGGCGCCCAGCGGCGCATAAATCCCCACCAGCCCGGTGCGCGCATTAGGCGCGCCGCAAACGATTTGCTTCTCGCCGTCCTTGGTGGCCACCCGGCACACGCGCAGCTTGTCTGCATTGGGGTGGGGCCCCGCCTCCAGCACATGCGCGACCGTGAACGCCGCCAGCCGAGCAGCCGGATCGTCAACGCCCTCCACTTCCATGCCGGCCATGGTCATGGCGTCGGTCAGCGCCTCAAGGGTGAGATCGTCGGGCAAAGTCAAATAGCGGCGCAGCCAGGACAGGGAGAATTTCATGGCGGGTGTCTTCGTCAGGTTGTGGGGTGGAAAGCCAACTCAGGATGACGCCACCCATGGCCTGCATGGCCGCTCAGCGCAAGCCGTCCGGATCGTCACCTGACGTCGCGTAGCCCGTATCCCCTTGGATTTAAACTGACTTCACTTCAAATGCAGACGCTGCGGCACAATCAGGCTTGAGGCTCGCGCTCTAGACCCCGCGCGGTGTTCGATCGTCACCGCTGCGTGTGCCCATGCGCCCAACCCCATTGAACGTCCGTGTGTGGGGCGTCCTGCTGGCCGTTCTCCTCAACGTCTCTGTCGCTCAGGCCCAAAGCGCCTCCTTCATGCCGGACCGCGTCGTGTCTGCTTTGATGGAAAATGATGTGATCGCCGGGACGGATCGTGACTACACCAACGGCCTGCGCCTCAGCGTGCTGGCCCGCAACGGCACGCAAATGGGCCTCAGCGGCGCCATCGCACGACGCTTGCTCGGCGCCCGCTTTGAAGACACGATTTACGCCGGCTTCACCGCCGGCCATATGCTGTTCACGCCGGCCACCTATGGCAGCGACACCCCGCCGCCTGACCAGCACCCCTATGCCGGTTTCGCGTTTGTCGAAGGCGAAACCTTGCGCTTCGGCGACGGCGCCCTCGAACGGGTAAGAGTGCAGTTGGGCTTGGTCGGCCCCAGTGCGGGCGGCGAGGGGGTCCAGACCAACTGGCATGCCTTAACGGCCAGCGAACAACCCCAGGGCTGGGATCATCAATTGCGCGATGAGGTGACGCTGGGCGTGTCCTACGACCGCACCGCGCGCACCCGTGCAGGCCCCCGTTTCGGCCGCGGGGCGGAGCTGCTCACCGCCGGGGGGGTCGCGCTGGGCGCCGCCCTGACGCAAGCCCACATCAGCGTCGTCACGCGGTTCGGCGAGGGGTTGCGTCGCGATTTCGGACCGCCCCGCGTGGGAGCCGCGGCGCCCGGCGCGGCGGTTTTCGAACCCGCGCCAGGGCTAGCCTGGAATGTGTTCGCCGCCGGCCATGCCCGAGCGGTGGCGCGCAACATCGCCCTCGATGGCAACACCTTCGCCGATGGCCCGCGTGTCGAGCGCGAAGTGTTTGTGTTCGAAGCGCAAACCGGGCTCTTACTCCAGCGCGGGGCGGCCCGCGCCGCCCTCGTCGTCACCCGTCGCACGCGTGAATTCACCACCCAGTCGGCGGGCCAGATCTTTGGCGGTTTCACGGTTTCGCGCGCCTTTTAGATGCGCGTGACCAGCCGCGCAGCCGCCCGCCGCATGTCGCCCTAGAAATGGCGGACCTAGACGTCGCGCCCGGGCGAGGTTAAGAGCCGCGGCATCGCATTTGCTTCAGCGCACCACAACATCGACATCACCTCAGCCTCGCCCGTCGCTGTGCGACGCGCGGCGCGCAGACAACCTCAAGGGAGTACGCCATGACCGTTCGTGTCGCCATTAATGGGTTTGGTCGCATTGGCCGTTTGGTGCTGCGGTCGGTTCTCGAACATCGCCGCACTGATGTGGAAATCGTCGCCATCAATGATTTGGGTCCGGTGAAGACCAACGCGCACTTGCTGCAATACGATTCGGTGCATGGCCGCTTTCCCAATGAGGTGACGGTCAATGGCGACAGTTTTGACGCCGGCGCCGGCCCCATCAAAGTCACCGCCGAACGCGATCCATCTCAATTGCCCTGGGGCGAAATGGGTATCGATGTCGCGATGGAATGCACAGGCATCTTTACTGATCGCGACAAAGCCGCCGCTCATTTAGACGCCGGCGCAAAACGTGTGATCGTCTCAGCGCCCGCCAAAGGCGCCGACAAAACCATTGTCTATGGCGTCAATCACGACAGCTTGACGGCCGAAGACTTGGTGATCTCCAACGCGTCCTGCACGACAAACTGCTTGTCGCCTGTCGCTAAAGTCCTCAATGACTTAGTCGGTATTGAGCGCGGCTTCATGACCACCATCCACGCCTATACGGGCGATCAGCATACCTTGGACAAGCTGCACTCCGACTTGCACCGCGCCCGCGCCGCCGCGACGAGCCAAATTCCCACCTCCACCGGCGCCGCCAAGGCCGTCGGCCTGGTGCTGCCGGAGTTGGCTGGCAAGCTGGACGGCGTCGCCATCCGCGTGCCGACGCCGAATGTGTCGCTGGTGGATTTGACCTTTGACGCCGGGCGCGACACCACCGCCGAAGAGGTGAACGACGCCCTGCGCGCGGCCTCCAAAACCCAGCCGCTGGAAGGGGTTTTGGGCTATACCGACGACCCGCTGGTGTCGGTGGATTTCAACCATGATGCGCGCTCGTCCATCGTCCAAACCGAAGGCACCAAAGTCATTGACGGACGCTTTGTGCGCGTCATGAGCTGGTACGACAATGAGTGGGGCTTCTCCACGCGCATGAGCGACACGGCCGTCGCCCTGGCGAAATTCATCACCTGATCGCCAGCCAGTTCCTTCGCTTGAGAACGGGCTCGAAACACGCCGTTTCGGGCCCGTTTTGTCATGTATTGCGCCGGTATTGACGCCCCATCGCCCGGTTTTGGCTGATTTTCGTCCCGCGGCGGTATAGGTTGGCGTGGAGCTGAGCGGGGGACGGGGATGATCGCCACGCCGATGATCACAACGGCGCAGTCCGCGCCAGGCGAAATCCTGGATGCACTGCGTGCTTACGTCGAGAGCCTGTGGACGGACTTTCTCGTCTCGCCGGCGGACGTCCAAATCCCCATCGCCCTGTTCGTCATCGCACTGATTATCGGCCCGCTAGGCGTGGCGTGGAACAATTGGCGCGCCGACCGCCTGAAACGCAAACGCGACGCCGCCGAGGCCGAGGCCGAAACGCGCCGCGAAGCCTATTTCGCCGAACGCCTCGCCAAGGCGCGGGGCGCTGACGCCACCGCCGGATTCAACGCCCCGCAGCCGGCCAGCACGTCGCAGGCGGAGGTCGCCAACGACACCTGACACGCCTTTACGCTGCCGCCCCCCGGCGCCAGAGTGCCGCCACATGCTGAGGGGGCGGCCATGACATCGACACCCGACACGTTCGCGGACGCGGAAGACATCCAGACGGCGGACACGGCGCCGCCATCCGCGCCGGACGCTGAACCCGCAAATGCGACGCCCACCACCGCCCCCAAACGCCGCGGGGTGTGGGGCTGGGCCGTGACAATGTTCGCCGGCTTCGCCGCCATCGGCACGATTGTCGGCGCGCCGGACACGGCGGCCACCCTGTGTCGCGGAGCGTTTGCCCCCTTGGGCGGTGGGCATCCCGGCTTTTGCGATGAAGCCTCCGCGCCTATGGACCCCGACATGATGGCGGCGGCGATAGACGCCGCTTTGGAAAAGCGGTTGGAGCCCATCGTCGCCGCCGCCCTCGCCGAAGCGCGTCGCCAAGCCGCGGCCCAGGGCGCGCCGCTAGACGCCCAGGCGGAGCAAACCATCGCTGACGTGGTGCGCCAATTGGCGCAGGCGGACGAACCGCGCAAGCAGGCCGCCCTCGATCGCGCCGCGGCGGGCGATTTAACGGGCGCCGCCGATGAGCTGGAGGCGCTGGCCGCCGAACAGGCGCAGGCGGAGGCTGTGGCCCGCGCCGAACGGGTGGCGACGCTGAAACAGGCCGGCGCCCTGCTCTTCGCCAGCGACACCTTTCGCGCGCTGGAGAATTACGAAGCCGCCGCCGCCCTCGCGCCGGAGGATGTGGAGG
>CAZGCB010000051.1:0-18478 GCA_964524065.1 uncultured Caulobacterales bacterium | reverse complement strand
ATGCGCAACGCCGGCTGCGAGGGCGTCGAGTGACGCCCCGGCCCAGGGCTTGCATTTCGCAGCAAGCTGTCTCACCCCGTTGAGCGCTGACTGAGCTTCACCATCGCGCCTGCCCATGAAAGGTCCCGGCCATGACCGACACGCTGACCGCCGCCCGCCCCATTCGCCGCCTGGAAGACGCCGATATCGCCGGCAAAACCGTGCTGGTGCGGGTGGATTTCAACGTCCCTATGGACGCGGCCGGCCAGGTGAGCGACGACACCCGCCTGCGCTCCGCCCTGCCCACCATCGCGCATTTGCGGGCGGCGGGGGCGAAGACGGTGCTGGCGGCGCATTTCGGCCGTCCCAAAGGCGAACGCAAGTCGGAAATGAGCCTCGCCCCCGTCGCTCCAGCGCTGGAGGGCGTGCTCGGCGCAAGCGTCGCCTTTGCGCCGGACTGCATCGGCCCGGACGCCCAAGCGGCGGTGGACGCCCTGCCCGCCGGCGGCGTGCTACTGCTGGAGAACACGCGCTTCCATGCCGGCGAGGAGAAGAATGATCCCGCCTTCGCTGAAGCCCTGGCGGCCTTGGCGGATGTCTATGTCAACGACGCATTTTCCGCCGCGCACCGGGCCCATGGCTCCACCGCCGGCGTGGCGCAGCATCTGCCGTCTTATGCCGGCCTCGCCATGGCGCGGGAGTTGGACTATCTCGCCCAAGCGCTGGGCGCGCCTCAGCGTCCCGTCGTCGCTGTGGTGGGCGGCGCCAAAGTCTCCACCAAGCTGGATGTGTTGAAGAACCTGGCCTCCAAGGCTGACGTGCTCGCCGTCGGCGGCGGCATGGCCAACACCTTCCTCGCGGCGCGCGGCCTGGATATTGGCAAATCCCTGCAGGAATCGGATTTGCATGACAGCGCGCGGGCCATCGAGGCCGCCTGCCAGGAGGCCGGCTGCCAGCTGCTGCTGCCCGTCGATGGCGTCGTGGCGACCGATTTTAAAGCCCATGCGGAGCATCGCGTGCGCCCGGTGGACCACATTCAGCCTGGCGAGATGATCCTCGATATCGGGCCGGACAGTGTCGATGCGCTGGCCGCCGCCATTGAAAGCGCCAAGACGCTGGTGTGGAATGGCCCGTTGGGCGCGTTTGAGACGCCGCCCTTCGACACCGCCACGGTGGAGGCCGCCCAATACGCCGCCAAGCGTTCGCGCGAAGCGGGCCTTGTGTCCGTCGGGGGCGGCGGCGACACGGTGGCCGCCCTGAACCTCGCCGGCGCGGCGGAGGACTTCACCTTCATCTCCACAGCCGGCGGCGCGTTTTTGGAGTGGATGGAAGGCCGCGCCTTGCCCGGCGTGGACGCCCTGCGGGCCTGAGGCGCGATGGCGGGCGTCAGGCCGCAAGCGTCACGCCGCCGCTTGGCGCCGCCCTTGCTTCGTAACGCCGCAGACGCCGCGTCACCCCCGTGACGGGCGCGGCGGTTCGCAGTATGCACTAACGATGCTCACACTCTGCCGGAGGGGATGATGGATCTCGCACAATTGAATGATGTGGCGGTGCGCATGGGCGCGCGCGGCAAAGGCATTTTGGCGGCCGATGAAAGCACCGGCACCATCAAAAAGCGCTTTGACAGCATTGGTGTGGAGTCCACCGAGGATAATCGCCGCGACTATCGCGAGATGCTGTTTCGCGCCAATGACGCCATGAAGAACCACATCTCCGGCGTGATCTTGTTTGACGAAACCCTGCGCCAAAACGCGGCCGACGGCACGCCGTTGGTGAAGCTGATCGAAGCCGCCGGCTCCATCCCGGGCATCAAGGTCGATATGGGCGCCAAGCCCCTCGCCGGCCGTCCGGGTGAGACGGTGACCGAGGGCCTGGACGGCCTGCGCGAACGCTTGGCGGAGTATTACCAACTCGGCGCCCGCTTTGCGAAATGGCGCGCGGTGATCAACATCGCCCGCAGCGACGCGACCGGCGTCATGCCGTCCCATGACTGCATCAACGCCAACGCCCACGCCTTGGCCCGCTACGCCAAGCTGTGCCAGGAGGCCAACATCGTCCCCATCGTGGAACCGGAAGTCCTGATGGATGGCGATCACGACATCGACACGTGCTACGCTGTCACCGAATGGACGCTGAAGGAAGTGTTCCAGCAGCTTTACTACGCCGGCGTCGCGTTGGAAGGCGCGGTGCTGAAGCCGAACATGATCGTGCCGGGCAAACTCTCGCCGAAACAGGCCTCTGTTGAGGAAGTGGCGGAAGCCACGCTGAAATGCCTGAAGGCCTGCTGCCCCTCCGCCGTGCCGAGCATCGCCTTCCTCTCCGGCGGTCAGAGCGACGAAAACGCCACCGCCCACCTCAACGCCATGAACGCGCAAGGCCCGCTGCCATGGGCGCTCACCTTCTCCTATGGCCGTGCGCTGCAAGCCGCGCCGCTCAAAGCCTGGAGCGGCAAGGCGGAGAATGTGCCGGGCGCACAAGCCGCCTTCTTCCACCGCGCGCGGATGAACGGCCTCGCGGCCACCGCCGAATGGACGCCGCAACTGGAAACAGAAGCGGCGTAGGCGCACCGCCCGCCAACGGCTATGCGATGAACCGCCCAGCCTGTGCGCTGGGCGGTTTTCTGTGTGCAGCGCCACTCCAGCGCCACAGGACACCGCAACCGCGACTCACATCGCCGCTCGCTTTGATCCAAGCGACGGGGTAGGCCGCGCACTGACCAAATTCAGCGTTGCGGCGGCGTGTCGCGGTGTGGGGACAGCGTAAGGGCGTGGCGTGATGCAGCATGAGGGACAAGGCGAGCGGAAACGGGATGGGCGGTTTCAAAGCGAGCCGCGGCCCATCGCCACTGAAGCGGCCCCTGTGCGGCGCTGGGCCGTGTTGGCGGGCGGCTTTGCGGCGGCGCTGGGCCTGGCGCTCGACGCCGCGGCCCAAGAGGGCGCCCAGACGCCCGAGGGCGAGGCGCGCGTTCTTGATGCGCCGCTGGCGCCGACGGAGATTATCACCATCACCGCCGCCAAGCGCGCCGCTCCCGTGAGCGAACTGCCGGTGAGCGTCCAGGTTTTGTCCGGCGTGTTGTTAGACGGCGCAGAGCGCTTTGATGGCGCGGAGACGATCATTGAGCGTCTGACCGGCGTGCAGGCGGCCGTGGCCAATGGCAATCAGATCGCCTTTCAGATTCGCGGCATCGGCGCGGTCGATCACCAGGCCCTCACCCCCTCCGGCGCGGCGGTGCATGTGGACGGGGTGTTCCTCGCCACCAATGTGCAGACGGGTTTTCTCACCTATGATCTCGATCGGGTGGAGGTGCTGAAAGGGCCGCAAGGCGTGCTCTATGGGCGCAACGCCTCCTCCGGCGCGATCAATGTTCTCACCCGCCGTCCCGATGCGGATCAAACCTCTTATCTGGCCGCCAGCCTCGGTGAGTTCGGGCGCGTGGATCTCACCGGCGCGCTCGGCGCGTCCCTGTCGGACACGCTGCATGCCCGTGTCGCCGGACGCTATCTGCGCCAAGACTCAACACTGGACAATGTCCAGACCAATCCGGACATCCCCGCCGGGCCCGACGCCGCGGGCGGCGAACGCGACGAGTTCGGCCTGCGCGTCTCGCTGGGCTGGACGCCGGAGGCTGGCGGCGACTGGCTGTTCCGCGCCCATTACGCTGAGGACAATGGCGTCAACCCCACGCCCCGCAACACCAGCCTCGATGTCGGTGATTTCGACATATCCACCGAAGGTGACGGCGTGCGCGACACCGACAGCGCCTTTTACGGCGCGTCCGTGGAAGGCGCGTGGCGCTGGGGCGACTGGACGGGCTTCAGCCTCACCGCCTTTGAGGGCTACGCGCAAAGCTATGGCTTTGATTTTGACGGAACCCCGGCGCCCTTTGGCGATCCGACGCTGAACGCCAATCTCGCTTATGATCGCGATTATGGGCAGCTGAGTCAGGAATTCCGGCTCGATCGCGCGCTGGACAAAGGCCATATCCTGATCGGTTTGATGGCCGCCAGCGAAACCTTCCAGCAGGATTATCTGATTTGGTGCGGCCAATTGGATCCCCAGACCTTGCTGGGAACCTGTCGCTATGTCGGTGCGCCGGGCCGCGTGGGCCCCGATCCCGCTTCAGACGGCGTGGCCACCACGCTGCTGACCCAAATCGATCAGGATCGGGTCACCGTCGCGCCCTTCTTCGACGCCAGCGTCGATCTCACGCCGCGGCTGAGCCTGAATGTCGGCGGGCGCTACACCTATGAAGGCATTGAAGGCTCAGGAACCGGCCGGCACATTTTCGATGATGGAACCATTGCGCTGAACAATCGCGACGGCGTCGGCCCGGCCCAAGGCGAGAACCGCATTGACGAGAACCGCCTCACCGGTCGCGCCGCCCTCAGTTTCGCCCTCACGGACACGACGCGCGCCTACGCCTCCATCGGCAATGGCTATAAGAGCGGCGGCTTTAATGGCGAGGTGCAAAACAACGCCACCCATTTCCAAGATGAGGGCTTGTTCGAGGCTGAAACGGTCACCGCCTATGAAATCGGCCTGAAGGCGACGCCCCACCCAAGTCTGTCCGTCTCCGCAGCCGCTTTCTTCCAGGATTATCAGGCCCCCCAAGCGCGGATTTTCGTGAATTTCCCCCTGCCGGACGGAACCTCCATCACCAGCAATTCCCTCGCGAATTTGGATGAAGCCACCGTCTATGGCCTCGAAGCCGACGCCCGCTGGACGCCCAATGCACGCTGGGACATCGCCGCGGGCCTCACTTTGCTCGATACCGAAATTCAGCAAACCAGCGACGCCGGTGGCAATGCGGAGAGTTTTGACGGCAACCCGCTGCCCTTCGCCTCGGAGGTGAGCGCCACACTGGCCGTGCGTCATGAACGCCCGCTCAGCGCCGACATGACCGGCTTCGCCAGCGCGCAGGCCAAATATCGCAGCGCGTTTTTCCTCGACGCCGAAGGCTTGGAGGAGCGCAGCCAGGATGGCTACACCACCCTCGACGCCGAAGCCGGACTAGGCTTAGACGCCAAGGGGATGGAGCTGAGCGTCTGGGGACGCAATTTGCTCGACGAAGACTACGCCGTCTCCGGCTTCGGCTTTATCGGCTACAACACTTTCCGCTCCAGCCCACGCACGCTGGGCGTGGCGGCGCGCATGACGTTTTAGGCGCCGCCGGCGCTACTGCAGGCCCTCGCCAGGCCGTTGTGTGAGCGCCGCCTCCAGCGCCGCCAGCTGACGGCCCACCGGATTGGGCGCCGCGCCGGCGGTCGGGCGGGCGGACAGACGCTCATCCAAGCGTGAGACTTTCACATAAAGCCGATCGCAGCGCTCAATGAGATCCAGCAGCTCGCCCGGCAACTCATCCACGCCCGAGGCGCCGGCCATGGCCGCAGCATTATCGGTCGCCTGACGCAGCAAGCGATAACGCTCCGCGCGCGCTTCTTCATTGGTGAGTTCGCCCTCACGCACAGCGCGGTGCACCAGCAACCAAGACGCCATCTGCATCAGGCGCGTGGTGAGGCGCATGGATTGCGCGGCATAGGACAACGCCCCCGCCCGCGACAATTCCCGCGAGGCGTTGCGGCCCGGCCCCTCCAAATAGCTGGAGGTTTCCTGCACCAAGCCCATGCCCTCTTCAAAGGTGCGCTCAAACAAATCCGATCGCGCAAAATCGACCGGTGAAATTGGAAACGGTTCCGGCGACATCACGCTCACTCCCGCAGCTCCCAGTCCCGACCGCGCCCGATGCGGCGGCCTCGCCCTCGGCGGTCGACCTGCAAACCACGCGCCAGCGCGCCCCGCACGCCTGTCACGGGGCGCCGCCAAACACAGCATCGGCCGCAGCGCGCCCCGCGCGCTTGGAGTCCAATTCCGTCTCCACACGGGCGATTTCAGCCTGCAGCGTCGTGATGCGTTCCTCCAGCTCTTCAATGGATAAGGCGCTCAGCGGCTCGCCCACCACGGGCGCCGCGGCGGGAGCAGGACAGGGTTCATCGTCGAACATGGCGCTTCTCCGGCACAGGGGGATCGTGTTTTCTTGAGGCACAATAGCTCAGGACACGCCGGAATCGATGGGACGAATGCGTCGATTCACCGTGGCGTCGGCGCCCGCGGCAAAGGCGGCGGCGCACAAGCGCCGCACACGGCCGGAGAAAGGACATACGCCATGCGCGCGATCTTCGCCCCCGAGCCCGGCGGCCCCGCCGCCTTGCAACGCCAAGACGTCCCGCGCCCCGAGCCAGGGCCCGGCCAAGTGCGCTTCAAAGTGACGGCCGCGGGGGTTAACCGGCCGGACATCATCCAGCGCCAAGGCCTCTACCCGCCGCCGCCCGGCGCGCCGGCTTCGCTGGGCCTGGAAGCCTCCGGCGTCATCGACGCGGTGGGCGCCGGCGTGGATATGTGGGGGCAAGGCGATGACGTCTGCGCCCTCCTGCACGGCGGCGGCTATGCGGACTGGGCGCTGGCGGAGGCCGCGCACTGCCTGCCCATCCCCAAGGGCGTCAGCCTGCGCGATGCGGCGGGCCTGCCGGAGACGGTGCTCACCGTCTGGGCGAATGTGTTTGAGGCCGGCGCGCTGCAGCCGGGCGAGACGCTGCTGGTGCATGGCGGCGCCAGCGGCATCGGCACGACGGCGATCCAAATGGCCAAGGCCCAGGGCGCGCGCGTCTTCGCGACGGCGGGCAGCGACGAAAAATGCGCGCTGTGTCAGCGTCTTGGCGCGGACACGGCGATCAATTATCGCACCGACGATTTCGGCGCCATCCTCCAGGCCGCCGGCGGGGCCGATGTCATCCTCGATATGGTGGGCGGCGATTATGTGCAGAACAACATCGACAGTTTGCGCGCCGGCGGCCGGCTGATCAGCATCGCATTCCTCACCGGATCGCGGGTCACCATCGATTTGATGCGCGTCATGTTGAAACGCCTGACGCTGACTGGGTCCACCCTGCGCTCACGACCCGATGCGGAAAAAGCGCGATTGGGCGCCGCCGTGCGCCAGCATGTCTGGCCTTGGATCGAAGCCGGGGCGGTGGCGCCCGTGATCGACAGCGTGTTTACGCTCGAAGACGCCGCCGCCGCCCATGAACGCATGGAGTCCGGTGGTCACGCGGGCAAAATTCTGCTGACGCCCTAAGCGCGGCAGAAATGCTCCGGCGCGCGCTCAATCGGCGGCGGCGAAATGCGCCAATTGGTCAGCATGCGCTGTGATGAACGCCGGACGGGCGGTCGCGCGTCGCACATAATCACGGCATCGGGGGTGATGCGCCAATCCATCAAAGCGATCGGCGAGACGCAGCACATCGGCCATGGCGATATCAGCCACGGTGAAGGTGTCGCCCGCCGCCCAATCGCGATGGGCCAACACAGCGTCCATATGCTGCAGCCGGCCCTGCAGAAAGCGCTCCAACGCCTGGGACAGGGGCGTCTGGTCTTCAGCGCCGCTGAACCGCCCGATGGTCCAAGGCAGAACGGCCATCTCGACGGAGTTCAGCGCGGCGAACAGCCATTGGATCGTGGTGCTGCGCGCTTGCGGATCGCGCGGCAGGAGCGCCATATTTTTCTCCCCCAGATGCAACAAGATTGCGCCAGTCTCAAAGATTGACTGCGGTCCATCTATAAGCCATGGCGCTTGGCCGAAGGGCTGGCGGGCGATGTGCGCTGCGCCCCGGTCGCGAAAGGGCGTCGTCTCCACCCGATAGGCCAAGCCGGCCTCCTCCAACGCCCAACGGACACGCAAATCCCGGACATAGCCGCGCGGCGTCTCAGGGACCCAGTCAAACGTGACAAGCACAAGTTTCGTCATGGCGGCGTCCTCCTCATGCGCGGTTTTGCGCACAAAACGAACGTCGAGACACGGTGATTTCACAAACTGTTGCAAACCGCTTATGTAGTACCAAAGAACACAGCACGCGTCGGGGCGGAACCGCCCTGATAGCGGCTGAGCCTGCGATCGCGACGCCCGCGTCCCTCCCCTGGAGCGCGCTGGCGCGGTCTTGATCGCACATGAGGACGCCGATGACTGAGATTTTGATGCCCAAAGCCACCGCGGTCTGGTTGGTGGACAACACCGGACTCACCTTCGATCAAATTGCGGAATTCTGCGGTCTGCACGCCCTGGAGGTGAAGGGTATCGCCGACGGCGATATCGCCGCCTCCGTACGCGGCGCAGACCCGGTGGCCAACGGTCAGCTGACCCGCGAAGAGATTGAAGCCGCCGAAGCCGATCCCGAATACCGCATGGAGCTGAAATCCTCCCAGCACGCGGATTTGGTGAAGAAGCGCAAAAAGGGCCCGCGCTACACGCCGCTCTCGCGCCGGCAAGAACGGCCGAACGCGATCGCCTGGATGGTGAAAAATCATCCGGAAGTGTCGGACGGGCAAATCGCCAAACTCATCGGCACCACCAAAACCACCATTGAAGCGGTGCGCTCGCGCACGCATTGGAACGCCTCGAACATCCAACCGCAGGACCCGGTGGCGTTGGGCCTGTGTTCGCAGCTGGATTTGGACGAAGTGGTGCGCAAAGCCGCCGCCAAACGGCCCGCTGCGGCCGCGGGCGAGACGCCGCCCGAAGGGGCGCCCCTTGCGCCCCTAGAGGATGCGCCCCTCGCGCCGATCGATCTGGAGCCGGCGGCCGAGGAGGAGGATCCCCTGCGCCCGCAAGACGCCCCGGATGTGGAGAAGGTGTTCGCCAATATGGGTGGCTCCGGCGTCAGCGCCGATCGCGAGGACGACCCGCTTTAAGACGTTGAGGCCGGCCGCCGGGCGGCGTGCAACGCAGCGCGCCGCCTATGCCTCCTTCACCAAGGTGTTCAGCGCCAAACGCCCGCCGTCCACATAGAGAACTTGGCCGGTGATGTAGCTGGCGTCCTTGGAGGCGAGGAACGCGACCGCGCCGGCCACCTCATCGGGATCGCCGACACGCCCTAAGGGCGTGCGCGCTAAAATCGCCTGCTCGCCGGACTCATCGCCCAGCACGGCTCGCAGCACCTCAGTGTTGACGCTGCCCGGCGCCACCGCATTCACCCGCACGCCGCGCGGGGCGAGGGCCAGCGCCATGGCGCGCGTCAGTTGGTTCATGCCGCCCTTAGACACATTGTAGGCGAGTTGATCGGGCATGGCGGTGATGGCGTTCACCGACGACATGTTGACCACGGCATAGCGCTTGCGCGCATCCTGTAAGCGATCGCTGGATTCGTGGATTTGCCGGGTCATCTGGCGCGTCACGGCTTGGCCCACCAGGAACGCGCCGCGCAAATTGATCGCGATGACGCGATCGAAATCGCCTTCGTCCAAATCCAAAATACCGCCGGGCGCGACGACGCCGGCGTTGTTCACCAAGACATCAATGCGCCCAAACTGGGCCAACGCCTCCGCGACCATGTTGTGGACATCCAGGCGTTCAGCCACATCGCAGCGAACAAACGCCGCGCGTCCCTCCGCGGCGCCCAGCTCATCGGCCGCCGCACGCGCGCCGTCTTCATCAATGTCGGCGAGGACGATTTTGCAGCCATCCTCGGCTAGACGGCGGGCGCAGGCGAGCCCGATGCCCCGGGCCGCCCCCGTCACCACCGCGACGCGATCTGCGGCCATGGGAACCTCTTGGCGACGCACGTGTGAGCACGCACACCTGCAGTCGTATACACATACGTCGCCAAAGCCCAGAGGGCCGCCGTCAAAAGGCGCCCGCGATCATAGACCATGCATGTCGTCGCCGCCCGCCAGGCGGACACGGCGAGCGTCTCGGCGCCGCCGGCGCCCAAACGCCCCGTGAACCGCTTATGCGCCCGTGGCGAGAGCCGAAATTTCGTCTTTCAGTCTGAGTTTTTGCTTCTTCAAGGAGGCGAGCCGGGTGTTGTCCACCCCCGGGCGTTTCATCTCCGCCTCCAGGAGGTTCTCAAGATCACGATGGCGAGCCACCAGCTCACGGATACGCGCTTGAACAGCCATGAATACCTCCTTTTTGTCGACCTGTTGCTTTGATATGACACCATGATGACGGCGCAGAGTCACTCCGTCTTTCGATCACATCGTTTGCAACCCACCACCCCGCAGGGAGGGACCGCCATGGCGACACCGCCGCGCGATCGCGAGCAGTTAAAGGCGCGCCTCCTCTTGCTGCGCGAGGAACATGCGGCGTTGGACGCGGCGGTCCATGCGATGGGGCTCACCGGCGTCGCGGATCAGCTGAAAATGGTGCGGCTGAAAAAGCAAAAGCTGCGCGTCAAGGACGAGATCGAGTGGATCGAGGATCAGCTGAACCCTGACGCGATCGCGTAAGCTTGAAAGACCGGATGATCGCCCCGTGCGGCCCGACACAGCCGGCATGTGAGCCGGCGCCGCTTCAGACGGCGCACAGACGGTGGCGCCCGGCCATCTTATGGCGGTACATGGCGATATCGGCCCGGGCCATGATGGCGCGGGCGTCATCGCCGGGGCCCATGACCGCCGCGCCCCATGAGCAACTGATCCCCACACACCGGCCCTCATAGTCACACGGCGTGTCGCGCGCGGCGCGCGCAAGATGGGCGGCGCGCATACGCGCCGCCTCCAAGTCAGCATGCGCGAGAGCGACGGCGAACTCATCCCCACCCAAGCGCCCCACCAAATCGCTGGCGCGGGTGCGAGCGGTGAGCAGCGCGGCCACATGGCGGATGATGGCGTCGCCCGCCTCATGGCCCCAGAAATCATTCACGGCTTTCAGCCGGTCGACATCGAAGTACACCAAGCTCACCGCCCCGCCATAACGGCGGGCATGGGCGATCATGCGTTGAAATTCGCGCATGAAAGCCCGCCGGTTGAGCACATCCGCCAGAGGATCGATGTCCGCAAGGGCCTCCAATTCCGCCACGCGCGCGCGCAAGCGTGCCGCCTCGCTCTGCAAGCGGCGCATTTCACGCAACAGCGACGCCATTGCGTGTCGGGGGCCATCGCCTGTCTCCGCGCGCGCGGGGGTGGCCCGGCCCGGAGCGGGAACCATCACCGCCCGACCGGCGGTTCGTTCCGAAACGGAAAAAGCCCGCATTGCTCGCCTCGCTACGAACGGAAAAAAGTCTATACGCGCCAAACGAGTACGCGCTGAGCT
This sequence comes from uncultured Caulobacterales bacterium, assembly GCA_964524065.1. Taxonomy (GTDB): domain Bacteria; phylum Pseudomonadota; class Alphaproteobacteria; order Caulobacterales; family Maricaulaceae; genus CAZADA01. Next base: position 7,416 of record CAZGCB010000051.1, on the reverse strand, counting down.
TCGTTAAAGAACCTTTGGCTTAGGCCGCAGGCGCACAACTTCGATGATTTTTGCGCCCCGCGCGGTGCGGCTCTCCCCAAGCGCGGGCGGAGGGACGGCTTGACCGCACAGCGCGCATGGCTATGGTCCGCCGCTTCTTTTCCAGCTTTGGAACAAGGCATGACCGACGCGGCGCGCGTGGCGATCATTATGGGTTCGCAATCGGACTGGCCGACCTTAGCCCCGGCCGGCGCGGTGCTGGACGATCTGCAACTGGCGTATGAGGCGCGCATCGTCTCAGCGCACCGCACGCCGCAGCGGTTGGTTCAGTTCGCCCAATCGGCGCAACAACAGGGCTTTCACGTCATCATCGCCGCCGCAGGCGGCGCCGCGCACCTGCCCGGCATGACCGCCGCGCTCACACCGTTGCCGGTGTTGGGCGTGCCGGTGCGCTCCAGCGCCTTGTCGGGATTGGACAGCCTGTTGTCCATTGTCCAGATGCCCAAAGGCGTCCCCGTGGGCACGCTGGCCATCGGCGAAGCGGGCGCGATCAACGCCGCGCTCCTGGCGGCTCAAATTCTGGCGTTGCAAGACCGCGCTTTGGCGACGCGGCTGGACGCATGGCGTGCGGCGCAAACGGCGGCGGTGGCGCACACACCCGTCACAGACCCCGATACGCGTCCATGAGCGACACCCTGGCCGCAGCGCCCTTGGCCCCCGGCGCGGTTATCGGCGTCATCGGCGGCGGCCAGCTCGGGCGGATGCTCGCGCTGGCGGCCGCACGGCTGGGCTTTGACGTGCATGTTTACGCCGAAGACGCCGACGATCCCGCCGCGCGCGTCGCCGCGCGTGTCGTCACGGGGCCGTTCGACGCAGCGCCGCGGCTTGACGCGTTCGCGGCGAACTGCGCCGTCATCACCTATGAGCGCGAACATTTGCCGGCTGACGCCCTGGCCGCCATGGCGGACGTCGCCAAAATACGGCCGGGCCTTACGGCGCTGCGCACCGCGCAAGATCGTTTGGTGGAAAAGCGCTTCGCCCGTGATTGTGGCGTGGCGGTGGCGGATTTTCTGCCGGCGGAAAGTGTCGAAGACGTGGCGGCGGCTCTGCGCGAATTGGGCGGGCCAGCCATCCTCAAAACCCGCCGGGAGGGCTATGACGGCAAAGGCCAAGCACGCCTCAGCACTCCCGCAGACGCGCCGGCGGCGTGGGCGGCCATCGGCGCGCAACCGGCCATTGTGGAGCGCCAGGTGGCTTTCACGCAGGAATTCTCCGTCATCGCCGCGCGGGCCGCGACCGGCGCGATCCAGGCTTACGCCCTCACCCGCAACAGCCATGAAGACGGCATTCTGCGCGAAAGCGCCGCACCGCACGCCTCGCCCCATGGCGCGGGTGCTTTGGCGGCGACCCGGGCGATGGCTACAGCCTTGGACTATGTGGGCGTGCTGGCCGTGGAGTTTTTTGAAACGCCGGACGGCTTGCTGGTGAACGAAATCGCGCCGCGTGTGCACAATTCCGGGCATTGGACGCTGGAGGGCGCGTGCTGCGATCAGTTTGAACAGCACATCCGCGCCATTGCGGGCTGGCCGCTGGGTGACGCCGGCTTGCGCGGCGCGGGCGCTATCATGCGGAATCTTCTGGGCGCGGAGATCGACACGGTTGTAAATTTGGCGGGCGAACCGTGCGTGCATGTCCATCATTATGGAAAGCGCCAGGCACGGCCGCAGCGTAAAATGGGGCATGTCACGCGTATACGGTGAGTGAGCGATCAAACCCACACACGGCGAAGGGTGCGTCAATTCGCGACGTCGTCTTCGTCATGGCCCCATGAGAGTGTGCATCATCTCAAAAACAGACTTGGACGCAGGTTATGCTCGATAAACCGCTATTAACGGTCCACGAAACCGCCGCACATTTGAAGGTGAAGGAGAGCACCATCCGCTCGTGGATCCGGGACGGCAAACTGCGCGCCATCAAATTCGGACGCGAATGGCGCATCGCCGTGGTCGATCTCGAACGGTTCTTGGACGACAACGCCAATGTACCCTTGGACGCGTGGGAGCGGCGCTAGCCGACACGAATCGTTCGCGTCCCTTCGTCCAGCCCAGGTCCCGCACGCCCAAAAGCCCCTGCAAACATCCCATCCGCGCATAAGCGGGCGGCCATCTGCGGCGGCGATGATGGGCCCTGGATGACAAGGCTCTAGGGGAGCCTCCAATATAATGCTCCAGCGCTGAAGGCGTGGTCCGCACGCCGCCTCAGCGCGGACCACGCGGATAGCGCAAGCGCGCCGCGAACGCGGTTGGCGACGGAAATCCTTCGGTCATGCGCCGCCAGCGCGCCTTCGCTTTTTCAAACTGCATCACCCCTTCAATGCGCCGATCCAGAACCCGCCACGGCGTCTGATCCTCTGGCCCATCGGCGTGGAGCCACGCGGGCAGCACGCTGGCCAGCACACCGCTCAGAATCACCCGCTTGGAATAGAAATTCCCATCGGTGGAAGGATCGCCAATGCCACGCCAAATGGTGTCAGCGGCCCGCCAGCCGATCCGCGCCGCCCGCGGGCCGGCGTCCGGCAACGCCAGACGCGCCGCCGCGCGCCGGGCCGCTTCACGATGCTCATCGCCAATGGCGTCCAGCCGGGCCCGCACGCCGCATGTGACCCGCTCGCGCACCTTCATCGCCGCCAAATCCGCCGCCGCCAGCCGGTCCGCCGTCGCCTGATCGCAGGCGCTCGCCCAGGCTTCGATGAGCTCCACGACGCCGCCGGGGGCATAGAGCGCCACGTCGCCGGGGCTCAGCCCGGCATCAGCGGCGGCCGCCGCCAAACTGCGCGCCGACCAGCCCTCAAAGGGCGCGCGCGCCAACAGAGCGGCGAGCAAAGCGCGCCGCTGCGGGTCCATATGCGCATCCAAGGCGGCGAGCATCGGGCGGCTCCTTCCCCAGGCGGCGTGTCATCCGTGGTATGGATAACGGGCCATGTTTGTGGACAGTTTAGGTCTGGATTGATATTTAGCTGATCTTTGGACGGGCGGCGAGAGGCGGCCCGCTGGCGGCTGCGCAAGGAGGACTAGTCATCGTTCAGATTTACGTACGCGACAACAATGTCGACCAAGCCATCAAAGCGCTGAAAAAAAAGATGCAGCGTGAAGGCACGTTCCGCGAAATGAAGCGCCGGAACCACTACGAAAAACCCTCCGAAAAACGTGCGCGTCAAAAGGCTGAGGCGATCCGCCGCGCCCGCAAACTCGCGCGCAAACGCGCCCAGCGCGAAGGCTTGGTGGGCAAGCGCTAACGCGCGCCCGCCGCCACGCCGGCGATCGGGATGCGCGAGGTGACCCGCTTAAGCATCCGATCCGGGGCGTGAGCGCGACAGCCCCACCGCGCGCATCAGGGCGGCGCGCAACGCCTGCGGGCTTAAACCGCCCACCAAGCCGAGCCGAAACACCCGCGCCGCGCCCCATAACAGGGCGAACGTCGTCGCCAACATGCCGGCGCACAGAGCCGCAATTTCCAACACCGGCGGTTCGGTCGGCAAACGCATGGGCCCCAAAAACGGCGCATAAGTCGGCACCCACGACATGACCCGCAAGACGGGCGAGTCGGGATTGTCGAACATGATGAAGGTCACCAGGATCGGCGGCATGGTGAAAATCATCATCGGCGTCATCAGTGTCTGCGCCTCTTGGATGGTGTCACACAAGCTGCCCACCGCCAAATACAGCGCGCCGAACATCAAATAGCCCACCACGAAAAAGAACAGCATCGGCGCCAACAGCGCCGGATCCGCCAGCGCCGCGAGCCAAGGCTGCGCCGCCGCCCCATACAAGCTCGCCATGGCGCTGAGCCCCGTGGAGGCGAACACCCCCCACACCACCACGAGCGCGGCGCTGACCGCGGCCACGCCCAACAGCTTGCCCGTCAGGATTTGTAACGGCGTGGCGGCCGTCAGCAGGCTGTCAAACACCTTGGTGGCGCGTTCTTCGATGGTGCTGGTCAACAGCATGTTGGCGACGGAAAACACCACGAGCCACAGGACGATGCTCATCACCCCGCCAATAATGAACGGCGCCCGATCACGCGCCCCGACCTGAGCCGCCGCGCCAGCCCGCTTCGGCGTCAGCTCGCGCACCCGCGGCGCCAGCTCATTGATGCGCGCCACCGTCGCGCCATCAATGCCCGCGGCCGCCAGCGCCTCCTCGCGCATCAACCCCGCCACAGCCCGCGCGATGTGGCGGCGTGGCCCTTGGTCCGTCAGCTTGAGACTCCAATAGTCCAGGGTGACGCCGCCGTCCGCCTCGCGGCGCAAGAACACCGCGGCGTCCAGGCTTTGCGGGCCATCCGCCGTCGTCACGATCCGCTCGCCGAGCAGATAAGGGCGCAGCCCCTCCAGCATCCGTGCGGGCGCGGGTGTTAGGACAACGTCATCATCGCGCAGATCGGCGAAGGCCGCCTCCGCCACGCGCTGCAACGCCGCATCATCGGTGATCACGGCGATATGGCGCGTGGGCGTACTGGAGGCGCTGAGGGTCACGACCAACCCCGCCACCGCACCGATCAGCGGAAAGCTGAGCACCGACAGCCAAAACCCCCAGGTGCCCGCATAGGACAAGAACTCGCGCCGCGCGATGATCAAGGTCTGGCGCATCAGCCGGCCTCCGCTCTGGCGATGGCGTGCACAGCCCCGGGCGTCGGCGCGGCGGGCGCGTCCCCCTCGGCCGCACGCACGAAATGCACGAACGCGTCATGCAGATGCGGGCGCACGGGCTCAAACCGCGCCAACGCCACCCCCGCCGCGACACAGGCGCGCAACACATCCTGAGCGTCGACGCCAGGGCCCAGATCCACATGCCACACCATGCCGCCGTCCAGGCCAGGGCTGTCTTCGGTCACGGGCGCCGGGCGCGCCGTCACCGCCAACCCGCCCAAGGCCGACGCGATCGCCACCCCCGGCGGGGCCGCCAACACCACCCGCCGCGGCGCCGCCTCCAACGCCCCCGGCAGATCGCCATCATAGAGCTTCCGGCCTTTGGCGATCAGGATGATGCGATCGCACAAGCGCTCGGCATGCTCCATCACATGGGTGGAGAACACGATGGTGGCGCCACGCGCCGCCTGGGCGCGGATAAACGCCTCCAGCGCCTGTTGGTTCACCGGGTCCAAGCCCGAAAACGGCTCGTCCAGAATCACCAGCTCCGGCTGATGCGCGAGAGCGGCGAGAATTTGCACCTTCTGCGCCATGCCCTTGGACAGCGCCTTGACCTTTTTGCGCGCCGCATCCGCCAGGCCATTCTCCGCCAAGAGCGCGCGGGCGCGTCGCTTCGCCTCGCCCGCCTTGAGCCCGTTCAGCCGGCCAAAAAACGCAATGGCGGCATCGGTGCGCATTTTTTTGTAGAGGCCCCGCTCCTCCGCCAGAAAGCCCACCCGTCCACGCGCCGGCGCGCCCGGCGGTCCGCCAAACACGCGCACCCGGCCGCGATCGGGACGGATCACGTCGAGGATCATACGCATGGTGGTGGTTTTGCCCGCCCCATTGGGACCGAGAAACCCGCATACGCTGCCGCGCGGAATGGCGAAGCTGAGATCGCGCACGGCCGCCTGGCCGCGAAACGTCTTCCACACGCCGTCCAATTCGACGACGGGGCCGTCAGCGCTGCTGTCCTGCATGGGGTGACCCTAGCAGCGCGGCGCCGGGGGCGAAAGCGGCGGGCGCTGCGTCACGCTGCGGATGAAGGGCGCTGTCGCCTTGGCGAACAACGCGTCAGTGTAGAGCCCGAAATGGTCGGCGTCCGGCACGAGGCAACGCCGCTTGGCGCCCTCCGGCGCGGCGTCGAACAAGCGCGCGCCATGAACCAAGGGCACGACACGGTCGCGCGCGCCATGCAGCCAGAGGATGGGCGCGGTCACATCCCCAATGACATCAATGGAGCGATAGCGATCCGTCAGCACACGTCGCGGAAACAAGAAGGGCGCTTTCGCGGCGGCCAAATCGTCGATCGCGTCATAGGGCGCATGCAGGATGAGCCCCGCCACCGGCCGCCGCGCGGCCAGCTGCGTCGCCACCCCCGATCCCAACGATTCCCCATAAAGTACGATCTGATCCGCCGGCACGCCCAGCGCGAGGAGATGATCGAAATACGCCAGCGCGTCGGCAATGTTCGCCGCCTCAGAGGGACGGCCCTCAGAGCCGGAAAAGCTGCGGTAGGACAGCGCGGCAAAGCCGAACCCCGCCTCCGTGAACAGCCGAAAGAAGTCAGCGCGATTGGCGAGATTGGACGCATTGCCATGCAAATAAAGCACGAAGGGCCCCCCAGCCCCCGCGCCGGACGGCGCGTTCTCCCCAAGACTGCGCCAAGCGATCAACGCCGTCCCGTCCTCGGCGCGGAACACCTCCTCACGCAGGTTGTGCAGCCCAACCTCCTCCGGCGCCACGCGCGTGCGGTCAGGATGGTACAGCACTTCGCGCGTCAGCGTCTCGCACGCGCCGAGCATCAACACGCCCAAAACACAGACCAAGCGGCGCGCAGCCCTCACCGCCATCACGCCCTAAGCGCCTGCAATGACGGGCCAAAAGGCGCTGACCGCCGCCAGAACCAACACGCCCGTGGCGGCGAAAAACACCAACGCACGCAGGGTGCTGACCGCGTGCATATAGGGCACGGCCCAGCCAATGCCGCCAACCACGCCCGCCCCGCGCCGATAGGATTGCGCCAGCGCCGTGCGGCGCAAACTCCAATACGCAAAATCCAAAATCAGGCTGACAATGGACAGCACCGCCGCCCCCAGCACGAGGCGCAAATCAAACACCACGCGCGGCGCCGCAGCCGCCTCATCCGCGCCCGCCTGCTCCAGCAGCAGACCCCAGCTCACCGCCAGCACCGCCGCCGCGAAAATCCGCACCCGATTGGACAGCGCCTCTTCGGTTTCAAACAGCTGATCCGCGACGGCGTATTGCGCGCGCTCATGGCTGTCCTGCATGCGATTGGCGCGCGCCTCCATCTCCCGGCGCATTTCATTATGGCGCTGAATGTCGCTCATGGACGGGCTCCCTCGCTATCGGCTTTGCCATAGCAGCGCAGACGCGAGCGGTGAAAGCCTGGGATGCTTGTGCGCCCGACGGGGATGACGCTAAAGCGCCTTCACCACGTCCTCAACCATTTTCTTGGCGTCGGCGAGCAGCATCATGGTGTTGTCGCGGAAGAAGAGCGGGTTCTGCACGCCGGCATAGCCGGACCCCAGCGAGCGCTTAATGAAGAACACCGTGCCGGCATTCCACACTTTCAGCACCGGCATGCCGTAAATCGGCGAGGTCTTGTCGTCCTCAGCGGCGGGATTGGTGACGTCATTCGCCCCAATGACGAAGGCGACATCCGCCTGGCCGAACTCGGAATTGATGTCCTCCAGCTCGAACACTTCATCATAGGGCACCTGCGCTTC
>CAZGCB010000050.1:0-18610 GCA_964524065.1 uncultured Caulobacterales bacterium | reverse complement strand
TATAGCGCTTCGCGCCCATCGCTCTTCTCCTTCAAACACACCATTCTTTCACTCAAAATGGCTGCGTTCAAAGGGGACCGGTCAACCCCGGTCAGATAAACCCTCAAGCTATAATCCAGCCCGCCGGATTTGCAGCCACGTTTTGGTACAGGAAACAGGCTGCAGATCCGGGGGTTAGGTCAGTCGTCGCTCTCTTCACCTTCCGCGATGATGCCTTCGCCCTGCAGCGCGGTGTCGTCATCATCCTCGATAAAGGTGGCGACATCATCATCATCATCATTATCGGCGCTCAAATCATCATCGCCGGACTCGGAAAAACCGTCCGGGAGGTCATCGCCGGCGTCGTCTTCTCCATCATCGTCGCCATCATCGCCGGCCGCGACAGGGCCTGCATCGGCGTCCAACTCGACGGCGGCTTCATCGTCTTCCTCGGTTTCGGCGGCTTCGGGTTCGGCCTCGTCAGGCTCCGGCGCGTCGGTCTTCAGCTCGGGCGTGTCGGCCTCGAAATAGGAGCGCGGATAGTCCTGGCCCGTATAAGGAGACACGACCGGGTCTTTGTTGAGATCGTAGAATTTTTTTCCCGTTTCAGGGCACAGGCGTTTCACGCCCAATTCCGGTTTGGCCACGGGGGAGCTCCATCTTGTCGGCGAGGGCGGACGCGGGGGCGCGTCATAGCGGCATCAATTGGGGCAGCCGCTTGCCACGTTCCGCCCCGAGTGTCAAAACACCGTTAGCAAAAGGTTTATTGCGCCGACCACAGGCTCGCGCAGGCCTGACGTCAGACCGGTCGCTCCCAGCATGTATTTTTGTTCTCGCCGTCCTTCTGCGGAGGTTCGCTCATGAAAGCCGTGGCGCATCCCTCCAGAGGGCTGGCTGGGCGCGTGCGTCCGCCTGGGGACAAGTCCGTGTCGCACCGCGCATTGATCCTCAACGCGTTGGCTGAGGGCGAGGCGCGCATCACCGGGTTGTTGGAGGGCGAGGATGTGTTGGCCACGGCCGCCGCCTTGCGCGCGCTGGGGGCGGAGGTGGCGCGCGAGAGCGACGGCGTGTGGCGGGTGCGCGGCGCCGGCGCGGCGGGTTGGAAAAGCCCCGCAGAGCCACTCGATATGGGCAATTCCGGCACGGCGGCGCGGCTGCTCATGGGCGCGGCGGCGGCGCATCCGATAGAGGCGCGTTTTGTTGGCGACGCCAGCCTGTCGCGTCGGCCCATGGGCCGCGTGCTGACGCCGCTGACACACATGGGCGCGGGCGCCGAAAGTGAGGAGGGGCGTCTGCCGGTGCGTCTCACGGGTGCGCGGCCGCTGAAACCTTTGCGGTGGGAGAGCCCGGTGGCCTCTGCGCAGGTGAAGTCCGCCCTTCTGCTGGCCGGTTTGGGCGCCGAGGGCGAGACAGTGGTGGTGGAGCCGCATGTATCGCGCGATCATACCGAGCGCATGCTGCCGGCTTTCGGGGTCCGTGTTGAGACCGAGCCCATGGCGGACGGCTCCCTCGCGCATCGGCTGACCGGGCCGGCTCGGCTGCGGGCCTGCGATGTGCGTGTGCCGGCTGATCCCTCTTCGGCGGCGTTCTTGGCGGCGGCGGTGTTGGTCACGGCTGACAGCGCGGCGGAGCTTGTTGATGTGATGGCCAATGCCACCCGCGATGGTTTTGTGCGCGCGGCGCAGGCCATGGGCGCTGGCTTGGCGGTGGAGGCGGGGGCGTCCGAGGGCGAGGCGCTGGGCGCCTGGCGCGTCGCGTCGAGCGCGTTGCGAGGCGCCGATCCCGATCCAAGCGATGCGGCGTCCTACATTGATGAGGTTCCGATTCTGGCGGTGCTGGCGGCGTTTGCCGAGGGGGCCACCCGCTTTCACGGCGTGGGCGAATTGCGGGTGAAGGAAAGCGATCGGATCGCGGCGACGTCCGCGATGCTGCGGGTGAATGGGGTGACGGTGGATGAGTTTGAGGACGGCTTCACTGTCCATGGAGCGGGCGCGGGCGGCGTGCCTGGCGGCGGCGTGGTGGAGGCCTATGGCGATCATCGCATCGCCATGAGCGCCTTGGTGTTGGGGCTAGGCGCGCGCGCGTCGGTGAGCGTGACGGATGTGTCGGCCGTGGCCACCAGCTATCCGAGTTTCTTTGACGATATGACGGCTTTGGGGGCGTCGATGACAGCGCCCGATTTCAGCGCCGCGAGCTTCGATATTGGCGCCTCATGATCATCGCGGTGGATGGAGAGGCGGCTTCCGGCAAGGGCACGCTGTCCAAGCGTCTCGCGGCGCATTTAGGCCTGGGATATCTGGATACCGGCAAGCTCTATCGCGCGACGGCCGCCGCGGCGCTCGCTGCGGGGGCGGATATGGCTGATGAGCCGGCGGTCGCCGCGTTGGCCGCCGCCTTGCCCCTGCAAGCGCTGACGGCGTCTGGCCTTGATGATGAGCATGTGGGAACGGCCGCTTCCCAAGTAGCGGCGCTGCCCGGCGTGCGGGCGGCGCTGTTGGCGTATCAACAGGATTTCGCCGCTCGTCCTGGCGGCGCGGTGCTGGACGGACGCGATATCGGCACGGTGGTGTGCCCGGCTGCAGACGTGAAATTTTATGTGACCGCAAGCTTGGAGGTCCGCGCTGAGCGGCGCACGGCGCAATTGCGCGCGGCTGGACGCGCGGATGTGAGCGCGCAAAGCGTGGCCGCCGATCTCGCCGCGCGCGACGCTCGCGACGCCGGACGCGCCAGCGCGCCCCTGCGTCGCGCGACGGACGCCCACTTGCTTGACACCACGGGGCTGAGTATAGACGCAGCCTTTGTTGCGGCGTTGACGCATGTCGAAGCCGTGATGGGAATGCCGCACATGCCGCAGGGTCGTCCCGGCGGTACTTGACGTGCGCGCTTTGTTAAGGCGTGCATGGTGTGAGGAAATCGTACGCTATCGCCCCTGACGGTTGTCTGTGTGTCCTCGTGGGCCCGCGGGCCAGCACCGGAGGTCGCCCACGTGAAACACGGAGAATGAACACCGCATGACTGAAACCTCGACCCTCAACCCCACCACGGAGGATTTTTCTGAGCTGTTGGAAGCCAGTTTCGCCGGTCGCGAATTGCGCGAAGGCAAAGTGGTGAAAGGCTATGTGACAACCATCGAGAATGATTTTGTCGTTGTCGATGTGGGGTTGAAGACGGAGGGGCGGATTCCGCTGCGGGAATTCACCTATCAAGGCGAACGCGAGGCCGTGGAGGCCGGGGCGTCCGTGGACGTGTATTTGGAGCGCATTGAGAACGCGCTCGGCGATGCGATGTTGTCGCGCGAAAAAGCGCGCCGCGAAGAAGCATGGAACCGTCTGGAGGAGTGTTTCCAAAAGACCGAGGCGGTGAACGGCCAGATTGTGGGGCGCGTCAAGGGCGGCTTCACCGTCGATTTGGGCGGCGCCAGCGCCTTCTTGCCGGGCAGCCAGGTGGACATCCGCCCGGTGCGCGATGTGGGCCCGCTCATGGGTAAAACCCAGCCCTTCGCGATTTTGAAAATGGACCGGCCGCGCGGCAATATCGTCGTGTCGCGCCGCGCCGTGCTGGAGGAAAGCCGCGCGGAGCAGCGCGCTGAGTTGGTCAACCAGCTGGCTGAGGGCGAAATCCGCGAGGGCGTGGTCAAGAACATCACTGATTACGGAGCGTTCGTGGATCTGGGCGGCATTGACGGGCTGCTGCACGTCACGGACATGTCCTGGCGACGCGGCAACCATCCGAGCCAAGTGCTCTCCGTGGGCGACACGGTCAAAGTCCAAATCGTCAAAATCAACACCGAAACCCAGCGTATCTCGCTCGGCATGAAGCAGCTGGAAAGCGATCCTTGGGACGGCGTGGAGGCGAAATACCCGCCCGGTGCGAAATATGTCGGCCGCGTCACCAACATCACCGATTACGGCGCGTTTGTGGAGCTGGAGCCGGGCGTGGAAGGCCTGGTTCACGTGTCGGAGATGAGCTGGACGAAGAAAAATATCGATCCGGGCAAAATCGTCTCCACCAGCCAGGAAGTGGAAGTGCTGATCCTGGATGTGGACTCCGACAAGCGCCGCATCTCGCTGGGCCTCAAGCAAACCCAGAACAATCCTTGGGAAGCGTTCTTGGCCGAGAGCCCGGTGGGCTCCGTCATTGAAGGCGAAGTGCGCAACATCACCGAATTTGGGTTGTTCATCGGCTTGGCGGAAGACTTGGACGGCATGGTCCACCTGTCCGACATCGATTGGTCCCAGCCCGGGGAACAGGCCATCGCCAGCTACGCCAAGGGCGACATGGTCAAAGCGAAGGTGCTTGATGTGGATGTGGAGAAGGAGCGTATCTCCCTCGGCATCAAGCAGGTCAGCGGCGATCCCATGGATGACGGCGACTTCAAGCGTGGCGACACCGTCACCGTGACCGTCACCGACGTGGTGAGCGGCGGCATCGAAGTGGCCTTCGGCGAAGACAACGCCATGACGGCCTTCATCCGCAAATCCGATCTGTCCCGCGATCGCTCCGAGCAGCGGCCGGAACGCTTCGCTGTCGGCGACAAAATCGATGCGCGCGTCACCAATCTGGACAAGGCTGCGCGGCGCGTGGGCCTGTCGGTGAAAGCACTGGAGATCGCTGAGGAGAAAGAGGCGGTCGAGCAGTTTGGATCCGCTGACGCCGGCGCTTCACTGGGCGATATTCTCGGTGCGGCGTTGCGTGAGAAAGAAAAAGGCGACTAACCTCCCCGGCGCCAGAGGGTCGCGCCGGGGTGTCGGGGCGCTGGCCCTGCCGTCGAGCAACGACACCTGTGGGGCGACCAACATGATCCGATCTGAACTCGTGCAGCAGCTTGCTGCGCGCCACCCGGAGCTGACTCACCATGAGGCGGAGCGGGTGGTGGCCTGCATGCTGGACACGATCGCCGATGCTCTGGCCTCCGGCCGCCGCGTGGAATTGCGTGGTTTTGGCGCCTTCACCGCACGCACCCGTGCGGCGCGTGACGGGCGCAATCCGCGCACCGGCGAGCCGGTGGACGTGCCGGAAAAGCGCACACCCTTCTTCAAAGCCGGCAAAGAATTGCGCGAATTGGTGGATCGATCGCGTCGCTTTGGCGCCATCAAACAGGATCCGAACGAGGCCTAAGCCCCTGCTTTGGCGTGTGACGGGGAAGGCCGCACCGGGAAAGCCCCGTGACAGCGCGCGCGCAGCGCGGTACACGCCGCCTCCATGACTGAGCTGACTGATTTCACCATCGCCCAAGCGCGGCGCGCCTTGGACGCCGGCAGCACATCTTCCGCCGAGCTGGTGGCCGCGCATCTGGACGCCATGGAGGCCGCCGCGGCGCTGAACGCCTATGTGACGCCCACCGCCGAGGCGGCGCTCAAGGCCGCCAAAAGCGCCGATCGGCGCCGCGCCAAACGCTCCGGCGGCGGCAAGCCGCTGGATGGGCTGCCGCTGGCCATCAAGGATTTGTTCTGCACGGAAGGCGTGGAAACGACGGCGTCCTCGCGGATTTTGGCCGGCTTTACGCCGCCCTATGACAGCACGGTGACCGCCAATCTGAAGAAAAACGGCGCCATCATGCTGGGCAAGACGTCGCTGGACGAGTTCGCCATGGGCTCGTCCAACGAAACGGCCGCTAAAGGCCCCGTAATCAATCCCTGGCGCCGGCAAGCCTCCAACGCGGATTTGGTGCCCGGCGGCTCCAGCGGTGGCTCAGCGAGCGCTGTCGCGGCGCGCTTGGCCTTGGGCGCGACGGGGACGGACACGGGCGGCTCCATCCGTCAGCCGGCTGCGTTCACCGGCATTGTCGGCATGAAGCCCACTTATGGCTTGTGTTCGCGCTGGGGCATTGTGGCCTTCGCCAGCTCCCTTGACCAAGCCGGGCCCATGGCGCGCACGGTGGAGGATTGCGCCATTATGCTGTCGGCCATGGCGGGTCATGATCCCAAGGACTCCACCTCGCTGAAGCTCAAAACGCCGGACTATGCGGCGGCCTGCGGTCGTTCAGTGAAGGGGCTGCGCATCGGCGTGCCGAAGGAGTACCGCCTGGATGGAACGCCAGCGGCGATCAGCGCGCTGTGGGCCGAAGGCGAGGCCTGGCTAAAGGATGCAGGCTGCGAGATTGTCGAGGTGTCACTGCCGCATACCAAGTACGCGCTGCCGGCCTATTACATCATCGCCCCAGCGGAGGCGTCCTCCAATCTCGCGCGCTATGACGGTATGCGCTATGGCCTGCGCGCTGAGGGTGGGGATCTCCTGGAGACCTATGAGCAGAGCCGCGCGCAAGGCTTCGGGCCGGAGGTGCAGCGCCGTTTGCTGATCGGGGCCTATGTGCTGTCGGCGGGCTATTATGACGCCTATTATCTGCGCGCTCAGAAGGTGCGTCGCAAAATCCGCGATGATTTCGATCAAGCGTTCGAGCATGTGGACGCGCTGCTGACGCCGACCACGCCGGGCCCGGCCTTCGCCTTTGGCGAGAAGTCGGACGATCCGGTGTCCATGTACCTCAATGACGTCTTCACGGTGACGGCCAATCTGGCCGGCCTGCCAGGCATCAGCGTGCCGGCGGGGTTGAGTGCGGAAGGTTTGCCGCTGGGACTGCAGCTCATCGCGCCGGCCCTTGGCGAGGAGAGCCTGTTCGCGCTGGGCTCGGCGCTGGAGGACGCGGCGGCTTTTGACGCGCGGCCGAGCCCAAGGTGGGCGCGGTGAGCGCCATCGCGGTTCGCCCCTTGGCGCCGGCGGATGAAGCGGACTGGCGGCGGCTGTGGACGGGCTATCTGGAGTTTTATCGCACAAAGGTGTCCGAGGAGGTTTACGCGACCTTGTGGGCGCGGCTGATGGGCGATGAGTATTACGATCCGCGCGGGTTGGGCGCCGTGGTGGACGGGCGCCTAGTCGGCCTTGTGCACTACATGTTTCAGCGCCATGGCTGGCGGGTGGAGGAGGTGACCTATTTGCAGGACCTCTACACACAGCCCAGCGTCCGGCGTTTGGGCGTGGGCGAAGCGCTGGTCAAGGGCGTTTACGCCGCGGCCGATGCGGCGGGCTGCCCGCACGTCTATTGGCTGACCGAATCGAACAACACCGTTTCGCGCCGCCTCTACGACCGCCTGGCGCGCATGACCGACTTCATTCAATACCAGCGATGACCCCCGGGTCGCAGCAGAGCCCCGCCATGACCAAAGTTCGTTTCGCCCCATCGCCCACCGGATTGCTGCATGTCGGCAATGTGCGCACGGCGCTGATCAATCAGCTGTTTGCGCGCAAGTCGGGCGGGGCGTTTGTGCTGCGCATCGACGACACGGATCTGGAGCGCTCCAAGCCTGAATATGAGGCGGCGATTCAGGAGGATCTCGCGTGGCTCGGCTTTGAGATCGCACAAAAGCACAAGCAGTCGGAGCGCTTCGCCCGCTATGACGCCGCGACAGAAACACTGAAGTCTGAGGGCTTGCTCTATCCCTGCTATGAAACGGGCGAGGAGTTGGAGCGCAAACGCAAGCTGCAACGGGCCCAGGGCAAGCCGCCGGTCTATGATCGCGCCGCACTGGATCTCACCAAAAAGCAGATTGCGGACCTCGAAGCCGAAGGGCGCAAGCCGCATTGGCGTTTCAAGCTCAGCCATGACGCCGTGAGCTGGACCGATCTGGTCCGCGGCGCGAGCAGCATCGACACCGCGTCCATCTCCGATCCCATCTTAATCCGCGATGACGGGTCGTATCTCTACACGCTGCCAAGCTGTGTGGATGATGTGGAGATGGGCATCACCCATGTCGTGCGTGGCGAAGATCACGTCACCAATTCCGGCGCGCAGATTGAGATTTTTCAAGCGCTGGGTGGTGAACCGCCGGCCTTCGCGCATACCCCGCTCCTGGTCGGCGCGGATGGCGAGAAGCTGTCCAAGCGCCTGGGTTCGCTCTCTATCGCGCAATTCCGCGAGGCGGGGCTGGAGCCCATGGCGTTGTGCTCGCTGCTGGCGAAGATTGGCACCTCTGATCCTGTCGCGGTCGAGCCCAGCATGCAGGCGCTGGCCGACGCGTTTGATTTCGCCAAAATCGGCCGCGCGCCCGCCCGCTTTGACGAGGCCGAGCTGAAACGCCTCAACGCGCAGCTGTTGCATGACATGGACTATGCGGCAGCCTCTGATCGCTTGGCGGCGCTTGGCGTCGGCGGTGGGGAAGCTTTCTGGACGGCGGTGCGGGCCAATCTTGAAACGCTAGACGATGCGGCGGCCTGGTGGCGCGTGGTGGAAGGGCCGATCGCACCGGAAATTGAAGATGCGGACTTCGCCGCCGCGGCCGCGGAGGCTTTGCCGGATGGGCCGTATGATTCTGAAAGCTGGGGCGTGTTCACCGCGGCGGTGAAAGACAAAACGGGCGCGAAGGGCAAAAAGCTGTTTATGCCGCTGCGCCAGGCGTTGACCGGTCAGTCGCGCGGACCCGAAATGGGGCCGCTCTTCGCGCTGATCGGCCCTGATAAAGCCAAGGCGCGGCTGATGGGCGAAACCGCGTGACGCTTTGGCTACGGCCGTTGTGGAAACGCGGCGCGGTGGCGTCCGGCGGGTCCGCGTTCACGCGCATCTGATATTCGTCAGCGCGGCGTGGATTGCCTCGGATTCGACACGCACTTACACTAGCGCCAAGCGCACGCGCTTAAAGCGCCACGCCGGCGAAACGGTGACGCCGCCTGAAGAGGCCACATCAAGGGATGTCCGTTCCATGGAAGATCGCCGCGCGCTCGTGATCGCCTTTTTTGTCGCTGTAACGGTGCTCGCTGCAGGCGCCGCCACCTATTTCATGCGCGGCGGCGCGCCGGAGGATGCGCCCCAGTTAGGCGCAGCGACGCCTTTGGCTGCGCCGGAGCGGGTTGAAGATCAGCGCGTCGCCGCCATTGATGCGACCCCGACGCCAGATGTGACGCCCGAACCTCAGGACACCGCAAGCGCCGTCGGGATGCTGCGCGTGGCGCCGCCCAGCTTTGACATTGTGCGCGTGGATCCACGCGGCACCGCGACGATCGCCGGTCGCGGCGCGCCGGGGGCGGCGGCAATCTTGCTGGTGGACGGCGCCCCCTTGGAGGAAGCCGCCATCGATAATGGCGGGGAGTGGGTGTTGATCCTTGATGAACCGCTGCCGGCGGGCGCGGTGGAGTTGGCGCTGCTCATGCGTTTGCCCACCGGCCAGGAGGTGCGCTCGGAGCAAGTGGTGGTGGTCTCTGTGCCGGAGAGCCGTGATGCGCGGCCGCTGGTGGTGTTGGGCAGCCCTGGCGGCGCGAGCGAGGTGCTGCAATCGCCGCTGGGCGATTCCGGCCAGCCGCTGGCGCTGTTGGCGGTGGACTATGATGATGCCGGCGGGGTGATTTTCTCCGGCCGGGCGGAGCCGAATGTCACCGTGCGCGTGTTGGCGGATCGGGTGCAGCTGGGCGATGCGCGGGCGGACAGTTTGGGCCGCTGGTCCTTGGTGGCGAGTTCTGCGCTTGCGCCGGGGATCTATAACTTGCAGATCGATCAGCTGGACGATTTGGGCCGTGTGACGGCTGTGATCGCCGTGCCGTTTAAGCGGGAATCGCCGGAAGCCTTGGCGGAGATCGGCCCGCGCACCGTGGTGGTGCAACCGGGCAATTCGCTCTGGCGCATTGCGCGGCGGCTTTATGGCTCCGGCTGGCAGTACACCGTGATCTATGAGGCCAATGAGCAGCAAATTCGCGATCCGAATTTGATCTATCCGGGCCAGGTGTTCGATTTGCCCGAGGAGTAGGCTCGGCCTCCTGCCTGAGGGGAGGCGTTCGGCTTCTCCTCCCGCGGTCCTCACCGCAATCGCCAGATCTTCTACTCTCACAATCCCATGACAGGAGGGCCAGGTCGCCGTGCAGGAGCGTCCGCACCGGGCTTGCGGCTTTGCGCTGGCCTGCGCGGGCGGGCCGGCCTATGTCGGTGGGCATGGCGCAAACCCAAACCTTTGAGGACATCGCCGCCGGTCGCGCCACCCTCGGGCGGGCTCTGGGACGGTTGGTGTCGATCCTCGCCCGTCCGGAACTGACGGCGTGGCGGCCGGTCATCGCCTTGGCGTTGGGTCTCACCATCATCAGTCGGCTCTTGAACGTGTATGCGCCCTTCCTTCTGGGTGACGCCATCAACGCGTTAAGCGGCGAGGGGGAGGCGGACCTCGCGCTGTTTGGTCAGCTGGCCTTGCTTTTCATCGCATTGCGTTGGGCGGCGGTGTCCTTGCCATATCTGCGGGACGCGGTGTTCGCTCCGGTGACGCAGGCGGCCAACCGCACCATCGCGGTGGACGCCTTCGCCCACGCCCAATCGCTGTCGCTGCAGTTTCATGTGACGCGGCGCACTGGCGCCCTCACGCGCGTGATCGATCGCGGGGCGGGCTCCATCGATTATCTGTTGCGCTTCCTGGCCTTCAACATCGCACCGACCCTGGTGGAGCTGGTGCTGGCGGCCATTGCGCTGTGGGCGGCGTTTGGGGCGGCCTTCGCGGCCATTGCGGTGTCGACGGTGCTGGTGTTCATCGCGTTTACGGTGGTGGTGACAGAATGGCGGGCGCGCCAGCGACGGGTGATGAACCGCGTCGATTCGGAGTTTCGCGCCCGGGCGATGGATTCGCTGACCAATTTTGAGACCGTCAAAGCCTTCGCCGCCGAGGAACGGGAGGCGCAGCGCTATCATGACAGCTTGGCGGCCTATCAGCATTTGGCGCTGCGGATGACGCAGTCCCTCGCCGGGCTGAACGCAGGTCAAGAGCTGATCATGAACACCGGCCTTGGCGCGGCGATCCTCGTGGCGGGCTATGGCGTGGCCAGTGGCGCGTTGGACGGGCCGGGCGATGTCACCACGGTGATGCTGGTGCTGTTGAACCTGTATCGGCCGCTGAACATTCTTGGCTGGGCCTGGCGGGAGATCCGCCAGGGCGTTGTGGATATGGAGACGTTGTTCGGCTTGTTCGATGTGGCGCCGGAGGTGGCGGACAAACCGGACGCGCCGGCGCTGAAACCACAAGGCGGCGCTGTGCGGTTTGAGGATGTGCGCTTCACGCATGAGGGGCGCATGGCGGGCGTGGACGCGATCAGCCTGGACATCGCTCCCGGCAGTTTTGTCGGGCTGGTGGGGCCGAGCGGGGCGGGCAAATCCACCCTGCTGAAGCTGTTGTTCCGCTTTTATGATCCGGCGGCTGGACGTGTGTACGTCGATGGGCAGGATATTCGCGATGTCACCCAGGCCAGCCTGCGTGGCGCGCTGGGCTTGGTGCCGCAGGAGGTGGTGCTGTTTAACGACACGCTGCGCTACAACATCGGCTATGCCGCGCCGGATGCGGATGAGGCGGCGATCCTCGACGCGGCGCGGCGGGCGCAGCTGGGCGATCTCATCGCATCGCTGCCCGATGGCCTCGACACGCGGGTGGGCGAGCGCGGGTTGAAACTCTCCGGCGGGGAGAAGCAGCGCGTGGGCGTGGCCCGGGCGATCTTAAAAGATCCGTGCATCCTGGTGCTGGACGAGGCGACGTCCTCGCTCGATAGCGGCACCGAACAGGAGGTGCAGGCCGCCCTCGCCGAGGCGGCCCGTGGGCGCACGACGATCGCCGTGGCGCATCGGCTGTCCACCATCGCTGCGGCCGACCACATCGTGGTGCTGGATGATGGCCGCATTGTCGAACAGGGCGATCACAACACTTTGCTCGCGCACAAGGGGCTCTACGCCGGCATGTGGGCGCGCCAAGCGGAAGGCGGCGGCGAGGACGGGAGGCCGGCTGCGGCCGTGATCGCCACGTCGTCTGCGGTCACGGGCTCGCGCGGGTGAGCGCTTCGCGCTAGGGTCGGCCCGCGTCGTCCTGGCGGCGACGCGTGGCGGCAACGCGCGGGCACGCATGTGAAACTCCGCGCGGCGATCGATGAGGGTCGGCATATGGAGCGCGTGTTGGGCGCGGTCGCCCGTTTTCGCGATCGCATGCGCTATTCGTGGCCGCAAAACTGGGCCCTGACGGCGGTTGCTGCGGGTTTGGCGCTGCTGGGCTGGCTTATGGCCGATGCAGATGGCCCCGCCATCAGCGCGACCTTGGCGTCTCTGTGGCTGACGGTTGGCGGTCTGGCCTTGCTGACCGTGAGCGGACGGGCCGCGTTTCAGGGGGCGTTTGTGCTCTACATCGTCGGCGGGGCGTTTGTGCTCGTCCTGCTGATCGGGCTCTATCAGCTGACGCCGGGCGGGCCGGGCCTCGCGCATCCCATGTGGCAGCTGGTGGACGCGCCGGGCGCCATTACGCTCAATCGCGATGCGACCTCACGCGAACTCCTCAAGCTCACGGCCCTGGGGGCGGTCTTCCTCGCGGGAATGGTCATTGGCCGCAATGATCGGCGCGCGCGACTCTTGTATCGTTTGCTGCTGACGGGCGGTGCGGCGTTGGCGGCGCTGGAGACGATGCGCGTCCTGGGCGGTGCTGCGGGCGGGCATGTGCCGGCGGACGCCAAAGCGCTGTTTTTCGCTCTGATTGTGTTGTTGGCGTTGACGCGTATGGGGCAGGCCATCCGCGAGAGCCTGGAGCGTCCGACGCCCGGTCTGCACACGCTGCGGATCCTCGCAACCCCGGTCCTGGTGTTCGTGTTGGGTGGCGCGATGGTCTTCGTGCACGCCAGCAACGCCACCTTGGCGCTCGGCACGGCGGCGGTTTTCGCGGCGATTGGGTGGGAGCTGTATCCCTTCCGGGCGCGATCGCCCGTGATTATGGCGCTTATGGCGGGGGCCGGCGTGGCGGGTGCGACCGCGTTGGTCGTGTTCGGCTTTGTGATCGGTCCCACGCTCGCCGCCCAGTCGGCGGTCGAGGGCGGGCGTGCGGCGGCGCTGGCGGCCCATGCCGGGGCGATTGGGGATGCGTGGGTGTTGGGCTATGGGTTGGGGTGTTTTGGGGAGATCAACAACCTCCTGCAAACGGCCCAGAATTGGCGCGCCCTTGCCCCGATGCAGACAGCGCAGAGCCTCTATATGCAATGGATGTTGGAGGCGGGGGCGTTGGCGTCCATCGCCATGGTGGCGGCCTTGGCGGCGCTCATGGTGCTGCTGGTGCAGGGGGCCTTGCGGCGCAAGAGGTTGCGCTCCTGGCTGCGCGCCAGCGTGGTGATCAGCGGGTTCATCCTGGTGCAGGGCGTTTATAGCGATGGGCTGCAAACCTACGCCACGCCGCTGTTGTGGACTTTGTTGCTGGGCCTTGGCGCCGGGTTGGCCACGGCAGGGCAAGCCACAACCACCCGCACCACCTAGCTGTCCAGAGGGCTTACGCGACGGTTCAGCGCCCGAAATCAGCGCGCGCCATGGCGGTGGACAGCGCTTCACGCGCGGCGCCGGCCGGTTGGGCGGCCAGAAGATCCCGCAGCCAGGCCGCATTCTCTGGATCGGCCCACAAGGCCTCCACCTGACGCAGGGCCGCGCGCTGCAGCGATGCTTCCAGGGCATCCCAATAGCGCAGCGCCAACAGCAGCCTCTCCTTCTGCATGACGCGCGGGCCAAAGGCGGCGACCAGGAAGGAATAACGCAGCGCTTCGGACGCCTCCGGCGTCATGGCGCCGGCGATTTGTGCACGGGTGGCGGCCAGCCGCGCCCATGCATGGGGCCGGGTCGGGGCGTGGGTGAGGGCCTGGGTGATGGCGTCCTCGGCTCGGGGCAGATCCGCCGGTTCCTGCACCAACGCCCAGCGAGCTGTGACGCTGGCCAAATCGCCCGAGGGGGCGCCGCCGCGGGCGTGACGCTGCCCCGCCGCCAGAGCGCGGGTTCGTTCGGCCGCGCTAGGGGCGGCCTCCACGGCATCCAGCGCCTCGGAGAGGGCCGCCGCACGCATGTCCCAGCGCGCGCCGAGCGCCCCACCCACAGCACATAGCAGCAGGCACGCGGCGGCCATGCGGGCCAAAACGCGTCGCGCCACGCCCACCGTGCGTTCATCAGCAAAGGCGATGGGGTCCATGACAGCGTCCTTGACCGTGAAAAAAGCCGAAAACGTATTGTACAGGGCCGGGCCGGCCGGCGCCAGACATGGTCGTGATGGGTGCAAATGCGCGCCGCTCAGTCAGGAAATGTTGAAGATTGTGAGTCACCATCGCACCGGTATGAGGTTCGTTCATTTTGGGAGGACGCGTGAAGCTGGCTCGCCAATCCACGCCGAATGACGAGCGGCCGGCGTCCTTTGACCAGGAGCAACCGGTGGGGGCGTCTTCGGCCTCGCTCCATGCCGCGCCCGATTTGGCGGCGGCTGACAGCTTGGATCGTCCCCTTGCTGTGGAGTCCCCCGCGCGCATGTTGCAGGAACACGCCCGCGCCGCCTGGTTTGAGGATGTGGCGTCCCACGAAGACCGCTGGCCGCCCGGCGCTGGCGTTCTGATCGTCATGGGCGTGTGCGGCACGTTTTGGACCGGCCTGATCCTGGCGGTTCTGCTGCAAGTCATCTGAGGCGAACGACAAGCCGGAACGGCCTTAGGGCTTTGTCCGCGGCTGCCGCTATAGCGGGTTCGCGACGCGCTACGCTTGCATCCGCGGATGCTATGGCGAATATGACGGTGCACGTCGTCTCAAACCCAAAGTTCGCCGGGGCTCGCCATGTTCAGCGCCATTGCGCGCACCTTTCGTTCCCGCCCGCCGCAAGTGGACGCCGATCAGTTGGTGTTCGCCGTGGGGGATGTGCATGGCTGTGATGAGCTGTTGGAGGCTCTGATCGACGGGCTGGCGGAGGACGCGGCCGCAGCCAAGGCGCAAACGCCGCATATGCAGGCTCTCCTCGTGTTTTTGGGCGACTATATCGATCGCGGTCCCGATTCAGCGCGGGTGCTGGATCTGTTGCTGGATTTGGATGGGCCGTTTGATGAGGTCCGCTATCTGCGCGGCAATCATGAAGAGGCGATGCTGGGTTTTATTGAAGACTCCAGCGCCGGCTCGCGTTGGTGCGCCTTTGGCGGGGATGCGACGTTGAAATCCTATGGCGTGAACGCACCCGCCGCCAACGCCAGCGCCGCCGAATGGGAGGGCGCTCGCGCCCAACTGGCCAACGCTTTGCCCAAGCGCCATGAAGTGTTTTTGCGGCAGCTCGAAACCATCACCACCATTGGCGACTATGCCTTTGTGCATGCCGGGGTGCGTCCCGGCGTGATGCTGGCGGAGCAGTCCGAGCGCGACATGCTGTGGATTCGCGATGAGTTTCTGGATGACGATTCCCGCTTGGAGAAGATCATCGTCCATGGCCACACGCCCGAGCCGGAGCCTGTCCACAATTTCCGGCGCATTGGCGTGGATACGGGCGCCTATGCCAGCGGTGTTCTGACGGCGGCGCGGCTGTGCGGCGAGAGCGTCAGCTTTTTGCAGTCCAGCACCCGCTGATTTCAGGCTCCACAACGTCGCTCGTGATGTGCACCAAGAGTGTCTTGCAGCGGCCTCCCACGTCCATGTGCGCGGTTTTGCATGGGCCTTGCACCACTGCAAATGAACGTCGCCTGCGACGATCTTGCAGTGCACAAACGTGCCGAAATGTGCCATACATCATGGTGCTGCAAGGAGCGTAGGGGGCACGCCGGCGGCTGGGCAAGTCGTTGAAAAACATAATAATGACCGAGGTGTGCGCATGAGCCCGAACCCGACCGCTATCGCGCCAGGAGACACGCCGTCACCCACGCACGGCGATGGTGCGGCGATCAAGGCGGCCCGTTTGGAGCCCCTGAAAACGGCCGGGGCGGACACGATGCGCGCGCTTGAGGCGGATAGGGCCGCTCCCGCGGCTGGACCCGCGCCGTTGGATGGCGAACCCGTCCGGTTTCCGACGCCCCCGCGGGCCGAAGCGGCTGTACGCCGGGCGCTGCCGCCGCACGCGAAACGCCGAATCCTCTTCGCGTATGAACGGGCGGCCGATAATCCGTTGATCGATGGCGGCTTGCCGTATTGGACGTTGAAATTACTGGGCCAGCAGGAACGCGTGTCGGAGCGTCATCCCGTATGCGCGCGTCCCGGACTGGGGTTGGGGGCGCGGGCGGCCTACCACGCGATGCGCTCGGAGCGGCTGTGGCTGGATGTGGAGCCGCGCATTCTCTCCAAACGCTATGAAGACTTATCGGCGGCGGTGCGCGGCTCCAGCTACCATGGCGTGTTTGCGCCCAGCCCGCTGGCGGTGACCCATTTGGGCGATAAAACGCCGGTGGTGTTTTGCGCCCGCGCGCCCTTTGGCGCTTACGCCGATGGCGCGCCGGAGTATGCCGGGCTCACCGCCCGCAGCCGCGCTCATGGTTTTGCGCAGGAGCAAACCGCGCTGAGCCGTTGTGCGGCGGCCATCTATCCCTCGGCGTGGGCGGTCGACATCGCCGTGGCCCGTCATGGCGCCGCGCGCGACAAGCTCCACATCCTGCCCTTTGGCGCAAACATTCCCGAGCCCGCCGAGCGCGAGGTGGCTGAAGCGCTCGAAGCACGAAGTGAGAAGCCGCGCCCCGTGCGGCTGGCCATGTTTGTGGAGGATTGGGAGGACGGGCGCGCGCCGTTCGCCATCGATATCTGCCGCGCGGGTTGGGGCGATGGCGGGGTGCGCCTGGACATCATCACCGCAAAGCCGACCCGCGCCGCCCGCACCACGCCGGATTTCGTCACTGTGCATACCCTGGCCAAATCCGGTAAAACGCGCACGCGCGATGTTGTGGCGCGCAAGGTGCTGCGTGCCGCCGATCTTGTGATCGCACCGGCGCTGGGGGCGCAGGCGGCGTATGATCTTAATGTGGCGGCGGCGGCGGCCTGGGGCGTGCCGGTGATTGGTGCGCAGGCGGGCGCCATGGATGTGTTGGTGGGTGACGGGCTGAGTGGCCGCTTGTTAAAGCCGGACGCCGGCGTGCGCGATTACATCGAGGCGATTGAGGACCTGACCGATGACGCCAACCGCATGCGCGCCATGGGTGTTGAGGCCCGCATGCACTACACGGGGCGCCTGTCCTGGGATCATTTCAGCGCCGGCCTGATACGCATTTTCGATGGCGCGGTGACGGACACATCGCTGTTGGTTTAGGGGCGACGGTCCCGCGCAAGGCGGACGCGCGTCTCCGCTCGCGTCAAGGGGATGCGGATCGGTTTCCGCTTCGCGCGGCTGGCGTTAGAGGTCGCGCCACACCAAACGCGCGCCCAGTTCGGAGGCCAGATCTTCCCAATAGCGCCGCAGCACGCCGCGCTGGGCGTCCTCCCAGCGTGTGCGGGGGATGAGCCGCACTTCGATTTGAACGCCGGCGAGATTGTCGCCAAAGCGCTCCATCAGGAGCTGCGCGGCGATGTCGGCGCTGGGCAGATCGTCCGGCAAAACACCTGAGCGTTCTCCGCCATACACGGTGAACACATCTGAATTTTGCAGCATGTCGGAAATCAGCACCATGCGTCGACGGGGCGTCGTCGGCCCGAAGGTGTCCAGCTGGGCTTGACGCACAATGGCCTCAGCGATGGGGCTGGCGGGGGCCTGTTTGGGCGTGATCAGGTCGCTCAGTGCGGCGTCTAACGGTGCGCGAAACAACTCCTCATAACGGGTTTGGATTTGCACCGGGTTCGAGAAGAGGGGATTGACCTGGTCGCCGCGGCCAGGATTGCACAAAGACAGTTCGGGGCGCGTGCGGCCCCGTTCATCGAGGGCGGCGATGGTGATGCGCTCGCCCACCGCGAGACGGTCCTTGGTGCGCTGGATCGTGTTGGCGATCAGCTCGGCTTCATTGGCGGAATAGGCGTCAGTCTTGTCCAAAACCACCACGGTATGCGGCGGTGCGATGTCGCCGGCCTCCGTGTAGGGACACAGTGTCCGCGGATCATAAGGGGCAGGCTGCATCGCATAGATGACATAGCCGATCACGCCGATGATCGCCGCGGCCAAGGCGATGTTGACAAACGCTTGGCGTTGAAGCCGTTTTTGCCGCCGGCTCATGGGCGCCCGCCCGCGCTGATGGGACGCTGGAAGCCGTCATCCTCAGGCGGCGCCGTGCGCGGGCCGTCGGGGCCGAAAACCCGGAAGTCCGGCCCCATATCCTGGAGGGCGAACTCCGCCAGCAGCTCCTCCAAAGGTGTTTCTAGCAAATACCGGTATTTGCGCACCTTTTCATCCAGTTTTCGATAGAGGACGATGCGGTCATTCGTGGACAGTTTTATAGTCTCGTCATCATCTTTTTTGATGTATTCGCGAATGTCATCCACAATATCATCGTAGCTGTCATAGTAATCCATCAGCGCATCGCGCAAATCCTCGCGGGATTTTTCCAGCGCCCGCGCGGCGTCGCTCAGGCCGGGGAAGGGCGCGTCGGACCGGCGGCCCTCAAACGCCGCCAGCGCTGCAATCGCCATACCCAGAGCGAACAACACCACAGCGTCCAAGGAGATGAGGCTCAGCGGACGGCAGGCGGCGTTGGCCGCGGCCGCGTTGATGTCAACGCCCAGGGATGACCCGATCACGGCGTCGCACCAGGCGCCAAGGCCGGGGATAAGCGGCGTCGCCGCGGGCAAGCTGGGTGGATTCGGGCCGGCCAAAAGGGGCTGGAGATCCAGCAAATTGCGATAATGCGCCGCCGACAGATTGATGGCGAACACCACGGCCAGCCCCATCAAAATGGCGAACGCGCCCAAGAGTTTCTTCTGCCAGTGAAAGCGCAGAGGGGCCGTCACGTGGCGCAAGCC
>CAZGCB010000049.1:0-18914 GCA_964524065.1 uncultured Caulobacterales bacterium | reverse complement strand
GGGCCGCAGCGGGACGAAAGCGAGTCCTAGTCAGGGCGCGCCATGATCAGACAGCCATTGGTGCCGCCAAAGCCGAAGCTGTTGGACATGATGGTGTTCAAACGCACCCCGGTTTGGACCTCGGTGACGATGTTGTCATTCGCGAAGGCCGGATCGCGCTCGTCCACATTGATGGACGGCGCGATGAAATCGTCGCGCATCATCAGCAGGCTGTAGATCGCTTCTTGAGCGCCGGCGCCGCCCAAGCTGTGGCCGGTCATGGATTTTGTGGCGGAGATGGGCGGCATGGCGTCGCCGAAAACGTCGCGGATCGCCTCCATCTCCTTGATGTCGCCCACGGGCGTCGAGGTGGCGTGGGGGTTGATATAGTCGATTGTCCGCCCGCTGGCGCCCGCCATGGCGTCGCGCATGGCGCGCGCTGCGCCCTCGCCGGAGGGCTGGACCATGTCATGCCCGTCGGAGCTGAGGCCATAGCCGACGATTTCGGCGTGGATGGTCGCCCCGCGCGCTTTGGCCCGCTCCCACTCCTCCAGAACGAGAACGCCGGCGCCGCCGGCGATGACGAAGCCGTCGCGATTGTTGTCGAAGGCGCGGCTGGCCCGTTCGGGCGTGTCGTTGAAATTGGCCGACATGGCGCCCATCGCGTCGAACAGAACCGACAACGACCAGTCCAACTCCTCCCCGCCGCCCGCGAAGATGACGTCCTGGCGGCCGGCGCGGATCATCTCCGCCGCCTCGCCAATGCAGTGCAGCGAGGTGGTGCAGGCGCTGGAAATCGAGAAATTGACGCCGAGGATCTTAAAGTCCGTCGCCAATGTGGCCGACGCCGTCGATGACATCGCTTTGGGGACCGCAAAGGGACCGACCCGTTTGGGTCCCTTCTCGCGCGCCGTGTCGGCCGCGGCGATCAGAGCGCGGGTGGACGGCCCGCCGGTTCCGATGATGAGGCCGCTGCGCGGATGGGACACCTCCGCCGGCTCCAGGCCTGCATCCTTGATGGCTTGATCCATCGCGATCCAGCACCAGGCCGATCCATCGCCCATAAAGCGCAGCGCGCGCTTATCGACCAGCCCCTTGGGATCGAGCTTCGGGTCGCCGGAGATTTGGCTGCGAAAGCCCAGTTCGGCATAGGTCGGGTCGGCTGAAATGCCGGAGCGGCCGGCTTTCAACGCGGCGGCGACGTCATCGGCGGTGGAGCCGATGCATGAGACGATGCCAAGTCCGGTGACCGCGACGCGCCGCATGGCCTCTCCTTACATTTCTTCTGGTTTGAACAGGCCGACCTGCAGATCCTTGGCCGTGTAAATAACATTGCCGTCGCTGGACACCTCGCCATCGCCGACGCCGAGGATTAATGACCGACGGATGACCCGGCGCATATCGATACGATATTCCAATGTCGTGGCGTCCGGCTGCACCTGGCCGCGGAATTTCACCTCCCCGACGCCCAGCGCGCGCCCGCGGCCCGGTGCGCCGCTCCACCCCAGGAAAAAGCCCACCAACTGCCACATGGCGTCCAGGCCCAGGCACCCAGGCATCACCGGGTCGCCCTCAAAGTGGCAGGGGAAGAACCAAAGATCTGGTTTGATGTCCAGCTCGGCGGTCAACAACCCCTTATCGTGGGCGCCGCCTTCAGCGCTCACATGGGTGATGCGATCGAACATCAACATGGGCGGCAACGGCAATTGGGCGTTGCCGGGACCGAACATCTCGCCTTTGGCGCAGGCGATCAACTCATCATAATCGAAGCTGTTTTTGGTGTTGCTCATGTCACGACATTGCAATCGCGCGGCGGTGCGCGCATGTTAGTTCGGAATTAGTCGCATTCGAATGACGGTCATACTGTGGCTGACACCCGACTGCGGCGTAGGCGGTAGCACGCGCACAGGCGTCGCCTCAAGCGGTGTGAGTGTCGTGTCGACGAATGAAGAGGCCGTGAGGCTATGGCGAACGAGGCTTTGGCCAACGAAAATTTGGACTATGGCGATGCGCGCGCACGCCTTGAGGCGGCTGGCGTGCGTCCGACTCGCCAGCGTTTGGGGCTGGCGGCGCTGCTGTTTCGCGGCGGCTGCCGGCATGTGACGGCTGAAGCGCTGCACGGCGAAGCGGAGGCGGCGGGCGCTCCCGTGTCCTTGGCGACGGTGTATAATACGTTGCGGGCGTTCACCGATGCCGGGCTGGTGCGCCAGCTGGCCGTCGATGGCGGGCGCGTGTTTTTCGACACCAACACCGCCAATCATCACCATTTTTTGGACGAAAGCACGGGCGCGTTGTCCGATATTCCGGCGGACGATGTGACGATCGCCCACATCCCGCCGGCTCCCGCGGGGGCGGAGGTGGCGCGCGTGGATGTTATTGTCCGGGTTCGCGCGCGCGACTGAGGGCGAATAAATCGCGCGCCGGCTGCGGTCGCGCGTCCGATTGCGGCTCCGGCGCGGGGGTGGTTGGCGCCGACGGTGCGTCAACGCCCCACAGGCCGGCCGCCGGCGTCCAGCCGGCCGCGTCACGGCCATCAACACGGCACCAATCGTTTTGACACGTGTCGAGCGCGAAAATGACCCCCGGTTCGGCATTGGCGACAATGGCGGAATCGGCGTTGGGATGGGCGTGCAGCGGCACGGGCGCGTCGAGCCCGGTCCGCACGATCACCGTACGTTTGCGGGCCAAGGTACGCCGGTGCATCCACACAATGTCGCCATCGGGATCGCGCACTTTGCGCCAGGTCCGCGTCTCGGCGATGACCTGCACCGGCAGCCCCTCACGCACGTATAACCATCGGATTTGGTAATCCAATCCGGGGCCGCGTCGGCCGTTCACCTCGTCAAAGCCTAAGCTCATATAGCGCGGCACCGGCTCGCCGGAAGGCGTTTGGGCGCGCAGGCCGATGTCCTGCGCCAGGCCTGCGGTGGCGCTGATGGTGCTGAACGCCAGGCCGAGGAGTGGGGCGAACAGGGCGCGCCTGATGTGTTTCCAGGGCTGGGAGCGGTGCTGGAGCGCTGAAGGGATCATGGTCTCGACGCAGCCTCTGTGTCGTGCGAGTCCTGATTCATCGTGAATCACGTGATTCGCACCGCTTTAGGGTGGGCGATTCGCGTGAAAACGGAATAGACTTGAGGGATCAGGCGTCATGGCGGACACGAGCGCGAACGGGGTGAGCGTGCGGGGACGATCACAAAAATGGGCCGCCGTGATCGGCTCGGGCGGGCCGGACGGGGGGCGCTCGCGTGATGGCGCGCCCATGCGCATTGAAGATGTGCGCGATGCTTGGAAAGTCCGCGAACAAGCCTTTTTGCGCGCCGTCAACGACGCGCCGCTGATTGAAGATGGCGATTTGGACGCCGCGGAGCGACGGATCGCCGCGGAATACACCGAGGCGGTGAACCGCGTGCGCGACACATTGCGCGCGCGCATCACCCACGCCGCGAGCGAGGCCGGCAAGCTGGCGGCCAAGTTGGATCAGGCGCGCAGCGAAGAAGCGGGCGCACGCGGGCGTTTCAAGCTGGCTGCGGTGCGTGCTGAACACCGCGATGATTTGGTGGCGGCTGAGCGCGAGGTGCTCTCGGCGGAGCGGGATTTGCGCGTATTTCGCGCGCAAAACCAGCTGGCGCGCGAGCCGCATCCGCCCGGCGATCAGGTGGTGTCGGCGGCTTGGCTGGCGGCGATCTTATTGCTCGAGACCATTTTCAACGCCCCATTCTTTTTCGTGGAAGGTCAGGGGCTGTTGGCGGCGACATTTGAGGGGCTGCTGGTGGGCGGGGCCAATGTGGGCCTTGGTTTGTTGGCCGGGATGGCGGGGCTGCGTCTGGCCGCCCATCGTCAGATCTTGCCGTGGAAACTTGGCGGTGCGGTGATTCTCGCCGGCGCCGTCACGGGGGCGGTGGGGCTGAATGTGGCCATGGCGGCGGGGCGTTTAGGCTCCAGCGCTGAGGAGATGGCCGGCCTGTCGCCGCTGGTGCTCACCATCGCCTTCACCACGTTTGCGGCCATTGGCTTTGTGTTTGCGGCGTATAAGGGCTGGCAGGGCTTTTTCGAGAGCTATCCAGGCTATGGCCATGTGGCTAAGCGGCTTGTGCGTGCGCGCCGGCGGCTGGAGGATATGCGCCACGACTTCAATCACGGGGCCATGCAGGCGGTGGAGGAAGTCATGGAAGACCTCGAGGACGAACTCGACGCTGATCGTGACGCCGTGACGGCCGTGCGCACTGCGGTCGCCCAGGCCGAAGACGCCGAGCATCAAGCCCGCGATGCGGTGGAGGAATTGCGCAGCCGCGCTCGCTGGCTGATCCGGCTCTATCGCGAAACCAATACGGAGGCGCGCGGCGCGGCGCGCGGCGGTCTGCTCGATCCCGATGAGGCGCTGCCGGCGGAGCTGCCCAATGCCGATCGCGCCCGCGCGGTTTTGAAAATCGTCGAGGACCGCCTGGCGGAGAATGAGAAGGCCTATGCCGGCGGGCTGCGCGAGCTGCATGATGTGATGGAGACGCTGGAGGGCGATTTGCAAGCCTTCGCCTTCCAGGCCAAAACCACCGCGCAGACGCAGCGCACCGCCGAAGGCGGCGCAGAATCCCCGAAGGACGCCCGCGGCCGCCCATTGGCGGCCATGGCCGGTGTCGGCGCGGGTGAAACGGCGTCTGGGGGCGGCTTGGCGCAGACGGGAGCCTCGGGGGGGGCGGGCAAGGCGAAGGGGTCATCTCGTGCGGCGCGCGCGAACCCGGCGTGAGCGCCGCGCCCGCGAGGCGCAGTCCGAACGTCGCCGGCGCGTGTGGGCGACCCTCGCCATTACCGGCTTGGTGGCGGTGTTTTTGGCGTTCCCTGGGATTTTGATTTGGCGGGCCGTGAGCGGGCCAGCCATCGTCTATGATGATCGGGGATGTTCCCCGGATCGTTTGCCACGTCATGTGGTGCTCGTGCTGGATCAGACCGACGAGTTGCCGCCGCCCTGGCAAGCCTTGGTGCGTCAACTGGCGCCGACCATCGCCTCCAGCGCGGATTTCCCCACCTTTGGCCGCCTCACCATTGTGGGCCTCAATGACAATGTCGATGCGCCTTTGACCGAGATTTTGTCCGAGTGTCGGCCGCCGGAGCCGCGGGCGAGTTCGCTCTTGTTTGACACCCGCGATGAACGCGAGGCGCGCCAGGAGCGGTTTGACGGCTTTTTCGATCAGCGGATCCAGGGCGCCCTCAGCCGCGCCGGCGCCACGGCGTCCCGCGAAGCGAGCCCGTTGCTGGAAGCGATGGTGGCGTTGCAAGATTTGCTGCTGGACCGGCCTGCGGCGCGCACCGACGTGATCTTCTTGTCGGATATGATGCAGTACACGCGCAATCTCTCGCATTATGGGGACTATCCCAGCCACCAAAGCTTCGCGGCCACGCGGCGCGGCGCCCGGCTGCAAAGCGTTTTGCCGTTGGATAGCCTGACGATTTATTATGTGCGTCGGCCGCGACTGGCCAGTCGCCAGGACGCACTGCATCAAGACTTCTGGAATGATTATTTCGAAGACGCCGGTGCGGCGGATGTGCGGTGGGTCAGCCAGCCGCGCGACGCTCTGCGCGAGTTGGGGTAAAGTGCCTTAGCCCGGGCGCCTGCGCCGCGCCGCCCGCTTGACCCCCTTGCCTGCCCGGCCGTTAAGGTGAGCCATGACTTCCACGCACAAGCCCCGCATCGTCGTCACCCGCAAGCTGCCCGCGCCGGTGGAGGCGCGCATGGCGGAACTGTTCGACGCTCAATTGAATGCGGATGATGCGCCTATGGACGCCGCGGCGTTGAAGGTGGCGATCGCAGATGCCGATGTGCTCGCCCCCACAGTCACGGATCGCATTGATGCGGACATCATCGCGGCGGCGGGTCCGCGGCTAAAGCTCATCGCCAATTTTGGGGCGGGCGTCGATCATATTGATGTCGCCGCCGCACTGCAGCGGGGGGTGACCGTCACCAACACGCCGGGCGTGCTCACAGATGACACCGCGGACATGACGCTGGCGTTGATCCTAGCGGCGCCGCGGCGAATCTTTGAGGGCGCGCAGCTCATGCAGCGCGACGTCTTCACGGGCTGGACGCCCACCTGGATGTTGGGCCGGCGCGTGGCGGGCAAGACCCTTGGGATTGTCGGCATGGGCCGGGTCGGACAGGCGGTGGCGGCGCGGGCGCGCGCCTTTGGCATGGCGGTGCGCTACCACAACCGCCGGCCGGTGAGCCCGGCCATCGAGGCGGCGCTGGAGGCGACTTATGAACCGAGTCTGGACGCCCTGCTGCCGCAGGCGGACATCCTCACCATCCACACGCCGCGCACGCCCAGCACCTTTCATTTGATTTCCCGGGCCCGTTTGGCGTTGCTGCAGCCGCATGCGTTTGTGGTGAACACCTCGCGTGGCGATGTGATTGACGAAGATGCCCTTGGCGACGCCATTGATGCGGGCGGTCTGGCGGGGGCGGCCTTGGACGTGTTTGAGGGCGAACCGCGGGTGAATCCTAAGCTTTTGGGCCGGTCCAATGTGATCCTGACTCCGCATATGAGTTCGGCGACCCTCGAGAGCCGCCTCGAAATGGGCGAAAAGGTGATTATCAACATCCGGGTTTGGCAAGACGGCGAGCGGCCGCCCGATCGCGTGTTGCCGGAGGAGACCTTCGGCGCCGTGTCGTAGGCGTCACCAAATCGCTAAGGCGGAGCGGGTATAAAGGGGAAGCCGCGTCCGCGCGCACAAAGAAGGGGATCAGCATGATGGCCACGGGCGAAGCATGTGCGTTCAGCGTGGCGCCGCGGGCGTTGGTGTCGCGTACGCGCTGGTTCGCAGCGGTGCTTATCGCCAGCGTGCCCGTGGCGCTCGCCGCGTGCAGCGGCGGTGGCGGTTCGGGAACCGTGGACACGCGCTTCACCGTCTCAGCCGCGGGCGTGCTGTTCGAAACGCTTCAGCTGGACGGTGACATCAATGATCCCACAGCGCCGCTTATCGCCAACAACAGCCTGTCGAGCCCACAAACGCTCACGCGTTTGGACACCGAGGCTGATGTGGTGGTGGCGGGGTATGTGACGCAGGAGCCCACGGGCGGACTGGGCGGGCGTTTCGACACGTTCAGCGATGCGCTCGATGTCTACCGGGTCACGGCGAGCCGCGGGGATGTGATCACGCTCTCCTTCGCGGCTGAGGTTCCCCCGGCGCCCGAGAACGCGGCCATCGATCCCCTGGAGCCGCAGGCGGACTTGGACCTTCTGGTGTTCGATGCGTCGGGCCGGCTGCTCGCGCTATCCAATTCCGCCGACGATCCGCGTGAAATGGTGGTGCTGCAAGACAACCCCGGTGAAATCCTCATCGAAGTTGAAGCCTTCAGCGGAGCCTCAAACTACGTTCTCACCATCACCCGCACGCTGACCACGCCCGCTGTTTACGCCCAAATCGATGTGGACATGATGGCCGCGCAAGAGCTGTCCGTGGAGCGCGAGCCCACCACCCTGTTGGGCCGCAAAATGGTGTCGCGCCATCGGCTGGATCGGGACGCATCGGACATCGGATCGCGGGCCATGAGGGGCGCCTGGTTGGGACAAATCAACGCGCTGGACCAGGTGGCCGATGTGCGGCGCCAAGCCGGTCTTGCAGGGCGCAGTCGCCACGGTGCACCCCGTGAGAGTTGGGGCGAGGCGCAAGCCGCCGCGATGGACCCCAGTCGGGGGCAGAAGCTCGCTTTGTTGGATGTCGTGAAGGCGCTCAACGCCCATGAAGGCGCCGACACGTTCAAGATCATGCATCAGCCACAGATCTTTCAGGTGGCTGAGACTGATCCGCTTCCAGACGCGGGTGTGCAGTGGAATTTGTTCAATGTCGGTTGGGATGAGGTGGATGCGTCCGGGCTGTTGGAGCCGGCGTCCAGTACGCTGCTCGCCGTGTTGGACGCCGGCTTTGCCACCGAACATCCGGAATTGGCGGACGCCATTGTCGATGAGAGGGACTTTATCAGCTTCGGCTTTCCCGCTGACGCCCAGCACGATGCGCGCCCCGACAGCCCTTTTGATAGCTCCGGGCGGTTCTGCCACACCTTCCACGGCACGCATGTGGCCTCCAGCGCGATGGCGCCGCGGGGCAATGGCGGCATGGTTGGCGTGGTTCCCGATGCCGATCTCATGGCGATTAAACTGGGGAGCAATCGGTCCGGCTGCCGCGGGATCAGCTTTCGCTGGAGCGACGCCGTGCTTTATGCGGCGGGCTTGGAGAATATCAGCGGCGTGTTGCCGCCGCGTCGCGCCGATGTGATCAATATGTCCTTCGGCGGGCCCTCCTCATCGCTGGCTGAGCAAGCGAAGGTGTCCCAAGCGGCCGATGCGGGCGTGATCTTGGTGTCCTCCGCCGGCAACAGTGGCGGCACCGTGCTGGGGCAGTTTCCGAGTTACCCAGCGGCGTATGATGATGTGGTGGCCGTGGGGTCTGTGAATATCGCGAACGAAAGGGCGTTCTACAGTTCCTACTACGCCCAGGTTGATATCACGGCGCCGGGCGGCGAGACGGGCGCCGATGTGAATGTCGATGGCCTGCCCGATGGGATTTACGCCGCGATTGTGGAGCCCAATGGGGACGAGACGGCGTTCGACACCAGCTTTGACTTTTACCAAGGCACGTCCATGGCGTCGCCGCATGCGGCCGCTGGTATCGCGCTGATGAAGTCCATCGCGCCCGGCCTCGATCACGACGCCTTCATGGCGTTCTTATCACAGGGGGCGCTGAGCGAAGATTTTGGCGCCACCAGCCATGACAACGAATTTGGTTTTGGCGTCATGTCGCTGCCCAAAATGGCCAACGCGGCCACACAGTTTAACATCAGCGGCCCGCCGCCCGCGCGGACGCTTTTGGGCTTTTCCCCGTTTGAGCTGGATTTTGGCGCGGATGTGTCGGAGCTGATTTTTTCGGCTGATCGTTTGGGTGAGGGGCCCCTGTCGGTGACCGGCTTATCCGGCGACGCCAATTTCGGAACCGGCTCCAGCGGCGCGCTGCGTGTTGAAGCGGTCGCCGTGGACGCCGAGGGACGTGGGACGTATCACGCCTACCTTAATCGGGCGCGGCTGGCCGAGGGTGAAACCACGGGCGAGGTAGGCTTTGTGCTTGGTGATGGCGATGTGTCTTTCCTTGGGGTGCGCGCGGAACGGGCGGCCGCAACCGAACCGGCGGTCGCCGTGCCGATGCAGGTCGTGCTGGAGCGCCGGGAGATGGACGGAACGTTCACGCCTGTGATCACCGAGGTGTTCCCCGCGGGCCTCGCCAGTATGGGCGGCGTCTCGGTTCTTTTTGAGGATGTTGAGGCGGGTGTTTATCGCATCGTGGCCGGCACCGATTTGGATAATGACGGCGAGCTGTGTGATGCGGGCGAGCTGTGCGCGCGCCATCCGGATCCCTTCAGCGGCCAGGCGACGTTTGAAGGGCGCGGCGATGATCCCGCCTTATTGGACCTGCCGTTGACGCTGCGCTTGGGCCAGCCATCGCTGACGGCGCAAGCGCCGCAATAGGACGATCTGGCGAAGGGGCTTGGCGCAGCGGCGCGGCGTGTCGTACCCCTGCGCTCAAGCGCGCTGGGCCGCCCGGCGCTGTCCCAGACCCATCAACCCTGAAAGACAGACGATGATCACTGAAGACGCCGTGAAGGCGAAGCTCCTCGAACTTGGCCCGCTGAAGGATATCGATCCGGTGTTGGAGGCCGCCCTGCCGGCGCTGCGCAGCCAGGCTGAGGCTGGCGACTGGATCACCATCAAAGCCGCGCGCCAGGACGACGGGCGCGCCAATCCGGCCATGGCCGCCAAATTGAATACGCGCTTGGATGGCGCCTTTGGCGACGGCGCGGGCAAGGATGTCGACGAAGAGGCGCTGCAAGCGATTGCGTTGGAAGCGTTGGCCCGGGCCGTCGCGGCCGCACGCAG
The DNA here is from genome assembly GCA_964524065.1 of uncultured Caulobacterales bacterium. GTDB lineage: Bacteria > Pseudomonadota > Alphaproteobacteria > Caulobacterales > Maricaulaceae > CAZADA01. The sequence goes on along the minus strand of CAZGCB010000049.1, from coordinate 9,018 downwards.
CGATGAAGATGCGGTGGAGCTGGGCGGTGATCGCTATGAGCTGAAGCTCCATGCGCCCAAGCGTGGCGGGCGTGGTACGGTCCGGTTGCGCAATCCCGACGCCGCCCCCGCCGAGGAGCCTGAGGCCGAGGCTGAGGAGGCCTAATCGGGGCATCCTTTTGGCGCATCGTTCCGTTTAAAGAAATGGCTGACCCCCAGGGCCTTTTGGGGCTCACGGGCGCCGGCTGGGGAGCGAAAGGGACATGATGATGCACCATTGGATGATCGCAGGCGCGGCGGCGGTCCTCGTGGCCGCAACCGCCTGGGCCCAGGAGGCGGCGCCGGAGCTGAGCGCGACGGATCTGGGCGACGGCATTTACATGATCACTGATCCCCAAGGTCGCACGGGGGGCAATATCGGCATCTCCGTCGGGCCGGACGGTGTCTTCATGATTGACGACAAATTCGCCCCGCTGACCGAGCCGATCGAGGCGCTGATCGCGTCCGTGAATGACGGCGTGGGCGCGGTGCGCTTCATCGTCAACACGCATTATCACGGCGATCATACCGGCGGGAACGACAGTTGGGCGGGGCAAGGCGCCACCGTGTTTGCTCACGATAACGCGCGTGCGCGCATGGCTGAGCCGCCGCTCTCCACCTTCTCTGGTCAACCGCAGGCCCCGCAACCGGAAGGCGGATGGCCGACCGTGACCTATGCGGACGGGGTGAGTTTCCATATGAATGGCGAGACGGTCCGGGTCCGCCATATCCCCAATGCGCATACGGATGGTGACAGCGTCGTCACCTTTGAAGAGAGCAACATCGTCCATATGGGCGATCTCTTCTTCAACGGCTTCTTTCCGTATATCGACACGAACGCAGGTGGATCCGTCGATGGATTCATCGCGGCGCAACAGCAAATTTTGGCCGAAATCGACGAGGATACCGTCATCATTCCCGGCCATGGTCCGTTGGCGGACAAAGCGGCGTTGCAGCGGAATGTTGATGTGTTGATCGGTGTGCGCGCCAATGTCCAAGCGCTGATCGATGAGGGCAAGTCGCTGGAGGACACGTTGGCGGCGAAGCCTTTGCAAGAATACGCGCCCTTCGGTGCTTTCTTCATCAGCACCGACAAGATGACTGAGATCGTCTATGATGATCTGAAGGACTAGACGTTCAACGAGTCGGCCCGCGGCCTCAGCCCTCGCCACAGGTGGTGCAGAGCGGATCGTGCGGCAAGCCAATGGTGCGGGCCGCACCGCTCAGCGCGTCATAGATCATCAGCCGGCCCGCCAGGCTGTCGCCCGCGCCGGTGATTTCCTTGATGGCTTCCAGCGCCATGGCCGACCCAATGACGCCGGTGAGCGCGCCGACAATGCCGGCGCGTTCGCACGTGTCCGCCTCTGGCGGTGTTTCGGGCATGAGACAGCGATAACACGGGAGGCGCCGCTCCGACGGTTCGTGTTTGGTCAGGCCGGCTTTGAACGTGGCGAGCTGGCCGGTCCAGCGGCCCACCGCGCCGGAGATCAACGGACGCTCCATGGCGTAGCACGCGGCGTTGAGAATGAAGCGGGTCGCGAAATTATCCGAGCCGTCTAGCACCACGTCAAAGGGCTCGATCACGGCGGCCACGTTCGCGTCCGTCACCCGCCCGAGGATCAATGATCGCCTCACATCCGGGTTGAGCGCGGCGATGACGTCCGAGGCGATGGAGACTTTTGGCTGGCCGACATCCTGGGTGCGGAAGAGGATTTGCCGCTGCAAATTGGAGAGGCTCACCACATCCCCATCGGCGAGCCCGATAGCACCGACGCCCGCGGCTGCGAGATAAAGCGCCGCCGGCGAGCCCAGGCCGCCCGCACCGACAATCAAAACGCTGGCGGCGCGCAGCTTGTTCTGACCGGGCCCGCCGATCTCCTTCAGGACGATGTGACGCGCATAGCGGTCCAGCTGTTCAGGCGTGAGCGGCATGCGCGCCAGTTTAGGCGTCCGCCGCGTCCGCGTCGATGCGCCGCTCGGCGGGGGGGCGGGGTGTCCGCGGTCCGATCAAGAGAGCGTATGTGAGGCCGCCAAGGGCGCCGGCCAGGGCGAAGATAAGGAACGCGGCCCACTCATCGTCGCGAAGGCGCGGCGGGCGGCCAAACATAATCGGTCCCGCCGCGATGGGGCTGATCACGCCGAGCAGCGCGCCGATCATGATGTCCGCCGCCGGGCGCGGCGCGCGGCGCAGATGCGCCAGCCACCACAAAGCGATCGCTGGGAGGGGCGTCAGTATGGCCATGAAGACGGCGCTGATGACGCTGAACGCCAGGAGCATGCGACTAAAACCCAGCGGATTGCTGATCAGCTGATCGCTTTCGTCGACCAGCAGGATGGTCAACGCCAGGGCTGGCGCCGCGGCCGCGATGGCCGCCAGATAAGCGATGACCGGCCGCACAAAGCGTCTGTGTGTCGTGTTGGCGGATGGGGGCGCCGGCGACAGCGGGGCGTGCTGGGATGGTTCAGGCGGCCCTGATGGCGTGGTGCTTGCGGGGCCTTTGGGGCTGGATGCGGTGTGTGGAGCGTCTGCGTCGTTCGTCATGGCTCAGCCCTGTGGAGCCCCATCCTTCGCAGCGATTGTCGCCCCACCGGCGCGGCGCGCCAATTCCGCCTCCGCCAGGCGCACGGCGGAGTGGCGATCAATACGATCATTATGCTCTTCCAGTACGCCGGGAAACAGCGTCTCCACATCCGCGGCCAGGCCGGCGACTTCCGTCTGGCCGCCGGCGGCGGCCCCGCCGGTGGCGCTCTTGGCTAGCTCGGTCAATGCAGCGCTGCGCCGGCGCGGATCGATGGCGGCTTGCACCTCCGACACCACCAGCCGGCGGCAGCGCATCAGTAGGGCGCAAATCTTGTCGATGGGAGCGGCCTCGCCCGTCGGCAGGCGCTTCACCGCATAATAGGCGAACACCAGAGCGTGGATGATGGGCGGACGGTGGCCGCGAAAGGCGAACTCCTTCTCGCGTCCATGATAATCGCCCTTCATGATGTTCGGGAAATAGAAGCGCCCCTGGTCCGCCAGGGCGGACAAATCATGCATGACGTGTAGCCGCTCGCGTTCATAGGCGGTGGCGTCCTGCTTCAGTTCCGCCTCCGCAACAAAACGTTCCGCGTCCGCAAGAGCGGCCACGGCCTCGCGTCCCCAGCCGAGAATATCGCTGTCGAGCTTGAGCTTCAGATCCTCATAAGCCAGGCGCTGCTGGCGGCGCACCACCAGCACGTTGAAGCCGAAGGACACCAGCGCCACCAGGGAGGAGACGATGGCGATGATTTCCGCGATGGGGAGCATGGATGTCATGGGCGCTGTGATGCGCCAGCCGAGCGCGGCCGTCAAAGCCGGAATCTGCGTCTTCTGTCGCGCGGGCCGGCAACGGCCGCGTCTGGTGGGTGCTGGTTAGCGCCCCGTGCTGCCAAAGCCGCCTGCGCCGCGGGCGGTGCCGGGCAGGATGGTGGCCAGCGACCATTGCGCTTGCACAACGGGGGCGATGACCATTTGCGCCACGCGCTCGCCGCGACGGATCACAAAGGGCGTTTCGCCATGGTTGATCAGCAACACCTGCACCTCGCCGCGATAGTCCGCATCAATCGTGCCCGGGGCGTTGAGACAGGTGATCCCATGCTTGAGGGCGAGGCCGGAGCGTGGGCGGATCTGCGCTTCAAACCCGTCCGGCAACGCGATGGCGAGCCCCGTGGGGATCAGCGCGCGGGCGCCGGTTTCCAGCGTCATCGGTTCGGCGTCGCTCAGCGCGGCGCGCAGATCCATGCCGGCGGAGCCAGCCGTCTCGTAACGGGGTAAATCCAAACCGATGAAATGATCCAACACCTTCACCGCGATTTGCGGTGCGGCCGGCGCGGCGGCGTCAGGCGTTTCATCCGTGGCGCGCGGATCGAACAAGGCGTGGGGCGTATTCAGAGCAGGTTTCATGATTCAAAACCTAGCCTGCGTCGGCCCGTCGCGTCGAGGTTATGCACAAAGGCTGCGCCATGGGTGTGGTGCGCTTGGGGCAGCGTCATGGCTGTTGGCGTCATTCGCCGCGGCCGGGGTTCACGGTCAACTGTTCCCGATAAACCGTTTGTCGGGCACGGCATTCTTTTCCGACCAGCTTTCGATGTCGTTTTCCTTTGCATGACCGGCCGCCACGGCGAGGATGGTCTCTTCGAAATCCCGCTGTGAGACATCCAACCGCCAGCCATTGAGCAGCATCGTCACGCCCAGCGCGATGGCGGCGGAACGCTTATTGCCGTCGATCAGCGGGTGGTTTGTGGCGATGCCGTAGGTCAGCGAGGCCGCCACGGCGAACACGCTCGCTTCGCCGTCGGAATAGGCGATGAGGTTTTGCGGTCGCGCATAGGCGCTTTCATACAGCCCTTCATCGCGAAACTGCATCTCGGTGTTGCTGCTTTCGCGCAGCATAATGCGGGTCGTTTCGATCAGCGCGCCATAGTCCGGCAACACCAAGGCGCTGGGCATGTCGCTCACGCTCATGGCATGCGCCCTTCATGGCCGAGCCGTTCGAAGGCGTAACGGTATTGTTCCAGCATGGCCTTGCCGGCGGCGCGTGTCAGCTGCGCCGGTCCGCCGGCGGGCGTGATGACGATGCGCCCCTCCACCGCTGTCACCACGACGGGCGTTCCTGCGCTGATGCCGGCGGCCGCGAGCACTTTTTTCGATAAAGTGACGCCGGACGAATTGCCCGTGCGCCGCAGTTTTTTCGTTTCCGTAATGACATCCGTCATGGCGCATCCCAAGCCACCGAAGAGGCTTGGGTTGTAAGCACTGGAGTCCGGCGGAGGCAAGCACAGATTGTTGGCGCGCAATCTTTGGTTGCGTGCAGCCTCCGCCCCGGCGCCGTCTTAGGCGGGCGTCAGCCGCCGAAGCCGCGGGCCATGATCTCGCCGAAACTGCGGATGACTTGATCCGGCAGGACAAAGCGCTCGGCGCTCGGCGTGGTGCGCTCGATGCTTTGCAACACAAACTCGTCGTCGACGCGCAAGACGCCTTCTTCGAAGGCCCGCAACTGTTCCAGGCCGCCCAGATTGCTCATGCTGCTCAGCGCCGGATTGCTTTGGGCGCTTTCGACAACGGTGGACAGGCCGCTCGCCAGCGCGCGGAACGCGGTGGTGATGTCCGCGTCCGTTGTCAGGACGGCCTCGCTGCTTCCGGTGGCATCGGTGACTATGACGACATCGCCGGCCACGCCGGCCACGGTCTCGCGGCGGCCGGTCCGGCTGAAGCGGACCTCGGCGTCTTGCGTGTCGGCTTGGCCGGCGCCGGCCATGCCGAACATGCCGCTGAGCGCGCTCAAGGTCGGGTCCTGAGCGATGGCGGCGAAATCAATGGCCATGACGCCGCCGCCCATATCCGCCACCACATAGGGACGGCCGTCTACAATCAGAAAGTAGCCGTCGGCTTCACCGGCGGCGGACATCCGTACATCGTCGCCGCGGGACTCGATCAGGATGGTTTCGCCGTCAGCCTTATAAGTCAGGGTCGCATCGGCGGTGGCGGCGGCGGTCAAACCGAACGCCGCAGTGATGGCCGCCGTCCAGGCGGTGATCGCGGTGTTGCGCATGGGAGCTCTCCCCGTGAAGTGAGGGCTTAGGCTTATCGTGGGGAGGCAGCGGCGGCCAGCAGGCGGATGCAGATCGCCCTTCGCGACTTTGGTGGGGCGGCGTGATGGCGCGGTGCGGGCCTCGGCCCTAGTCGGTTGGACCACCAAACACAAGAGCTGAGGCCAGGGCCGCAAAGCCCAGTGTTCCCATCGCCAAAAGCCACAGCGCGACGGTGCGCCAGCGCGTGGTCCGGGCTTGCGCTTGGGCGAGGCGCGCGAGGCTGTCATCATCAAGCCTGACGCCCTGCTCCACCGCTCTGTCCGCGGCGGCCTCCAGCTTTTCCAGCGCAACGGGCAGGCGGCGCGCGGCGCGGCGCAGGCGCTGCACATCGCTGGCGATGTCGCGCACGGCGCCCTCCGGGCCGATTTCGCGCGCCATCCAGCGGGCCACCACGGGCTCCGACGCGGTCCAGATATTCAGCTGCGGATCCAGCCGGCGGGCCACGCCTTCGGCCTGCACCATGGTTTTTTGCAGCAACACCAGCTCCGGCCGCAGCGCCATGTCGAACAGATCCGTCACTTCAAACAGCTGCAACAGCAAACGCCCCATCGACACCTCATCGGCGCGCTTGCCCCAAATGGGCTCGCCAATGCTGCGCAGGGCGCTTGCGAAATCCGCGACGCTATGGGTGTCAGGCACATAGCCGGCGTCGAAATGGGTTTGCGCGATGCGGCTATAATTGCGGGTGATGAAGCCATGCAGAATGTCGGCGAGATAACGCCGCTCGGTATGGCCGATGCGCCCGACAATGCCGAAATCCACCGCCGCCAACTGGCCATCGGCGGTGGCGAACAGATTGCCCTCATGCATGTCGGCGTGGAAAACGCCATAATCCAGCGCGCCCACAAGAAAGGCGCGAATGGCGGTCACGCCGAGGGTTTTGCGGGTGTCCGGCGGCAGGGCGCTCATGGCGGCGTCATCGGAGAGCGGGATCATATCCAGCCATTGGGTGGCCATCACCCGCCGGCCGGAGCGGCCCCAATCCACTTGCGGGACCCGGAAGTTCTCTACCTCCGCGGCGATTTCCCCCATTTCAGAGGCGCCGGCGGCTTCCAGTCGCAAATCCATCTCCAGCCGCAGGGAGCGGGCGAGTGTCGCCACCGCTTCCTTGGGCCGTAGGCGGCGGGCGTCGGGGAACAGCGCATGCGCCAATTTCGCGCCGAGTTCGAAGGCCGCGACGTCCTTCTCGATTTTTTGCTCAATGCCGGGACGGAGGATCTTCACCGCCAACGTGTGACCCTCAGCGGTGGTGACTTTGTGCACCTGGGCGACGGAGGCGGCGGCGATGGCCGGCCCCAGCTCAGGAAACAGGGTGTCGGCCTCGTCTCCAAACTCGGCGCGCAAGGCGGCGCGGGCTTTCTTTTCGCTGAAGGGCGCCATGCGGTCCTTCAGTCCGGCGAGACCCTCGACAAACTCCTGGCCGAAAATGTCGCCGCGGGTGGCGAGAAATTGGCCGAGCTTCACATAGGCCGGGCCCAGCTGCTCCAGCGCGCGGGCGAAGCGGGCGCCCGGATTTTTCGCGCGTCCCGGATGGGCGAACAGACGTCCAAGCCGCCCCACCCATTTGCCCTCTGGCGGGAGGGCGTCCTGATACTCGCGCGGCAAGAGCGCGTCATGGCGCGCCAGCACCCAGGCGGCGCGCGTCAGGCGAGCAAGCTTGGCGAGGGTGGCGAACATAGTTCGATCCGGTGGTGGCCGGCGTGTCGACGCCTGCGGCGGTCAAATCAGGGGACGGCGTGGACGCCGCCGCGCGGGGACGAAGCCTGAAAGGCGGATGATTCGGTCAAGACATACGGCGGCGGGGGCGCTTTGGCGAGGGGCTGTCGCTGCGGCGTGCGCTGCGGCCGGGGTGTCTTAGCGTTGGTTCAACGCCGCCACCAAACGATCATGGCGCACGTTTTCGGACCATTGCGCCTCGGCGTGGCGCGCCAGGCGACGCAAGCGAGCCGCCTCTTCCGCATCGTTCTGGGCTTCAGCGAGACGCGCCCAATCGCGCAGCACCGCGGCGCGGTCCCAAGGATCGCCATGTTCTTTGTAGCACAGGGCGGCCCGGCGATACTCATCCACCGCCGCGGCTGGGTTGTCGCGCGCCAGGGCGATGCCGGCGAGATTGCGATGGGCGAGCCCTTGCAGGCGCATGTCGCGCAGCATCTCATAGCGGTTCAGTGCGGCGCCCCAATGCTTGGCCGCCCAATACCAATCCTCCTGCGCGGCCGCCAGCTGACCGCGCATTTGCAGGGTGTAGGCGGTGAGCGGAACATCGCCGGCCATCTCGCTCAGGCGTTGGGCGAGGGAGAACCATCGCCCAGCGCCTGGGAGGTCGTCGGCGTGCCAGGCCTCCAGGCCGCGGCTGAGGGCGGTGTTGATCTCCCCGCTGGCCCAGCTGGGCGGGTTGTCGGCCACGGTGAACATGGGCGCTTGGGCGGGCGACGCCGGCGCCGTGGCGGGCGGCGCCGCGAGGGCGTGCCCCGCCGCCAGCAGGGCCAAGACGAGGCCGGCCGCGGCTTGACGGCAAGCGTGTTGAACCACGCCGCAGCCTGTCGGGGATGTCGCCATCACATATCGCATCGTGGCCCTGCGTCGAGATCGAGGGGCTTTAACCATGCCCCGCGCGCGCAGACCAAACCAAAGCCGTGGGGCGGAAACAAGACACAAAGCGCGGCGTCTGGCGCCGTCGCCGTGACCCGTATCAGCGCCAGCCCATATGCAGCGCGGCGACGCCGCCGGTGAAATTGGTGACGGTCACGCGGCGAAAGCCAGCGGCCTCCACGTCTTGAGCGAAGGCGGCTTGGTGCGGAAAGCGCCGGATGGACTCCACCAGATACCGATAGCTCTCCGCATCGCCGGCGAAGGCTTCGCCCAAGCGGGGGATCACCTGGTCCGACCAGGCGCGATAGGGCGCCTCCAATGCGGCGGTGGTGGGCCGGGAGAATTCCAAGCACAAAAAACGGCCGCCGGGCTTGAGCACGCGGCGCATGTCGCTGAGCGCCGCGGCGCGATCGGTGACATTGCGGATGCCGAAGGCGATGGTCACGCAGTCCGCGCAAGCGTCGGGCAACGGCAAACGTTCGGCGTTTCCGACCGCGCGGGCGATATGCACGTCCTCAGGCGCGGCGGGCGATTTACGGGCGCCGGCGCGCACCATCTCTTCATTGATGTCGAGCACCAAGGCCTGTGGCGGCGTTCCGCCACGGCGCTGCGCCACGCGCGCACCGCGACGCACCCACAACCGCGCCAGATCGCCCGTGCCGCCCGCCACGTCCACCAATCGCTCGCCAGGCTGGGGGTTGGCCCGCACCATGACGAGATCTTTCCAGATGCGGTGAACGCCGCCGGACATCAGGTCGTTCATGAGGTCGTAGCGGTTCGCCACGCTGTCGAACACGC
>CAZGCB010000048.1:0-19674 GCA_964524065.1 uncultured Caulobacterales bacterium | reverse complement strand
ACGATTGATGGCGATGTGGACTTCTACGGCGGCGACGACACGGCGACGCTGGACACCGGCTCGACCATCAACGGCACGCTCGATGGCGGCGCGGGAACAGACACCCTCAATCTGCGCGGCTCCGGTTTTTTCGGCGATACGCGGGGCGTGCCCATTGTCGCGAACGCGACGGGGTTTGAAATCCTCGACATGGATGGCGGGCTGTGGAGCGTCGCCTTGAACTCCAGCATCACAGGTCTGACCGAAGGGCGCGTGCGCGAGGGCGGGCTGCAGGTCGATGGCTTCATTAGCGCCAACAGCTTTATCGTGGAGGATGGCGGGCGGCTGAGCGGCCTCGGCGTTATTCAAAGCCCGGTTTCAATTCTCAATGGCGGCGTGTTGGGAAGCAACTTCCTCAACGTCCCGTCCATCGTGTTTGCACCTAACGCCACCTATGAGGTGCTGATCAGCGAGAACCCCGGTGTGCCGGCGCCCATTTTCACGCGCCTTGACGTCACGGGCGAAGCCAGTCTCGGCGGCACAGTCGCGGTCAGCGTGACCGATGACAGCGTGGCCGATATTCTGGCCATCGGCCAGGAGGGCGTCATTGTGGATGCGGCGTCCATCACGGGCGCCTTTTCGCAGGTGCGCGCCACGGGGAATCTGGCGCGACGCTTCTCCTTCGACGTCAACTATAATGAGGACGTGGGGGACGTCATTCTGGTGGTCCAGGATGTGGCCGGTGCGGGCGGCAAACTGGGCAACGCGCTCATCGCGACGCAGCCCAATGACCCCGTCGGCGGCACCCCGGCCTCCGCCATCAGCCTCGCCGCCGCCAGTGATTTCGCAGCTGCGACGGGCACGGACGGCTTTAGCGATCCAGAAACGGATTTCGCGATGACGTCCTCCGCGGGCGGCCGAACCGGACTCCAGCCGGTGGTGGCGGGCGTCCAATATGGCGCCTTCCGCGCCGCCAAAACCGATGTGGACGTGTACGCCGCGCCCATACGCTATTCTTTTCGCCTGCCGCCCAACCCGCTGCGCATGACGGACGTGAAGGTCAGCGTCTCGATCGCCATAACCGAAACCGATGGCAATCGCGCCGTGACCGGCTCGCTGGGCGTGAGCCCGAGCTTCGCGGCCGTCCCAGGGCTGTGGCGCCTCACGCCGGGTCTGCGCGTGGGCTTGGTGCAATCGGACGATTTGAATGTGGGCGCCTGGACCCTATCGGCCTCGCTCACCAACGAGCTGGCGCTGTATCGCGGCCTGCGCCGCACCGTGCGGTTGGCCAACACGATCGGTCTTCACCAGGCGCGCGACACCGAGGTGCTGCGCGCGGACACCATCGGTTATGAGACGCACAACACGATTTATCGCACCGGTGTGATTTACAATCAGCGCCGCTTGTGGCGCCGCGCTTGGGACGGGCAGCTGTTCTTCGCCTACACCTCAGCGCATGGGGACACATTTTTTGTCGATGAGTACACGGAGATCGGGGGCGCTGTGGTGTCGGCGCGTCGCTCCGCCGGCCTGGTCAGCCGCTTGCGCCTGGGCCTCACCGGCTCCTTCGCCGATGATTATAGCGGCGCCTCCCTCAATCTTGGCGCAACCTTCTAGCGGCGAACCAGGCCGCCGCCCCAGCGCCCATGCGCGATAGCGTGCGCCGCCTCCCTGCTCTACCGAAACGGGCGGTCAACCCAACGGGCCGCCGGCCTCCTTCCAGGCTTTGAAGCCGCCAGCCAAGCAGACGGCGTCATAGCCCATATCTTTGGCGAGTTTGGTCGCCAAGGTCGCCCGTCCGCCGGCGCCGCACACCATCACCAAGCGTTTGCCGGCGTTCAGCTCCGGCCTCGCCAGTTCAGACGTGGGATCGAGGGCGAACTCCAAACCGCCGCGCGGGGCATGGACAGCCCCGGCGATCATGCCGCCTTCCAACTCTTTGCTGTCGCGCAGATCGACGAAGAGGACGGAGCCGTCCTTGTGCAGGGCCTTGGCGTCTTCGACACTCATATAATTGATTTCGGCCTTTGCCGCGTCGAGCATTTGCTGTGCTGTTTTGGCGCTCATGGCCCGCCCTCCTGTGTGGTGCATGCCAGCGCGCCCTCAGATGGCGGCGCGACGGCGGATGTCAATCGGCGATCGTGTTTGCGCGCGGCGATCCCACGGACAAACGGTTCTGCATGACGCCCGACGCGCAGGCTAGGCCTCCACCAAGGGGGCGGACTGGACGGCGTCGCGGGCCTGAAGGCGGTGCGTCGCGCTCAAGATTTGGGCGGTGGTGAGCTCGCTTTTCATGACATCAAGCATCCGCGCCACCGCGTCTTGCCCGCCCGCTGCGAGCGCCATCGCCCAGGGCCGGCCGATCAAACACGCTGTCGCGCCCAGCTTGAGGGCTTTGAGCACGTCGAGGCCCGAGCGCACGCCGCTATCCAAAAAAACCGGCAGGCGCCCCGCCACGGCGTCGACGACAGCGGGCAGAGCGTCAATGCTCGCCGGGGCGCCGTCCAATTGCCGCCCGCCATGGTTGGAGACCACGACGCCGTCCAGGCCATGATTGCAGGCGAGCATCGCATCCTCGCGCGTCATCACGCCCTTGAGCACGATCGGGCCGTTCCAATGGCGGCGTATGAAATCCAAATCGTCCCAATTCACAGACGGGTCGAAATTGGCGGCGATCCACGCCCACGCATCGGCAAAGGACGCGCCCTTGGGCAGCACGTCGTCGAGATTGCCGAATTGATGCGGCCGGCCGTGCACCATCACGTCCCAAATCCAAGGCAAGATGCCGAGCCCCTCCGCCGCTTGGCGCAGGCGTCCCGACAGGCCGCCGCCGCTCATCGCCGCGGATCGGATGTCGCGATAGCGCACGCCGGGCGTTTGCAAATCGGCGGTGAGCACCAAGACGCGGCTGCCGGCGTCTTGCGCACGCTCCAACATGCGCGCCATCCAGTCGCGATCCTTGATGACATAGAGCTGGAACCAGGGGGCGCCGCCGCTGTCGCGCGCCACCTCGTCGACCGAGCAAATACCCACCGTCGAGAGGCAAAAGGGCAGCCCGGCGGCGCGGGCGGCGCGGGCGGCCTGCACTTCGCCGCGGCGCGCATACATGCCGGAAAAGCCAACGGGGGCGAGAATGATGGGCGCGCTGAGGCGTTCGCCGAACAGGGTGATCTCGGAATTCACTTCAGACACATCGATCATCACGCGCTGCGTCAATGTGTGCCGCGAAAACGCCCGGACATTGTCCTCCAGCGTCGCCTCGGCATACGAACCGCCATCAATATAATCGAACAGGATACGCGGCAGGCGTCGGCGCGCTTTGCGCCGAAAGTCCTCATAGGACGCCAAGGTCGCAAAGCGGCCCATCTGTCTCCTCCTCCGTTGCGCGATAGCCGCGCATGTCTCGGTGCTGTTCGCCAGCGCTAGCCCCTAGCCTGGCCCGTCCGGCCGCCAGCGGCAAGGCGGGAGAACGCCAGGGCCGTTAACGCGCACCGTCTTGCCTGGGACACGATGGGGCTCTGCAACCGCAGCGATAGCGCCGGCAAAATGTCGCGGCCGGCGGCGAAACTGCGTATCCACACCCAGCGAACGCGCCCCGGGCGCAGACGAGCGTCGCGCCTGCCGCGCCAAGGAGACACGCCATGCCCCATGACCCGCAGCAGGGCCCGTCCGCGGCGACGCGTGAGGCGGCGACGTCCGATGGCGCCGCCGCCGACGCGATGGAGATGGATCCGCGCCAGGTGGCCGCACTGGAACAGGCGGTGGAGGCGCAGGACGCCGCGCACATCGCCGCGGTGCTGGCCGATCGCCACCCCGCCGACGCAGCCGATATGGTGGAGCAGCTGCCGCATGAGTCCATCGGCCAAGCCGTGGCGCTGGCCCCGGACGCCTTCACCGGCGATGTGTTGGTGGAGCTTAGCGATGACGCGCGCGCGGCGGCGCTGGCCGTCTTGGACGACGCGCAAATCGCGGTGGCGGCCGCCGGCCTCGACACCGATGATATCACCCATTTCCTTGAGGACTTGCCCGCCGATCGCCGCGGCGCCGTGCTGGCCGCAGTGCCGGAGCGCCAAAGGCGCGCGGTGGAGGAGGCGCTAGGCTTTGCGGAGGAAACGGCCGGGCGCCTGACCCAGCGCGAAGTGGTGGCGCTGCCAGAGTTTTGGACCGCCGGCCAAGCCATCGACCATATGCGCCAGGCTGGCGGCGCCGAACTGCCGGAGACCTTTTTCGAGGTGTATGTGGTCGATCCGCGGTTCCGTCCCGTGGGGGCCATCGCCTTGTCGGACTTTTTGCGTCATCCCCGCACGGCCCGGCTGACCGAGATCATGCGCGAGCCGCAGGTGCTGATCACACCGGAACTGGACCAAGAAGACGCGGCTTATCTCATCAACAAATACCATTTGCCCCAAGCGCCGGTGGTGGACGCGTCGGGCCGGTTGAACGGCATGATCACCATAGATGACGTGGTGGAGGTGATTCAGGAGGAGAATGCGGAGGACTTGCTCGCGCTTGCGGGGGTGAATGAAGGGGGCGTGGGCTCCTCGGCCGTGGGGCAAGTGCGCGCGCGCGCGCCATGGTTGGGCGTCAATCTCATCACGGCTTTAGCGGCCTCGGCGGTGATCGCGCTGTTTGAAAACACGCTGGAGCAAGTGGTGGCGCTGGCGATTTTGATGCCCATCGTCGCGGCGTTGGGGGGCAATGCCGGCGGCCAAGCGCTGGCGGTGGCGGTGCGGGCTTTGGCCTCGCGGGAGCTGAGCCCCGCCAATGCTCGGCGCATGGTGGCGCGCGAAGCGCTGGCGGGGCTGATCAATGGCTTCGGCTTTGCTCTCTTATTAGCGGTCGTAGCGGGGCTGTGGTTCTCCAGCCCGGCCATCGGCGCCGTGATCGGCATCGCCATGGTGGCCAACATTGTGTGCGGCGGCCTCGCGGGCATCTTGGTCCCCTTGGCGTTAAAGCGGTTGGGCGCGGACCCGGCGGTGGCGTCCTCGGTGTTTGTGACGACGCTGACAGACATTGTGGGCTTCTGCATTTTTTTGGGTCTGGCCACGGCGGTGCTGTTGTAGGTTGGCGAAAACGGAGGAGCGGCATGGGACGCACGCAACACCTCTTGCGCACGCCGCGGCGTCTGGCGGTCTTGGCGTTCGCAACATGGGCCGCCGCCCCGGCCGGGGCGGAGTGGCGCACCGAAAGCCGATTTGAGGAGCCGCGGCCGGGTCTGGCGGCGGCGGTTCTGGACGGCAAGCTCTACGCCGCCGGCGGCATTGGACTGTTGGCGCCCTCAGCGGCGTTGGATGTTTTAGAGCCGGGCGACACACGCTGGCGCGCCCTGACGCCCCTGCCCGAGGGACGGGCGCGCTTCGCCATGGCGGCCGTGGGCGGGCTCCTCTACGCGTCAGGCGGCGTGACGGAGGCGGATGGGGTGAGCGACGCCCTGCTCGCCTATGATCCCGTGGCGGATGAGTGGCTCGAATTGCCTGCGCTGCCGGCGCCGCGGTCGGGTCATGTCATGGCGGCGGTCGATGGAACGCTATATGTCTTCGGCGGTGCGGAACCCGGCGTTGACGTTTATGCCCCGGACGCTCGCCGTTGGACGCGCCGTGCGGCGCCCGCCGCAACGGCCCGCCCCGGCGCGGCGGCGGCGGTGCTGGAGGGACGCATCCATCTCATTGGCGGCTTGGTGGACGGCGTCGCCAGCGCCCGCGTGGACATTTACGACCCCATCAATGACGTTTGGCTGCGGGGCCCGGACTTGCCGGAGGCGCGCGCCGGCCTGGGCGCGGCGACGTTGGCGGACGCCATCCATGTGTTTGGCGGAACCGATCCGGCGGATCGTCAGGTGGCCCAAGATCATTATGTGCTGACAGCAGGGGCGCCAGCGTGGGCGGCGGCGCCGCCGCTCCCCGCGCCGCGGACGGACTTCGCCGCGGCGACCGTAGATGGGGCCATCATCATGGTGGGCGGCGGCGCCGGGGGCGGGTTTCTCGGCCCTTTCACAAGCATTGATGCGGTGGATGTGTTTCGCCAGTGACGCGCGCGGCGCCGCACGTGAATCCCGTGCGGCCGGCCGGCGCCTATGCGAGCAAGATTGAGTTTCGGAATCAACATGATGGGGCGTCGACGGATATCAGAGACAGGGCTGCGGCTGCTCCGAGCGTTTGAGGGGGTCCATTTGGAGCCGGCGGCGCTGCCCGCTTTGAACGATGGCGAGCCGCAGCGCTGGCTCATCGGCGTTGGACGCGTAGTCGAGGGCGCCCGCCCCGCCCCGGTCGACGCCCGGCGCGCCAATGCGCTGCTGCGCGAGGACGTCGGCCCCATTGAGGATGCGGTTGAGCGGCTGATCCTCGCCCCGCTGACTCAGAACCAGTTCGACGCGTTGGCCTGCTTGGCCTTCAATATCGGCCTGGAGTCCTTTCGCGACAGTGATGTGGTGGCGCGCTTGAATGAAGGTCTGCCGCTGGAAGCGGCGCTGGCGTTCGATGCTTGGCGGTGCACGCAGATGCAAGGCCGCACCGTCCTGGTGGACGCCCTGGTGCGCCGGCGTGCGGCGGAAAAAGCGCTATTCCTGACGCCGGAAACGCCCATTGTCAGCGCGTCCTCCGCGCAGATCCGGCCGGTGGAGGCGCGCTTCGCCGCGGCCGCATTGTCGCTTCCTTCGGGCGTGGAGGCGGTGCGCGCTGGGGAGGACGCCGCCGATGCGGCGCTCGCCCCGGTGGACGGGGATACGCGCGTCTTTGCACCGAGCGCGGAAGAACCAAGCGGCGACGCACTGCTGGAGCCGCCGGTCATCACGGCGCGGCGGCGCGCCCAAGCGCGCCGAACGGTTCCTGATCTGGCGCAGGCCGAGCGGCGCAAGCGGACGGCGCGCTGGTGCGTCTTAGTCGCGGGCGTGGGGGCGGTGCTGTTTCTGGGGGCGTTGTATGAGGTGCTCGCCAGCGCGCCGGAGGACGCCGGCGGCTGGCCTTTGTTGGCCGCGCTGGGGTTGGTCGGCGCGGCGGCGGGCGCCTATTGGGCGTGGCGGCCGGACAGTTTGCTCACGCTGGGCGTGGAGGCCGAGCGCGCAACGGCGTCCGGTTAAGGCGCCGCCAGCGTTGCCGCACTGCATCAATGGCGGGCGCGACCGCGTTGCACTCTTGCGGTTCGCACCCGAATGCGCGTTATGTCATCACAGTTTTAAGGGGCTGATCTCCGGCGCGATCTGTCTGGGCCTGTGATGCGGTGGACCATCAATCTGATTGCCGGCGTGGTGTTCGCGTTGGCGTTCGCCTGGGCGGTCGCCCCTGGCGCCGGGGATCGGCATACGCCGTCTTCCAACACGCCTGATACAGCGCAAAATGCGATCGGTGGTGCGATGGAAGCCTCTGGGGCTGGGGACCGCGCGCCCGATCCGACGGCGGAACGTACGGGGCGAGCCGCGTTAGGACCGCAGGCGCCGCGCGGCTTGCTGGTGGTGTGCCGAGGGGCGCCGCTGGAACGGTTCGAGCCGCCTTTTGCGCGCTTACGCACCCACCAAAGCGTCGTCAAGGCCGTGAAAGCCGATCATGAGCTCACCCTGGCGGCCCAGCCGGATGGGGATGGCTGGCGCATTGGCTATGGGCACCGCGCCACCGCCAGCGAGGGCGCACGCATCACCGCGGTGGAGGCCGAGCGTTTGTTGCAAGCCGATCTGGCCACCCGCGAAGCTGTGATCCGCACGTTGGTGCGCGTGCCGTTGAACATTAATGAATTCTCGGCCCTCGTGCATTTGCTGCACACCGGCGGGGCTGCGGCCTTTGCGGATTCCGCGCTGCTGTCGCGGCTGAATCTGGGGGATCGGGCGACGGCGCGGGCGCAATTTGCGGCCTTTGCGGCCAATCGCGCGGATCTGGGTGTGTTGCGGGCCCGCCAGCAGGCCTTCTTCGCCTGCCAGGGGCGGGCGCGCTACGCCTTGTAGCGTGGTCCGTCTTGGCGGCTCCGCGGCCCGCCATACATTGCGGGACGCTCTTCTCCCTTCCCTTCACTTTCCCCATCGGAGATGAATCCATGAGCGTCACCATTTGGCACAACACGTCCTGCGGGTCGTCTAAGAACGCGCTGGCCTATTTACAGGACAAAGGTGTGGAGCCGCAGGTCTATCTCTACCTCAAAGAAAAGCCGGGACGCGCAGAGATCCAGGCGGTTTTGGACGCGCTTGGCGTTGCCCCGTCCGGCTTGCTGCGGCCCAAAGAAAAGGCCGCTGAAGATCTGGGGCTCTACGCCGAGGGCGTGGATGAGGATGTGATCCTCGACGCCATGGCGGCCAATGCGCGGCTGATCCAACGCCCGGTGGTCCTCACCGACAAAGGCGCTGTGATCGCACGCCCGAAAACGGCGATTGATGCGATCTTATAGGGCCCGCATCAGCAGATACGGGCGTCCCCTATAAAGTTCCGTCCACGGCCTTTCTCGCAGGGCGTACGACTTTCGATGCGCGACGCGCAGCGTGATCGACGCTCGGTGACGTCGTCGATATAGTGTTGTGGTGTTTCACCGCGGCTGGCGGGCCCTCTCGCAGGGGCTCGCCAGCCGCCCACATACATTGGCGACGGAGGACAAAGCCTGTGGATCTCTATGGCGTGCGCGTGTTCGTGGATGATTTTGTCCTGGCGCGCCGCTTCTATGGCGACACCCTGGGTCTGGCCGAAGCGTGGTCCATGGATAACGCCAAAGCCGTCGGCTTTCGAGTCGGCCCGGCGCAACTCATTGTTGAGGAAGCGGGCCCCGGGCACGCCCATCAAATGGATGTGGCGCGCTTTGTGGGCGTATCGTTGCAGGTTGCGGACATCACCGCCGCGCATGAAACCTTGAAAGCAAAGGGCGTCGATTTCCTGCAAGCGCCGAAAACCGAGCCCTGGGGCGCCAGCCTGGCTCATTTCCGTGATCCGGCGGGCAATATACTGACTCTGCTGGGTTAGCGCCGCGCCCGTGACAGATCGGGCGCCGTGATGATGAGAGGCGCGGCTGACCACTTCCTGTTGAAGACGCGCAGTCTCCTGGGGGTGGGCCTGCACGGACGGACGCCATGGGCCATATACTCTGTTCATGCCCATCCATCTGATCAAGCTGGCCGCAGGGGCCGAAAGCGTTGACAGCCTGCAGGCTTGGCAAAACCATGTGCGCCAACGCCGTCGCAGCGCCGGCCTTAGCCCCATGCCCACCTGCGAAACACGCCATGCGCCCAAGCGTCGCGAAGACTTGCTCGCCGGCGGCTCGCTCTATTGGGTGGTGCGCGGCATCATCGCCGTGCGCCAGCGCGTCCTCAGCGTCGATAGCTTTATGGGCCCCGACGGCCACAAACAGTGCTGCCTGGTCCTTGATCCAGAGCTGGTTGCGACGGAGCCTTGGCCGCGCAAGGCCTTCCAAGGCTGGCGCTATCTCAAGTCCGAGGACGCCCCGCCCGATGCGGCCGCTGATGGGCGTGGCGATGAATTGCCGGATTCCATCCGCCGCGCACTGATGGAGGCCTATGCATGGTAGCAGGCCTCCCGATGAGCCGCTGAAGGCCCTGCGCAGCCCCCACCCTTCAGCATCAGGACACTCCACCAGGCCAGCCACCGGCTGTCGCCTCTCCCCTCATATTCACGGGGACAATCGACGCCGCGTTTCCGCCCGTCCCTCGCCCTTCTCGGCGCATGTGCAGAACTGAGATCCCGTGGCATTCCGCGATGCCTGTCGGACCACGTAAACCTCACCAATGTCCGGCCTATGTCCCGAAGAGTACGCGCCTTGCGCGCCAATCCGGAGAGCGTGCATGTCGTCACTACCGCGACTTCTGCGCCGAAAAGCTCCAACCTATGACTTCGTCTTGCGACTGCAAAACCCCGATATCAAGGCCTTCAAAATCCAAACCGGCAAAAATCGATGCAATCTCATCAATCCCGTTTTCATCACGTGAAGCTTGGATCATAGATTGCATTCTCGTTTCATAAGCCGCGGACTCCTTTGCAATCATTTTCAAGTAATCTAATCTTTGCTTTTTGCTCCACGACAGAGCTTTCCTGCTAAACAGCCCAGAAATTTCGGTCAAAAAGAAAATGACATAATCAGAACCATCCAGGTTTTGCGATACACTCAAGACACGTTTGACTTCAGTATTATATTGCCGACGCAGAGCATCGGCGTCCCCACCAAACTTTGAAGGCTCCGCTTTGCCGCTATCATCATATATTTGCAGCAACAGAGACTCCGTAATGTGATACAATTTTGAGTCTCGGCATATTTTAATTTGATCGATCACCGATTTCGCAGCCTGAATCAGAGGCGATAGATTGTGGTGTACAATACAGCAAAAATACCCACCAGGCTTCACAATCCGGCCGACTTCCTCTGCGCTTTCGGGAACGCTTGAGTATTCAAAACCAAATTGGCTGGCACACAAGTCAACGCTCTGGCTCCCCAAACCCGTTTTTTCCATTGGCGTGCTCGCTAAAACTGTGACCGCAGCGCCAACCTTCTTGTAAAAATAGCCAAAATCGCCAATGCTTGCACTGTCGACTGCCACCAAACGGAAATCGCCTTTAATATGTACGGAAAAATCGTAAGCTAGGGCGAGTATAGCGCCGTTACCAGCGCCTAAATCCACTATGGTCGAGCCTGGCTTCAGACGAGAAAATTTATCCTTCCAGAACGCCGCGATTAAACCCGAATAATTCTCTCGAGGATCCGCAGCAAAGGTCGTCAGAAAATCCTTCGCCCAATACTTGCTCCACGCGTCTCTTTTATGAGCCTCGACGCTCATGATCGAAGTTGGAACGCAAAGTTCGCCGCAATCGTAATCCGCGGCGACGCCCCAACATAGGGTTCGACCCAATGTTGAAGGTATGAGGGGAAGATACAAAGATCATCAGCCGCCAAACGATACCGGACGCCATTAAAGGAGAAGGCTCGGCGCATCTGCCTGTTGACCGGGTCCAGATACATGCTCGCCCCCTGTCTCGGATCAGTGAACATTACGGCGCCAACGTCGTGGGCGTCGGTGTCATGCTGACTATCACCGGGATCAACGCAGTAGATGAGGCTAACAGAAGCCAGTGGATGCGTATGCGGTTGAAAGAAACCGCCCGATCGCGTGATGTGAAACCACGATTCATTTGTGAATTTCAGTTTCTGGAGATCGGCCGGCGTGAAACCACATAACCCGCTGATATACCGCATTAAATGTTCATAGAGGGTGCTTTTGAAGTTTTTTATAGGTTCGTCTGGCCAGTTCAGAAAATCAAACCGGCTCTCGAACAAATTCGGATGCGCCGATTGCGGACTGTCCGGGTGACGGTGCGCCTCGTTTTCGTGGGATAAAATACTCTCCCTGAGAGCTAAGCGCATCGACTCAAATCCCATAGGGGCACGGAAGAGAGGCGTCGCGAATAGCGCCGATATACTAGGCGATGATGTGTTGCTGTTTGACATAACAAAGGCCGGGCAGCCATTGACTGCCCGACTCCAAAGTTATTTATCGTTCTGTATTAACCACCAAAGCGGTACTTAAGGCTGACGAACGGGATACGGCCGCGAACTTCGTACAACTGAAGCACCACCGAGGCGTTATACCCAGCCGTTGGGTTGGGATCGATTGAAGGCTCTTCTTCCGTCAGGTTGAGAACACCGGTTGTGAACTCCGCCCCGGTCAGCCCAAGTGGGTCTCTCCAATTAAAGGTTACATCGTGACCCAGCCAGGAATCATAGTCATCCGTGTCACTAACATTCCGGAAGCTATCGATGTAATTGGTGTTCCACGTGAGCGTGATGTTGTCACGCGTGTACCGGAGCGATGTCGCAACCCGGTTTTCCGGAAACGCATCGGACCCATTTTCTGTACCCAGCAAATCATCAACTTCACTTTCGGGTGAAGTTTGCTGGTCATAAGACAACACGCGAACCCAACTGACGTTGGCGGCAAAGTCGCCGATGGGTGTCTGCTGCTGGTAATTGACACCAACATCGATCCCCGAGGTTTCCAAGCTCGCGCCATTTGTCAGCACATTGCGGATGTCAATAATCGCTCCGGGCACACCATCAACAGTCGCGCCACGATTGACGATGACGCCAGCGGGAAGCGTGCCAGCAGCTTCTCGATCATTCACTTGATCAAGTGACAGCTGCGTGACCTGGTTCGTGATTTCGATTTCGTAGTAGTCAACACTGGCGGAGAAGCCGCCAAGGTCACCGATAACCCCCACGTTAAAGGCTTCGGAGGTTTCCGCTTCCAGCTGTGGATTGCCTCCTGAGAAATTCTGCACTTGGAAGGTGGGGCAATCCCCCGGTGCGATGCCTTGCGCCTCACAGCGGAATTGGTCGGCGAGATCGTCGAACGACTCCGCTGGCTCCTGATAGAGATCGATCAAATTCGGAGCCTTGAAGCCTTCGCCCCATGAGCCGCGAACTTTCAAGCCTGGAAGAATGGCCCAACGGGCGTTGACTTGAGGCGAGAACTCTTCGCCGATATCGTCATATTCATCGTAACGGCCGGCGACATTGATTTCAAACGTCTCCGTTATGGGGAAGCGAACCTCACCAAAAACGGCGTACCGCTCACGCTCGCCCTCAGCCGAGTTGCCCGCCGAGCCCAGCACGTCGACGGCCTCACGGAATTCGTCATAGATATCCGTGTATTCTTGGCTCGCATACTCAACGCCGGCGGCCCAGCCGATGCTGCCGCCTGGCAGGGCGAAGCCCTCAATCAGACCATTGAACCCGATACCCAACTCCAGGTCTTCGGTTTTCAGGTCACGCGACAGCTCAATGCCCGAACGCTCGACCGCAGCCAAGTGCACGGGATCTTGAGAGAGCGGGTTAAAGACGTCGTAATTGCCGGCCAAGACTTCCGCTTCAAGCACGCTCGTTTGGACGTAGGTGTTACCCAGCTCTTCACCGGAATAGTCAAAATAACGGACATACGCATCGTATCCGATGCTTCCGATTTCGCCGCGAACGCCGCCAACCAAGGTGATTTCTTCAACATCGACGCTGTCATCACGATTTCCGTGGCCCACAAACCGATGGAAGGCATCAATGTCGCGGCCAAGCGTATTGAACGGGCTCGTCGCTGGGAAGCTAAAGAAACCAACGGCCGGAGCGTAACGGCCCAACGTTTGATTGCGATTGTACCGCGCGTCCAGATAGAGTTCGGCGCTGTCGTTCAGTTCAAAGTTGCTCGTCAGGAAGAAACTGTCACGCTCAACTTGGCCCGTTTGAAGAGAAATGTTGGCGTAGGCGAAGCCGCAACCCGATCCCGGAACGCCGAAGGGCTCGGTGAAGACGCCGGCGTAGACGCTGGGATCACAATCGCCGAGGGGAAAAGCGGCGGAGAAATCCGTTTCAAAACCGGTGTTGCCGCCCACGGAAACGCCCTCGGTGTTTCCGAAGGTCGGGCCCGTCGCATCGGCGCGGCTGTAATCGCGATCGGCGTCCGAAATGGCGTCACGTCCAAAATGCTCGTAACCGATCAGAATATTGCCGCGGTCAAACGTTTTGCCCCACAGCGCATAATAGGACTCGGCGTCAGCGCCCTCGAGGCTGGGACGTTCGATGCTGCCGCCCACTTCAAAACCGTCAAAATCACGCTTGAGGTTGATGCTGATCACGCCGCCAATGGCGTCAGCGCCGTAGATAGCGCTTGCACTGTCCTTCAAGACTTCAATGTTATCGATAGCCGAAAGAGGGATAGTGTTGAGGTCAACGATAGAGGCGCCCGTCAACGGTGACCCAGGAACACGACGACCGTTAATCAGCACAGCCGTATATTCCGATCCCAACCCCTTTAGGTCAACGGTCGCGATTTGGCCAAAACTGCTCCCTGAACGCTCACGAAAGCTGCCGAAGCTGTTGAACGTCGATGAACGCAGAAGGTCGGACACATTGTTAATGCCGGACAAAGTGATGTCCAGCGAGTCAATGGTCGTGATCGGCTGCGGCGAGTCGTCAATTTCCCGCGGAATATTCGACCCGACGACACGAATCACGTCGACCACTTCTTCGTCTGTTTCCTGGGCTAGCGTTGGTGCTGCAAGCGCCACCGCCATCGCAGACGCGCTTATGGCCAAGCTGTCTTTCAGATGTGAGCGGGTTCGTTGCCGCTTAGAAAAAGTCGTCACCGTCATACTGATACCCCAATCGTCGTTAGCAAATTTTTGCATCACAGCGGCGACGCGCACCGTTAGAGGCACAGTTCAACGCTGGTCAGACCGCCCGGCGGTTAGGATGCGCTCCCCCGCTAAGCGCGATGATGGACCGCCGACACTAAAGCGTCAACGAACCATTAATCTTCTGTCATACTTAACGGGTCTGTCGTTGCAGGAAAGCCACGTGAGAGCGGAGTTTTGGGCCGCGTTTTTCAAACTCTCCGATCGACATCACGTCCCATAAAACCCGCCTTTTCCCACAGCCGAGCACCGCGCACGAGGGAACGTTTTCGAGCGGGCCACAGGGCGGCGCCGTCGCGGTAACCAACTTTTGGATTAAGATGGAAATCGGTCGCCGGCGCGTCGGGCCTTCAAGCTTACCGTAATCGCTCAGCCTTGACGCGCTCCCAGGCGCGCGCTGGTTTGTCGGCTCATGGATGACCAGGTGAGCTGTGGAACCAGATTGGCCCCCCGCCCGCTTTGGCGCGACCTCCGCCGACATCAGGAATCTGTGTCACCAATGATGATCGTCAGTGCCGTGATCGAGCTCACCAGTCCATCGGGCGCAGACGAACCATGCTAGATCGGTGCAGGCATCAACCGTCTTGCGCGCTGGCCCTGGGTCACGGTGATGATGGTCCCATCGGCCATACGCTCTGCGATGGCTTTCACCGACGGTTGTCGCGATAGGCCTTTGGGGTCATGCCCGTCTCGCGTTTGAAGGCTTTGTAGAAGGTGGAGCGGGAATTGAACCCAACCTCCAGTGCAATCGACAGGACAGACTCTTGGCCCGCTGCAATCAGCGGCTTGGCCGTGTGGATACGCCAGCTCGCGACGTAATCGAAGAATGTGACGCCGAGATTTTCGTTCAGGGTTTGAGGAACCAGATTCTGTGACGCGCCAACATGGCGCGCCAGTTTCTGCAGGGATAAGTTCGGATCCATATGCAGCTGATCGCGCTGCATGGCGGCTTCGATGCGGCCGGCGATCTGCGAGGCGCGCTCATGCGTTAATGCTGACCGCACGTATTTGTCGGCAGGCTTGGGTTCGGGGGGCGCTGACGCCGTTTCCTGGGCGCTTTGCTGTTGCGCCGGCTCGCGCTCTGCCTCTGGGGCTAATGCAAAAGCGATGAGCATCAGCAGCACCATCGCGGTGAGGATGAAAACGAGTTCTCCAGGACACGGCAAGCCAGGGCCAATATTGTCGCTCATCAGGGCCGCCGCCGCTGCGGCCCAAAGGCCGATCAGCATGCCTAAGAGGGCGTCGATCCACCGTAATTCGTAGCGCTCAATGTTCGAATAGATCGCCTTTAATTGCTGGCGATATGCCCGGAGTTCTCGGGTTGTCGCCAACAGATACACTGCTGACGACACGCACCACAGCACAATCAGACCGAACGTCACCAAGGTTAAAGCGCTCGCCAAAAATCCCGGTGGAAGCTCACCATCGACAAAAATCGTGTTTTTCGAGGCGTTAGGGAGGGCCCAGTAACCGATCACGATCAACGAGCCCACGACCGGTAACAGAGCGTCCGGTACCGTTATGGGCGCCATGTCCGGCCCACATGTGCGGGCTTTGACATAGAGCTGGACCACCGCGGGCAACGCCAACAGCATGGGCAGCACGGCCGGCACATAGAAAACATAAAGCGGCCTCGCAAAAGCCGCCGCCAGCGGAAGGCTCGCGACGCCCAGGAACAGCATAAAGGTCGCCATCAAATACAGCCGGACCCGCAGGGGTCCCGTCGCGCACAGTGCGGCCACCGCGCCGGCGATCGCGGCGCCCCCGACGAGAGCGGAGAGTGCAATCATACTGTGGGTTTGCATGGGAGACGTTTAGGTGTTTCCGCTTCCGGCGATCAACGGGGGGCTTTGGGCCTTGCGCAGATCCGGTGTCCGCGCCTGCCGGCGGACACACATGAACGCGGCTCCCCTGCTAGGCGCATCGGCAAGCAGTCGCTGTGTGAGCGCTGGTGAGGAGTATATACCATGGTGTTTCAAAGGCTCAGCGGCCTCGCCGCCATCGCGGCGGGGCTCACATATGTCATCGGTTTCTGGGTCTATTTCTCGATTCTGGGCCCAGCGCAGTATGGCAGCCCAGCGGCGCCCGCCGCCCAGCACGTGCGCTTTCTTATCGACAATGAAGGCCTGATGACCGCGTGGAATTTGGTCATTTACGTGCTCAATGCGGTTTTGATGGTGGTCCTGGTTGTGGGGCTGCACCAGCGCGTGAAGGCGAACGGCGAGGCTCTGGCGCAGACGGCGTCCGCATTTGGCGTCATATGGGCCGGCCTGATCCTCGCCGCGGGCATGATGGCGAATATCAGCATCGCTCAGATTGTCACGTTAGCCGGCCAAGACATGGAGGCCGCGGCGGCGCTGTGGCGGTCCTCCGTTGTGGTCGGCGCGGCGTTGGGGGGGCGGCAATGAAATCACCGGCGGCATGTGGATCTTGCTGGTGAGCGTCGCGGGTCTTCAAACGAAGACGTTGCCCCTGCCCGTCAACGCGATTGGCCTGTTGGTGGGGGCCGCTGGCGTGGCGTCCACGATCCCGGCGCTATCGGCCGTCACGATGGTCTTCGGCCTTGGCTTCATTCTGTGGTTTTTCGCCGTTGGAGGGGCGCTCCTGTTTCGCTCCTCATCGTAAGCGGTCCCGGCCAAGACGCTGGCGGAATGGCGGGCTTACGGAACGGATGGCGAAGGCCGGTCCGGTCAACGCGCCGAGCATGGTGTCGGAAAGCGCGAACTCGGCCTTAATGGGCTCAATCAACATCGGGATGATCCACCGGCCGGCATCATTCAGCACCGCGACGATGAAATCAGGAAGAGCGCCTGGCGCCGCACCACACCCCCAAGGTTGGGTGGGCGCTGGATGAGAGGGGGCGGCGCCATGGGCTCACAGTCCGGTTAGGCGAGCTTCACGCCCGCCGCTGCTGCGGCTTTGGTGATGAATTTCACCACCTGCTCGCCGCCATTCACATAGACGGCTTGGCCCGCTTCATCGGAGATGGCGGCGAAACGCTCTTCAATGGCCTCCGCCGAGCGGTCGTCCTCCTTCAGGAAGATTCCCTCGGTTTCGTGGATGATCGTGCGCGAAAAGCCGCCCGCCGTAGCGTTCAGGATCGTGCGTTTTGGGGCGTTCTCGCTGACCAAAAAGACGGCCGCCGGTGTCACGGTTTCAGGCTGCATGAGCGCGATCGCCGCCGGCGGCAGGAGGTTCTCCGTCATGCGGGTCGCCGCGCCCGGGCCCAAGGCGTTGACGCGGATGTCGTTCTTGTCCCCTTCAATCTGCAACGTGTTCATCAAGCCAATCAGCGCCATTTTCGCCGCGCCGTAATTGGACTGTCCGAAATTGCCGTAGAGTCCTGATGAGGAGGTGGTCATGAGGACGCGGCCATACCCGGCCTCGCGCATCAGCGGCCACACCGCTTTGGTGCAGATGACCGACCCCATCAGGTGAACATCGACAACCTTGGAAAAATTCGCCAAGTCCATCTTGGTGAAGCTGGCGTCCCTTAGAATGCCGGCGTTGTAGATCAAGATGTCGCCCCGCCCCCAGGCCTCCAAGGTCATTGCAACCATGTCGGCCACCTGGTCGACATTGGTCACATCCGCACCGTGGGCTATCGCCTCGCCCCCGGCTTTACGGATGTCCTCCGCAACGGTTTCGGCGGGCCCTGCGGAGCCGCCGGCGCCATCAACCCCACCGCCAAAGTCGTTCACCACGACCTTCGCGCCACGTCGGGCCAGCTCTAGGGCATGCGCGCGGCCCAGCCCCGCGCCAGCGCCTGTGATGATGGCGACCCGATTGTCGAAACGAAGCAGCATATCAGCCTCCTATTGGTTGGACGCACATGGGACCGAGATCCATATTCGGCTTTGACCGCTGGTTTGTCCTCGCCTTCTATCTCAATTGTGGCGTCGCGTGTCGCCGTCCACGGGCCCGAGGCGCGTTCGGTGATGCCGAGCAGCGTGAAACGGCCGCGGCTTCGCTTGCCGGAGCGCATAGGCGCGATCAGGCGCGTTTTTCTCAAAGCCCGCATTACCCCCATCGTGGCGCCCTCGAGCGCGAGCTGCGGGGCTTTCCCAAGAGAGGCGAGCGTGGAGAGCATAGGAAACCGTGGGCGATCGTGCCGCCACAAGACGGTTGGGCGGCCGGCGCTGTAACGGTGTTGTTCCAGCTGTCTGCCCTTGTGTCCATTGATGGGAAGTCCCTGACGGACATCACCTACGAGATTGGTCCTGGTTTCGTTCTCTCCGGCATGGCGGCCATTACCGTCGGCCTGCTTGCCCGGCGTGCCTGCCACAGTGGGTAGGACACATTTGCTGAGATCGAAGAGGTTATGAAGCAGTCTTCCAAACTGATCGTCTAAAACCGAATCAAAAACTCATAATGTTTGAGCAAGGCCGCTTGGCGCGCGACGCGTGATGGCGCTGCCGGCGCTTCGTCTATGTGGTATAGGAAATCATGTTTACAGATGACGCCCCCTGTCAAACTTTAGACAATCCACGGCGCAAAGCGATAATGGCGCTTCATAGGGCCGACCAGGATCGTGTCATCCGCGACCTTGTGAAGACTTATGGGCTCAGTGCGGAAGAACGGGCCGCCATCCAGGCGCGCGCTGTGTCTTTGATCAAGCATATTCGCGAAGCGGGCAAGCCCGGGATGATGGACGTGTTCCTCGCCGAGTATGGCCTGTCGACCAATGAAGGCATCGCGCTGATGTGCCTGGCGGAAGCACTTCTGCGCGTGCCTGATCCTGGAACGATTGACGATCTCATAGCTGACAAGATCACGCCCCATGATTGGGACGACCATCTCGGGAAATCTCATTCCGCCCTCGTCAACGCGTCCACGGCAGCCCTGATGCTGACCGGCCGGGTGCTCGACGATGACGAGAGCGCCAGTGTCATGGGCCTTCTGAACCGCACCGTGAAGCGTCTGGGCGAACCGGTGGTGCGCGCCGCCGTGCGCCGGGCAATGCGCGAGATGGGCGACCAATTTGTTCTCGGGCAGACCATAACGGAGGCGATACGGCGCGGCGGCGCCGAGCGCAAACGTGGCTACTTCTACTCCTATGACATGCTTGGCGAGGCGGCCCTGACCGAGCAAGACGCGCGCGCGTATTTCGACGCTTATATGTCGGCCATCCTGGCAGTCGGCGAAGGCAATGTCGCGCCATCGATCCAGACATCACCCGGCCTATCGGTCAAACTGTCAGCGCTGCACCCTCGGTTCGAGTTCGCAAAGGCTGGCCGGTTGCGCCAGGAACTCGTTCCGCGGGTGACCGAATTGGCCGTGGCGGCGAAAGACCGGGGACTGGGCTTCAACATCGATGCTGAAGAAGCGGATCGCCTCGAACCGACACTCGACATCTTTGAAGGCATGCTCGCCGATCCCCGTCTGGCCGGATGGGACGGCCTGGGGCTGGTCATCCAGGCCTATGGAAAGCGCGCAGGCGCCGTTATCGACTGGCTCTACGACGCCGCAAAACACCATGGTCGCAAGGTCATGGTCCGGCTGGTCAAGGGCGCCTATTGGGACACGGAGATCAAGCTGGCGC
>CAZGCB010000047.1:0-19697 GCA_964524065.1 uncultured Caulobacterales bacterium | reverse complement strand
GGCGCCGGCGGCAAGGCCTCCGCCCAGCTGTTTGAGGAGCTGTTCAAGCCCGCCTTCGCCAATCCACAGCTGGACGCCGGCGACGATCAAGCGCGCTTCACCGGCGCCGACCGCATGGTCATCGCCACCGATGGGCATGTGGTGAATCCGATCTTCTTTCCCGGCGGCGACATTGGCTGTCTGTCCGTGCATGGCACCATCAATGATGTCGCCATGGCCGGCGCGACGCCGCTGCACCTCACCGCCGGCTTCATTGTGGAAGAAGGCTTTGCGCTGCGCGATTTGCAACGCGTGGCGCACTCCATGGCGCAGGCGGCGCAGGCCGCCAATGTCACCATCATCGCCGGCGACACCAAAGTGGTCGAACGCGGCAAGGGCGATGGCGTGTTCATCACCACCACTGGCGTCGGCGTCATTGCGGACACGATTGTGGAGCCGCCCGCCGCGCACAAAGCCCGCCCTGGCGATGTGATCCTGGTGTCAGGAACCTTGGGCGATCATGGCGTCACCATTCTGGCGGCGCGCGAGAGCCTGCCGCTGCAGGCCCCACTCCAAAGCGACACCGCCGCCCTGCATGATTTGGTGGCCCGTCTCACCGCGGCGACGCCGGGCGTGCGCGTCTTGCGCGATCCCACCCGCGGCGGGTTGGCGACGGCGATCAATGAGATTTGCCGCAGCAGCGGGACCGGCGCTCTGCTGCGCGAAGCGGCGCTGCCCATAGCCCGGCCGGTGGATGCGGCGTGCGAGTTGCTCGGCGTGGATCCGCTTTATCTCGCCAATGAGGGCAAACTCATCGCCATTGTCGATCCGGCGGAGGCGGACACGGCGCTGGCGGCGTTGCGCGCACACCCGCTGGGCGCGCAAGCCGCCATGATCGGCGAGATCACCGAGGATCCGCATGGCTTTGTGCAGATGGAGACGGCCCTTGGCGGGCGGCGCATGGTGGATTGGCTGACCGGCGATCCCCTGCCGCGGATTTGCTAACGCCGTTTGTCCCCACAGCACCGATAAGAATGGCGGTTTTTGGCAATCTCTGTCATGATGCCCGTAATGGAGAGAGCCATGGCCAGCATGAATGTGTCCCTGCCCGACCAGATGAAGGATTGGGTCGAGGCGCAAACCAAAACCGGTCGCTACGCCAATGTCAGCGATTATGTCCGCGATCTCATCCGCAAGGACCAAGATCGCGCCGCGCAAATCGCCGCGCTACAAGCGAAAATCAAGGACGGGCTGGCCAGCGGCGAACCGCAGATGTTCGACATTGACGCCTTTGTCAGTCGGATGCTCGGGGCGCATGGCGGCTAGGCGTGTCAGAGTTTTGAAATTGCGCCCTGCCGCACAGGGCGATTTGCAGACGCTATGGCTCACCATTGCGGGCGTGTGGTCGGTGGAGCAGGCCGAGCGCGATGTGCGACGCCTGTATGACGCGTTTCAAAGGCTGATCGATCGTCCCGACATCGGCGCGATCCGGCCGGAGTTGGGCGGCGCCATCCGCGTTCAGCCGGCGGGGGCGCATATCATCCTCTATCAAATCGCGGACGACCATATCGACATCATCCGAATCCGAGCGGCCGACGAGGACTGGATCCGCACGACCGACACGGTGGACGCCGCGACCGAAGACAAAAGCTGATCTGTTAACACGCTGGCATGGCCACCCTTCACCCGCCGGCGGGGGTGGCCTGCAAACGCGTCCAATACACGCCAAATGCTTCGCAATAGGCGTTGCCCGATTGACGATAGAGCGCACACACCGAGCGGTACGAACCCCACGACGCCCGCCCGCCTTGGCAGCTGGTCGAAAACGCCGCCGCATCAGCGTTGAAGCCATCCAAGCGCGCGTTGTGCGCGTCCACCGCTGTCTCATACTGGCGGCGTAAATTACGCAAGCGCGGCGTGTCGCCTTCATTGCGGCGCGCCGCCCGCTCAGCTAAGCGCTCATAATCGGCTCGCAACAGCTTCAGCTCTTCCTGCGCCGCCAACAGCTCCCCACGATTGCGAGTCAACGAGTCCGAAGCTTGGGCGCACTGACCTATGGCGGCGACGCTCAAGCCATCCGTGACCTCGCCCGCAGGACGTTCCGCCCCTGCGGCGCGGCGGGCGGCGCGCTCGCTCCCCCGCTCCACCACCGCGCCCGTCGGCGCGCGATCATCATAGACGATTTCAAAGATCAGCGGCGTGGTGAAGGACAATTGCTCATGCCGCACGGTTCGTGGCAGCGTGGGCAAGCGCCGGGTGCGGCGCATGGTGCGCTCCACTTCGCGATCGAGGATCTCGAGATTGGTGCGGCGCTTGAACTCCCAACTGATGACCCGTCCGCGCCGGTCGACGGTGATGGCGACTTCGGCACGCCCTTCAATGCGTTCCTTGCGCGCTTCAGCCGGGTAACGCAGCTCCGCAGCGATCGCCATGCGCGCCGCACGCAACCAAGTGGCCAACGTCGCATATTCGGACACGGTGAGCCCGCTGCTTTGACCCGACACCCACATTTCCGGGATCGGCTGCGGCTGCACTTCCGGGATTTCGCGGGGCGGACGCGGCGCTGGCGGGGGCGCCGGCGGGGGGGCGTTCTCGGCCCGCTCCTGGATCACCTCTTCCTCCGGCTCCGGTTCAGGCTCAGGCTCCGGCGGCTCATCCACCGGCGGCGGATCCACGATGGGCGGCGGTGCGAGATTGACGGTGATCCCCTCCACATCATCAGCGGAGATGGGCTCCGGCGGTGGCGGCAGCAACGACCAACCGACCGCCAAATGCACCGCCGCGGCCGCCGCGATCCCCAGCGCCCAATGCTTACGCGTCGGGGCCGGCGGGGCCGTATCGCCAAACGGGCCCGCGGGCAGCGTTGCGGAACTCACACCGAACCTCCCACCGTCAGCAGCACGAGGGATCGCGCGCCCGCCTCGCGCAGCAAATCCATGACTTGGATCACCCGCACCGCATCCACTTCGGCATCGGCCTTCAATTGAATGCCCGTGGCGGGCTGGTAAGCGATCCAGATGGTGGCGGCGCGCACCAAATCCGCATCATTGGTCAAAGGTTGACCGTTAAAGGCCAGGCGCCCGTCCGCATCGATGAGGATCACAAGATCCTCCACATCTCCAGCCTCCTCGGCGGCCGATTGCGGCGGCGCCACATCGAGCGGGTCGGGCTTTTCGATCGCGCCCGCCAGCATGAAGAACACCAGCAGAATGAACACCACATCGATGAGCGGGGTGATGTTCACCAAGTCCTTCGGACGCTTGGGTTGGGCGAAGCGCATGGGCTAGCTCTCCCCCCGCGGCGGCGGCGAAAACGAGACGACCGTAGCGCCGGCGGCGCGGGTTTGGTCATAGGCGCCGATGGCGTCCTGCAGCGACACGCCCGCCTGCGGCCGCACCAAGAAGGTCCGGCCCGGATCGATGGCGACGATGGCTGCGATACGCGCGCTCAGCGTTTCGGGCGGAATGTCCTCAGCGTCGAAGCTCACCACGCCATCGGGGCCGAGGCCGATGATGATGGCCGCATCGGCGGCTTTCACGACCTCCGTTTCCGGCGGCGTCTCCACCTCAATCAGGCGATAGCGGGCGAAATTGGTGGCCAGCATGAAGAACACCAGCAGGATGAACACCACGTCGATGAGCGGGGTGACATTCAACAATGCGATGGATTTGGGCGGCCGACGAAGCTGCATGGCGCGCGCCTCCTACGGCTAAACGCCAGCCTCTGCGGTTTGGGGCTGCGCCTCGCCGCCCTCCACCGCTGCGTCCTGATACAGTTCCGCCGTGAACACGAGCGTCGCCGCGTCCTCCATACGCTGAGCCGCGACATCCACGGCCCGCTGCAGCCAGGAAAAGAACGCCGCTGATGGGATCGCCACGGCGAGCCCGGCGGCGGTGGTGAGCAGCGCCTCCCAAATCCCGCCCGACAAGATGGCCGGATCCACACGATCGCCGGCGTCCTCGAGCTGTTGGAAGGCGTCGATCATGCCCAGCACCGTGCCCAACAAACCCAGCAGCGGGCTCACCGTCGCGATGAGGCTCAGCAGCGGCAGCCCGCGCTCCAGCCCGTCCAGCTTGGCTTGAGCGACGCGGGTCACCTCCTCGCGCACACGGGTTTCATCCGCCGCCATCAGCTTGCCGCGCACGGCCGCTTCCATGACGCGGGCCACAACACTGCGTTGACGGGACACCAGATCGAACGCGCTTTGGGGATCGCCGGCGCGTAGATGGTTGGTCGCCGGGCCGACAAACCGCACATCGCCGATGCGCAGGGCCGTGAATTGAACGTATTTCACCAAGATCAGCGCCAGGCTGATCACCGACAAGATCGCCAAAATGGCGATCACCGGACCGCCGGCGGCGATGATGTCGATCACGGGCTGCAGCGGGTTAAAGCCGCTGGCGGCCGGCTCGATCAGCTCCGCCGCGTCCACGACACTCTCAGCACCCTCGGCGGCAGCCTCGGCGCCAAGGCCGTCTTCAGCTTCAGCAACGTCCGCAGCGGCCGCCTCATCCGTCCCCGCCGCGTCAGCATCGCCGTCCGGGGCGGCGTCTTCGGACAGCGGCGCGGCATCGCTCGCCGCCGTTTCACCGTCACCCTCAGCCACGGCGTCCCCCTCGGGCTCTGTGGCGTCGGCGTCAGCGCCCGCTGAATCTCCGGGGTCGGCGGGCGTCTCTTCGTCAGACGCCGCATCCGTGCTGGCTGTATCGGCGTCAGCCTCCGCTGATGCAGTGTCATCCTCGGGGTTCGTGGCCTCAGCACGATCCTCTTCGGCGACCGGTTCTTCGGGCGTCGGCGCGCCTGGCGCTTGATCGGTTTCGTCCATGGTCCCCTCGACACTGCTGCTTCTGCGATGCGTCATAGGAACGGGATGCGACAGATCCATGACAACGCGAGGCCCCGCGACGAAACGGCGCACACCGATGCTGCAGTGCAACATGAGACCCACAACCCGAACCTTGAGGAATGCATCAACGCTCTTTTCAGGCGCCGTCGCTAGACTCGCCCCATGTCGTCGATCACGCGCCATAGGCCCCTGTTTCTGCCCGCCGGCGCGTGCGGCGTCGGGATCATTTTGGCGTTGGACGCCGACCGCTTTGTCATGCAGCTGCGCGAGGACAAAGCCGGCGTCGCCATGGCCGGCTATTGGGGCCTGTTCGGCGGCGCGCCAGACATCGGCGAGACAACCGCCGACGCCGCGGTACGTGAGCTGAAAGAAGAAACAGCGCTGGAAGGGCTGGCGCTTACGCCGCTCATCAGTCTACGCGTGGATATGGGTCCGGTCGCGCCGCTGGTTTTCAACAAGCACTATTTCACGGCCGCCATCACAGACGCAGATCTGGACAGCGCACGTTTGGGCGAAGGCGCCGCATTGGCCGCGCTGCGCTGGGACGAGCTGACCGACGGTCGGCCCGTGATCCCCAATGACCTCTACGCCATCGCGCTCTGGCGCGATCACCGCAGCGGACGGCTGACGCCGCAGCGCGTGCTTGGCGCGCCTGCACCAGACGCAGTCACGACAGCCGCTTAGCCCTTCTCAACACGGAGTTTCCCATGGACACCGCCATCACCGCCGTCCTTCGCGACTTCCTGGAGGAGATCGCCCTGGTGGATTTCAGCGGCGAGGAGATGAGCCAGCGCCATCTGTTCGAGGACGGATTTCTGGATTCCTACAGCTTTGTGGAGCTGATCGGCTTTATCGAGCGGCGCTTTTCCCTGCGGCTCAGCGATGCCGATTTGGCCGATCCGCGCCTGTCCACCCTGGATGGGATCACCGCCCTCATCGCCGAAAAACGCCAAGCGGCCTGAGGCGCGCCATGTCCCGCTCCGCCGCCCGCGCCATCTCGCCAGAATCAACGGATCCGACGCCCTCAGGCTTCGCCCGCTGCACGCGTTGCACATTGCCGGCGGCGTTTCCGCGCGTGCAGTTTGACGCCGAGGGGGTGTGTCGCTTTTGCCGTGAGGCCGAGGACGACGCCGCCCAAGCCCAGCGCCATGCCGACCTCGCCGCACAGCTAGAAGCCGCGCTCCGCACAGCCGCAGTCAGCGACGGCGAATATGCCTGCATCGTGGCCTATAGCGGGGGCAAGGACTCCACTTACGTCCTCGCGCAGATGGCGGAACGCTTTGAGGGCCGCATTCTCGGCGTCACCATCGACAATGGCTTTTTGTCCGGCGCCGCCAAGCGCAACATCGATGTGGTGACCGACCATCTCGGCGTCGATCATATGATGATCAAGCCGTCCCAGCGTTTTATGACGGGCATGTACCGCACCAGCCTCGCCGGCGATGTGCATGTGAAGGCGGCGATCACGCGCGCCTCCAATGTCTGCAATTCCTGCATCAATCTGATCAACACCACCATGATCAAGCTGGCGCTGCGCCATGGCGCGCCTTTGATCGCCGGCGGGTATCTGGGCGGGCAAGTGCCCAAGGACGGCGTCGCGATGACGCTGTCGCTCGACCGCACGGCCCAGCAGCGCGTCGGCGCGCTGGCCCGTTATCAAGCCGCCTTCGGCGTGGAGGCGCGGCGCTATTTCGGACTGGATGGCGAACAGCACGCCGACCAGACGCTGACGGTGATCAATCCCCTGCTCGCCGGCGATTATGATGTGACGGCCATCATCGCCCATATCCGCCAATTCGGCTGGGAGCCGCCAGCCGACACCGGCGCGCATTCCAGCAATTGCCGGCTGAATGATGTGGGCATTCTCTCGCACCTCAAGCGCTATGGCTTTCATCCCTATGAGTGGGAGCTGGCGGAGTTGGTGCGCGTCGGGCGCATGGATCGCGACGCGGCCATCGCCAAACTGGAGGCGAGGCCGGACGCTGCGGCCCTGACGGATGTGTTTGAGAAGCTCGGCGTCGCGCCGGACGCGCTGTGAGCACCGACGCGCCCATGTCTGGGTCGCACAAGCACGAGGTTGCGCTGTTTCCCGGCCATGGCGCGCACGCGCCGGCGATGATCGCGCGCTTCCAAGACGCGTCGCGCTTCCGGCGCCTCATCCCGCTGGTGAACGATCTGGCGAACGCCGATGCGCTCGCGCAGATCGCGGCCGACAGCGGCGCTCTCAACCGCAACGCCATCGCCTCGACCCTCATCACCCTATGCAATCTCAGCGCCTATGATGAAGCGCTTGCGGCCGGTCACACATTCAAAGCGGCCCTCGGCTACAGCGTGGGATTGTGGAGCGCGCTGCATGTGGCTGGCGTCTGCGATGAGGAGACGCTGGTGCGCCTCGTCTGGCGCCGCGCGACTCTGATGGACGCCGATGAAGGCGGGCGCGCCGGCGCCATGCTGGGCGTGCTGGGCGTGGGGCTGGAGGCGGCGGAAAGCGTCTGTGATGAACTGCGAGCCGCCGGCCGCCCGGTGTTTGTCAGCAACATCAATGCGCCGGGCAATCTCTCCCTCGCCATGCGCGCCGCGGATGCCGGCGAAGCCGAAGCGGCTCTGACGGCGCTACAGCCCCGCTCCATCAGCCGGTTGCCTGTCTCCGGCGCGTGGCATTGCCTGCTGCTGGGCGAGGCCGCGACAGCGTTCAGCGCCGCGTTGGAGCAAGCGCCGCTCAGCGCCCCCGCCATGCCCGTCGGCTGTAATGTCACGGGCGGCTGGCTGCCACACGATATCACCACGCTGAAGGGCCGCCTGGCCGAACACATAAGCGCGCCAGTGCGCTGGATGCAGGGCGTGCGGGCGGCCGTGGAAACCGGCGCCGAGAGCGGGCTCGAGCTCGGTTATGGCGACATGCTGAGCCGGTTTCAGCCCTTTATCAGCCGCGACATGACCGTGCGGCCCTGGGCGTCGGCGCAACGTCAACGCAACCGCGCCGCGGCCTAAGCTGCGCTCACGGCCCGTCCCGTCAGATCCTGAATACGCGGCGCCGGGGTACGGGCGATCCAGCGTTCGGGCGTGCGGCTGCGGGCCACATAAAACTGATGCAGCAACACGCTCGACAGCGCGCAGACAAAGGCCTGATCCATGGCCGGCGACACATCCCCGCCAGCCTGCGCGACGCGCTCCGTCAACCGCGTGACAAAATCGACGTCCAATACGCCTGAGGCTTCCAGTGATACGGGCGACAAC
Source organism: uncultured Caulobacterales bacterium (assembly GCA_964524065.1). Classification (GTDB taxonomy): domain Bacteria; phylum Pseudomonadota; class Alphaproteobacteria; order Caulobacterales; family Maricaulaceae; genus CAZADA01. The sequence continues at coordinate 11,635 of CAZGCB010000047.1, read as the reverse complement.
AACGCCGCCGCTTCGGGCCGCAGACGCGTCCCATCGCAAAATGCTTTCGCGCCCGGCGCGCGATAGGGCTGTTTGGGCCGCGCGCGCACGCCCTCCGGAATGAGATCGGCGAACGCGTCCTTGAGGATGCGCTTCTCCTCGCCCTTGGCCGTGAGACACAAAGCCGGCGGCAACTGAAAGGCGAGATCCACCACGCGCGGATCGAGGAAGGGGCTGCGCCCCTCCACGCCCCGCCCGGCCATCATGCGATCGGCTTGGGAGGACAGCAAATACCCATCCAGCAGCAGCGCCATCTCCGCCGCTTGCACCCGACGCAACAACGGCGCTGAGTCAAAATCAGGATGCCGCGCGCGCAGATAATCCACAATGCGCGCGTCCTGGGCCGCGTCTATGGACCCCGCATCCTCGCACGCGTCGACGCGGAACACCCGCGTCGCCATGGCGCCCATGGCCAAGCGCGGGGCGTGGCCGAACAAGGGATCGGTGATGTCCGCGCTGAGGCCGCGATAATAGGACGCCATCGCCGCGCCCCCCGCACGCACATGGGCGAGATAGGGGTAGAGCGCGTTCAGCCCCGCATCCGCCTCGTCCGCCCCCGTCGCGAGGGCGAGCCGCGCCAGCGCATCCTTGAAAATGTTGTAGCCGAGAAACGCCTCGTCAGCACCCTCGCCGGTGAGCACCACCTTCACCCCGGCGCGCCGCACCCGCGCGGCCAGCCGCGCCATGGGTGCGGCGGCGGTCCGGAACTGCACGGTTTCGCTATGCCAGACAGCGTCGGTGAATGCGGCGGCGATGGCGGGGCCGTCCATCTCCTCCACCAGCGGATGGAGGCCGAGAGCCGCCGCGACTTCAGCCTGAAAGCCGCGCTCATCGAAATTTGCATCCGCGAAAGCGAGCGAAAAACCAGGCGCGTCGCCGGCGCCGATCCGCCGACGCAGTCCCGCGATAATGGTGGAGTCCAAGCCGCCGCTGACAAAGCAACCCACGGGCACGTCGCTGCGCAGACGCAGGCGCGTCGCATCCGTCAGCGTCTCGCGCACCGCCTCCACCGCCTCGGCCTGCGATCCCGCAAAGGGCGCGGGCGCCAGCAACGTCGTCGCATAGACACGCGGGGCGCCGGCGCCTTTGGGGCCGATTTCAAGGACATGCCCCGGCGGGAGCGCGCGCACGCCCTCAAACACCGTCGCGTCCGGCCCCGCCGTCCACCGCCGCGCGACTTGGCGCAGGGCGCGCGGGTCGAGTTGCAGGGCTGCCCCCGGCGCTTGGGTCAGCGCTTTCATCTCGGACGCGGCCGCAATCCCGCCGCCGGCCTGGGTATAGAACACCGGCCGCTCGCCAAAGCGATCACGCGCCAGAATGGCGGTGCGGCGCGCGCGGTCGACAAAGCAAAAGCCGAACTGGCCATTGAGCCGCGGCACAAACGCCGCGCCATGCAGCGCGAGGCCGGCCAGCACCACTTCGGTGTCGGTGCGCGTGGAGAAGCGCCAGCCTTGGGCTTCCAGTTCGGGCCGCAGCTCGAGATAATTAAACACCTCGCCATTATAGGCGATCCACCAGCGCCCCTCCGGATCGCTGAGGGGTTGCGCGCCGCCAGCCACATCGATGATGGACAGGCGCGCCGTGCCCAGCAGCGCCCAATCCTCCACCATCAACCCAGCTTCATCCGGCCCGCGATGCGCGATTGCGTCCAGCATGGCGCGGCCATGGGCCAGGCGCTCGGCCGCGCTCGCCGCAACGCCGAGCAAAGCCGAAAAGCCGCACATGGCTCAGCCGCCGTTGAACAGACGCTGACGCAGGGGCGCCGGCGCATCATCACTGGCGAAGGGCGCCGGGCGCGTGGACGGCGCCAGCATGACAGCGCCGTCGGCTGTCTCGCCAAAGGCCGCAGCCCCGGCGCCGATAAAGGCGTGATCACCGACGCTGCGATGACTGGCGATGACGGCCTGCGGCCCCGCTGTCACGCCGCGTCCGAGACGCACATGCCCGCCGATAAAAGCCTGCGGGCCGAGATAACAGCCCGCGCCTACCTCTGCATGGTGCACCACCACGGTGCCTGGCCAGAGGAACGCACCATCGCCGATGCGCGCAAAGGGCTGCACCGTCACATGCTCGCAGATCAGAACATTCTCGCCGATCTGATCCGTCCACACCGCCGCGCGCGGGCTCACATGACTGGCGAGGCGATAGCCGGCGGCGCGCGCCTTCTCCATCAGCGCCAAACGCGTGCGATTGAACTCGCCATAGGCGGCGGCGATAAAAATCTCCACCGTCTCCGGCGGATGAACGTCCGGCAGATCCTCAAACGGAACCAAGGGCAGTCCATCCAAGCCCCGCCCATCGACATAAGCGCGGTCGGCGGTGAAGGCGACGACACGGCGCCGGCCCTCTTGCTCCAAGAAAACGCGGATCACCGAGGCGATATCGGCCAAGCCGAAAATCACCAACGGTTTCGGCATCGCCGGTGGCGGAGCGGAGCGCATGGCCGTCTCCTTAGTGTGGAAGGGAGAACGCGCCGGCGTTCAGCGCGCGACGGAACCCAAAACCGCCAACGCCAAAGCCCGCGCCATTATAGAAAACACCGAGGTCCGAGCCGACGCGCGTGACCTGCGGATAGGCGGCCATGCCGGCGTCCCAGCCGGTTTCGGCCGGCGCGATGCCAGCGCATTCATCGCGGCGGATCCAACGGGCGCCGCCATCATCGGAGACGCCATAGCCCATGCGATAGCTGCCGGCGCCGCCACGAAAATCGGCAAAGCCGCGCGCCGAAAACAGCTGGTGGAGCCGTCCATCGGCGCTGCGCCACACGGCCGGGCGCACCAGCGCCTCCATGGGCTCGGCGCGCTCAAACAAGGCCCGGCCAGTTTGGCGCCAATGCACGCCATCCTCGGAGACAGCTTCTTTGAGATCGTAGCTGTGCTCCATCTTGCCATCGACCTCGCGCCAAATGTCGCCGGAGCTGTAATAGGCGCGGAAATCCTGCGGCCCGCTGTCGTTAGGCCCGGAGAAACGCATCACCAAAGGCGAGGTGGCGCTATAGGGATCATGCGGGCCCCAGCCCAAGACGGGGCCCGGACAGGCGCGCTTGAACGTCACGCCGCCATCGCGGCTCACCGCCAAGCCGGTGGAGTTCATATACGGCACCGACACATTGCGCCGCCACGCCGTGTAATACAGCCACACCTCATCCCCGATCTGGAGCGCGGTGGCGGGCATGATGCCATGCTCGTCAAAGTCGCCGGGCCCGCCAAGCTCCAGGATTGGCGTGTCATGCACGCGCAGGATTTGCGTGGGATCTTCGGGATCGAGATCGACAAAGCCGGTGAGGCTGAGCGTCTGCTCCGGCCGGGCGGAGAAATACACCCGTAGCACGCCATCAATGTGCAGCGGCGTCGGCACTTGGGCGTGGCTGTTCATCCAGCCGCCCTGACCGTTGGGCGCGAAGACGAGTTGCGAAGGGCCCCATTGCAGGGGCGCAATCGGTGAGTTCGGGGCGGCCTGATCCTCTGGCGAGGGGGCGCGCAGGGGGGCGGCGGCGCTCATACCGTCAGCCTAGCTGCACACTCGCCAAGGCTTCGTGAATCCAAAGCGCGCGCCCTACTCCTTCACCACATAAGCGTTGGGCATCCAGCCATTGGGGAACGCGCGCACCTTGGCGTCAGGCAACAGCTCGCGCAGCACCACCGTCTCGGCTGGCGCGACGTCAAAATTGTATTGATCCAGCACGAGGACCCCGCCCGGCGTCAGCCGCTCCCAAAATAACGGCATCGCCGCGCGCATCACATCCATCGCACCGGCATCGAGGAACACCAGCTTGAACTGCAAATGCGGATGCGCCGCGAAGAAATCCGCCGCGCCGCTGCGCAGATCAAAATCATGCAGCCGCACCACATGATCGAGCTTCTGGACCCGGATCAGCGTCTCCACCCGCGCCTTGGGCTCGGCATAGGCGCCAGCGGCGATGTGCGGCTCATCCGGCCCCGGCGCGGCGCCCTGGAACCAGTCAAAGCCATGCACTTGCGTCAGCGCCCGCGGCTCATAAAGCTCCACCAGCTTGGCGAAGAACAGCGTGCCCGCGCCTTTGTAAACGCCTACCTCGGCAATGTGTCCGGCCACGGGCAGCGTTTGCTTGTAGATCTCAAACAGCGAGAAATAGCGCGCCAGCGTCATCTCCCCGACAAAACAGGGGAAGTGATGGATGAGGTCGGTTTGGCTGTAGTCCAGCGCCTGAAACGTCTCCAGCGCGCGATAATAATCGGCGCGCTTATGGTTGAATTTCGCGCTTTCCAAATCGCCGCGTTGAAAGGCGGGCGCCGCGCGCTGTGCGCTCGGATGGCTCATAGGCTGGCCCCTCCATCCACAGGCAGCACCGCGCCGGTGACAAAAGGATTGGTGAGGGCGTAGCGCACGGTCTGCGCCACGGCCTGGGACCCGCCAAGCTGGCGCAGCGGCGCAGCCTTGCGGCGCGCCTCCAAGCCCGCATCGCCCAGCGCCGCATGGGTGGACGGCGTGTCGATAAAGCCCGGCGCGATCGCATTCACCCGCACGCCCTGGGGCCCCAATTCCTTGGCCCAGACTTTGACCAAGGCCTCCACCCCGGCCTTGGCCGCGGCATAGGCGGACTGTCCGGCATTGCCCCGCGCCGCGAGGCTGGAGGTGAGGATGATGGCGCCCGGCGCCCGCGCCTTCACCAAGCGTTCCGCCATGGCGGCGCCGACGAGAAAACTCGTATCGAGATTGGCGCTCACCACCTCACGCCACAGCGCATGGCTGTGCCGCGCGCCCTCGCGATCCAACAGATTCACCAAAGGGCGGCTGGCGATGCGCCCCGCCAGATGCACCAGGCCCACGGGCTCAGCGCCCAATTGCTCCGTCGCTTGGGTGAAGGCGTCCGCCACTGCGGAGTCTTGGCTCAGATCGCACGCAATGAGGCCGGCCACCGCGTCCGGCTTTCCCGCCTCATTGACATGATCGCGCGCCGCCACCAAACCGCTTGCATCGCGATCCATCAGCACCAGCCGCGCACCGGCCGCGGCCAAGTCCGCGCTCACCGCGCGCGCCAAATCGCCCGCGGCGCCGGTGATCACAAGGGGGGCGCCGTCAAGCTGCATCTAAAGCGCCACCCCGCGGGTGCTCAGCAGCGTGCGAATGGCCGGCAGGCTCGTCATGGTGATGATGTCGTCGGCCGTCAGCGTCAGGCCGAACACCGTTTCGATATTGGCGATGAGATCCATGTGCGCCAGGCTGTCCCAGCTCTCCAAAGTCTCCATGGCCGCGTCATCGGCCACCGCGTCCGGCGTCAGACGCAGGCTGTCGGCGATCACACGTTTGAGGTCCGTCATCGGGCTCTCCTGACACTCACGCCGCGCGGTTCGCGGAGGACGGTTTGGCGGACATCGACGCGGCGTCCCAATCGGCCGCTAAGGCGCGGCGATCCACCTTGCCATTGGCGTTTTTGGGCAGCGTGTCCCGCACCACAATGGCTTGGGGAACCATGTAGGGCGGCAGCGCCTCGGCCAGCGCATCGCGCAAACGCGCGCCGGAGAGGGGCTCGCCGCCCGTGCGCGTCACCGCCGCCACAAGCCGACCCGGACGGGCGGGATCGGGGCGATGCAACGCCGCCGCTGACTGCGCGACGCCAGGGAGCGCATTGAGCGCCGCTTCGATGTCCTCCAGCTCGATGCGGTAGCCCCTATGCTTAATCTGATTATCGAGCCGTCCGCGGAACCAGAACACGCCATCGGCATGGCGCACCACACGATCCCCGGTGCGATACATCCGCTCCGGCCAGGCCGGATTGGCGGGGTTTTGCGTGAAGGCCGCAGCCGTCCGCTCCGCATCATTGAGGTAGCCCAGCCCCACCAACGGTCCGGTGAGACACAACTCCCCCGCCTGGCCGGGCTCGCACACCTGATCGCCATCGAGAACCACGCCGTCGAATTGCGGGTTGAGGCGGCCTAAAGGCGCCAAGACTGTCATGTCCGCAAAGTCGGCGGCCGTCACATCATGGGCGCTGCAAATGCAGGTGCATTCCGTCGGCCCATACACATTCACCAGCCGCGCCTGATCGCCATAGGCCTCATGCAACGCCTTGAGCGCGCCCTTGGGATAGCCCTCGCCGCCAAATACAAAGGCGCGCATACCGCGAAGGCGCGTCCCGTCCAGCAGCTTCATCGCGTCGAGATAGACCAGCAAAGACGGGACGGAGAACCAAAGGCTCACGCCCCGGCGCTCCAGCGTCGCCACCAGATCGCCCGGCCGCTGCACAATCTCCGAGGGCACGGGCGCCAAGGCCGCGCCATTGAACAGCGCGCCATAAAAATCGAACACCGAATTGTCGAAATAGATCGGGTTCACGCCGGTGAACACATCCGTATCCGTCACCGCGAAATGGGCGCCGACCCAGTCGATAAAGGGCGCGAGATTGGCGTGGGAAATCAGCGCGCCCTTGGGCTCGCCCGTAGAGCCCGAGGTGAACATCACATAGGCCGGATCGCTGCCCAGAACGGCCCCCGCCACATCATCCAGATTCGCCGACGCCGCGCACGACGCCAGCACCTCAATCTCCAACACGGGCAAGGCCAGAGCCGACGCGGCCGCCGCGACACTCTGCGGCGCGGGCCCGTCCGACAGCACCAGGCGCGCGCCGGCGCGCGCGAGGATCGCCTCCAAGCGCGCCGGCGGATTGGCCGGATCGAGGTTGAGATAGGGCGCGCCCAGGCTCAGCCCCGCCAGCATGGCGCCATAGCCAAGCGGTGATTTCGCATGAACGATGGCGAGCACATCGCGCGGGCCAACGCCCCTCGCCCTTAGCCCACTGGCGATGCCCCGCCGCAGGTCATCAAGCGCGCGATAGCTGACCTGATGATCGTCATAAATCAAAGCCGGCGCCTCGCCACGCGTCGCCGCAAGTCGGCCAAACCGCGCCCCAAGCCCTATGGGCGTCGCGCCGGTCATCGCTGAGTAAGACGGGTGTGCCATGCAGAACGCCTCGGCGTGGAAACGAAGCTCCACCCTCGGGGTACGCGATCACGGTGAAGGACGGGTTGATGACACCGATTGTGCTGTTTGGAACCGGCGCCATTGCCGATGTCGTCGCCGACTATCTGGTGCGCGCGCGGGGGGCCGAGGCGCTGGCGGGCTATGTCGTCGATGCTGCGTATTGGACGACAGACACCCACAAGGACCGCCCTGTGGTGCGTTGGGACGATCTGACCACGCGCTTTGCGCCGCAAAGCCACGACGCCTTTGTCGCGCTGGGCTATCAGGAGCTCAACCAGATCCGGCTGGATCGCATCACAGCTCTCCACGAATTGGGCTATGAGACGCCGCCGCTCATCGACGCCGCAGCCTTCATCGCCGACAGCGCCGACATCGGCCCCAATGCTCTGGTGCTCGATCACGCCTCAGTCGAGCCTTACGCCCAAGTCGGCATGGGCGCTTTCATCTGGTCGAACGCCACGCTGGGCCACCACTCCACCGTGGAGGACGGCGCCTGGATGACGGCCAATGTCGCGGTTGGCGGGCATAGCCGCATCGGCGCGCGCAGCTTTCTTGGCCTCGGCGCCGCGATCGGCAATCAGGTGGAACTGGGCGAGGCCTGCTTTGTCGGCGCGGGCGCGCGCGTCACCAAATCGGCGCCGGCCAAAACCGTGATTGTCGAACCCGACACCCCGCGCCATCGCCTGGACAGCGACGCCTTTATGCGGCTCACCCGTCTGCGCTGAATCGGGTCCGCTACTCCGCCGCAGCGAATTTGACGCCATCATGACGCGCCGTGAACCCGGCCGCGGCGGCGTCGATCACGGTTTGGAAATCGGGCTCCAACTGCTCGCCGCGTAAAAAGATCGGCGCACGCTCCGCCTGCCACCACGCCGCCTTCTGCACCCAGGTTTGGCGCACCGCCGCGTCGCGACAAAACGCCGTCGCCAAGGCGATGAGGCCATCGGGATCCACCGCCTGTCCATCGACCCCGAACAAGAGCCCATTATCGAGATCGGAAATCGTGAACACCGGCCGCCCCGCCGCTAAAGCCAGCATGCCGCTCGTGCCATTGCCCGGCGCGGGCGTGTCGATCATCGCCTCGCCCGCCATCAGCAGAGCCCGCAAGCGCTCAAGCGATTGCTTGGGCGCCACCACCCACTGATCGCGCTGCCTCTCCAGCGCGACGGTCTGCGGCGCGAAAGACGCATCGCCCACAAACACGAGCACGGCTTCAGGAACAGCGCTCAGCAAGGCCGCCAGTCCCGCCTCAAAGCGTGGCCCGATCTCCTGCGCCAGTCGCGCGCCCGGCACAATGAGCGGCAGGCGATCGGCGCCCGCCTGCGCCTCCGTCAAGCCCACATCGCTCCATTGGAAATCGGGATCGGGCGCCGGCAGCTGATCGGCGCCGGTGCGATACCGAATGGAATGGTCCGTCGCGGGCTGGATGGGGCCCAGCGTCTCATGCCCGCCCGCGCGCGCGCCATAGTTGATGGTGGCATGAGCATGGGTCGCCAAAGCCGCCAAGCTGGAGGGAAAACACGCCACTGGCACATGCGCCGCCAAGACATCGCCTGCGAGATTCCAACCGCCATGGGCGATCACCGCCCGCGGCCGAACCCCCGCGACAAAGGCGGCGATCTCCGCCAACTTGCGAGCGCCCACCGGCTTTGTTTTAGGTGAAAAGGTCGCCAACGGGACGCCCTCATCAAAGCGCAACTGCTGGAACCCTTTGAGATTGAGGCTGTTGGCGACAAAGCCGTCAAACAAAGCTGGCTCCGGCTGCAGCGGCAGCAGCTCGCCATTCACGGCGAAGAGCTGTAACTGATCGTGGCTGGCCAACCGGTCGCGCAAATTCAACACCTGCAGGGTCGGCGCGTGGGGCCGCGGCAGCATCTGGTGTGTCACCACGATGACGCGCTGGGAGTTGGGATCGAGCGCGACGCCATCGCTCGGCACTTGGTCGCGCAGCCGCGCCACCAACGCAGCGTGCGTCTCAGCCGCAGCCACCGCAAAGCGGCGGCGCCATAACGCGTCGCGCGTATGACCACCTTTGTTGGCCGCGCGCACCAGACGCCAAAACACGCCATTGGCCGGCTCAGCGTCACCATAGGCCTCCGGCAGCATCGCCATCGCAGCGATCAGCACATCCACATCGCCGTTTCGATCAAAAGCATGCGCCATGTCGCGCATCTGCTGCGGGGCGGCGGCGGATTGGGTGTGGATGGACATGTGGGCGCCCCTGGGCGGATCGAAACTCTGTCTGGTCTTACGGGCTGATCGTAGTGGGTCAGGGTTGAGGAGTGGTTCGCCCCGGACCGCCGTCAGGGCGCGCGGCCGTGCGACTATGAGCCACCCCAATAGAGCGGCTTTGTCTTGTATTTGCCCGACGCGCCAAAACGGTCCTTAAGCGCGCGCGCAGGATGCTGCACGTATGGACCGCGCACGCCTTGATCCGTTCCACGCCGCGCCGCTGCCTCCGGCGCGTCCCCTCGCTCCGCCGGCCGAGGCGCTGCTGCCCTATTTACGGCGGCTGGACGCGACGCGAATCTATTCGAATTTCGGCCCGTTGAACGCTGAAGTCTCCACCCGCATCGCGGCGATGGCGGGGTACGAGCCCGCCGGCGTCGTCACCGCCTCCAGCGGCACGGTGGCGCTGATGGCGGTTCTGCGCGCACGCACCGGGGCGGCCCAAAGGGACGCCGCGACCACCGGCGCTGGCGCTTCCACCACCGAACGTTTGTGTTTGATGCCGGCCTGGACGTTCGCGGCGACGCCAGCGGCGGCCCTCTCGGCTGGGCTGACGCCCTATTTTCTCGATGTGGATGAGGCCAGCTGGGCGCTCGACCCCGCCCATGTCATCGCGCGCGCCCGGGCCCTTGCGCCCGCCGCCATCGTCGCCGTCGCGCCATTCGGCGCCCCGTTGGACTGGCGCGCGTGGCGGACGGTGGAGCAAGAAACCGGCGTACCCGTCGTGCTCGATGCGGCCGCGGCGTTCGACACCGTCACCCAAGCCCCGCCGGGCGACGCGCCGCCGCTCATCCTCAGTCTCCACGCCACGAAGGCGCTGGGGTGCGGCGAAGGGGGCCTCGCGCTCACCCATGACACCGCCTTGGCCGTCACGGTGCAGCGCATGTTGAACTTTGGCTTTTACACCGACCGCATCACCCGCGAGCCGGGCGTCAACGGCAAAATGAGCGAGTATCACGCGGCCGTGGCGCTCGCCGCACTGGATGCCTGGCCCCAGCGGCGCGCCGATTGGTTGTCCGTGAAGCGTATGCTGCGCCAAGCCGTGAACACCCCGCAGGACACGTCTGCGGTTTCGCTGGGCCCCGACGCCGCCCATGATCACGCCACAGCCACGTTCAACGTGTTGGCGAAGGACGGGGCCGAAGCCGCGCAGCACCGCTTGGCCGCCCTGCGCGTCAAGACGCTGCGGTGGTGGGGGCCCGGTTGCGCAGCCCAAGACGCCTACCGGCAGGTGCGCGCCGACCCCCTGCCCGTGACCACGCATCTCGCGCAGCGCGCGTTGGGGCTGCCCTGTTTTCCGGACATGACCAAACATGAAGCGCGGCGCATCGCCGACGCGCTGACCCGCCTCGGCGCCGGTCACCCCGTCATCGCTGAGGACGGCGTGCGACGAGCCGCCGCCGGCTAGGACCCGGCGGGCCCAACGCCTGGGCAGCATCCATCGCGTCTAAGCCGCCAGCGGTCGGCCGCCATCGCGACGCAAGGCGGCGCACACGGCCTCGGCCCCCTCATCGGCGATGTACTGCAACACGCTGTCATTGCGGCCCGTCCAATCGGGTAAAAAGCGCAAACTAAGTCCCGCCGCCTCGAAAGGCTCCGCGCCATACAGCGATCGTCCGCCTGGCGCGTTGAGATAGGTTTGAGCGCCCAGGCGCTGGCAAATGGCGATCACGCGATCGACACCCCGCAACTCTGGGGCGATGTTCAGCGTGCTCGAGCGCACCGGTGCAAAATCCAAGGCTAGCCGGGCGCAGCTCAACGCCAGAGACTCCAGGATCCAATCCACAGCGCGCGCACCCGCCGCCGGCGGGCCGCACCCATGCAGCAGGCTCAACGCGCCATAGCGCGCCGCCAGCTGCGACCAACGCGCTGGCGCATCCGTTGTAAAGCGCAGATCGTGAATCAGCGCTTCTTGCGGCGCTTTCGCCATCGGTAACGTCGCCCAATCAAGCGTACCAGCCCCAGTCCGCAAACGGTTGCGATGCACATAGCCGCGGCGCGGAAACTGAACGCAGTCAAAGGCGACGAAAATGTCCGCCCGCTCGATCAGCCGGAAATACCCCGCATAGGGCGCAAAATATGGCTGCATAATCGCAAGGGTGGTCATGCGGCGACATCCTAGGCATGCGGGGCTGTCCGATGGTCAAACGCCCTCAGCCTCGTCGCCCCGCGCTAAGGAAGCCTCAACGTCCCCAATTAGCGGCCCCAGCGCGCCTACGGCGCAAACACGGTCCCGCCTCCAACGCCATTCGGCCTGGTTTCGGCGACGCTCTCTGCGCGGCTTATGATTGACACGCTGCACGGTGGATTTTAGCTCTGGGGTCTTGTTGCCTAACCCAGGACGGCGACGCGACGGGCGGTTAGCTCAGCGGGAGAGCACTACGTTGACATCGTAGGGGTCACTGGT